>DEEV01000079.1:13932-16439 GCA_002350445.1 Treponema sp. UBA2869 | reverse complement strand
GACCGTATTTTCCGCCGCTTCGGACTTTCCGGAAAATCATTTATTCCTATTCTGGTTGGAACCGGCTGCGGTGTTCCGGGAATTATGGCAAGCCGTACAATCGAAAATCTTCGTGACCGACGTATGACAATCATTACTACAACGTTTATTCCATGCGGTGCAAAGGTCCCTGTTATTGCTATGATTGCAGGTGCTGTTTTTGGCGGTTCTCCGTGGGTTGCAACTTCTGCATATTTTATTGGACTTGCGGCAATTATAATTTCGGGAATCGTTCTTAAAAAAACAAAAGTCTTTGCAGGAAGTCCGTCTCCATTTGTTATGGAACTTCCAGCTTATCACATGCCTACGCTTTTAAACGTTCTTCGTTCTATGTGGGACCGCGGCTGGTCTTTTATAAAAAAAGCGGGAACAATCATTCTTCTTTCTTCTATTGTAGTGTGGTTTATGACATTCTTTGGGTGGACAGAACAGGGCTTTGGAATGCTTTCTGAAGATCAGCTTGATTCTTCGATTCTTGCAAAATTTGGCAGTGCAATTGCATGGATTTTCAGTCCGCTTGGCTGGGGAAACTGGCAGATGGTTGTTGCAACTCTTACAGGAATTGTTGCCAAAGAAAATATTGTTGGTACGCTGGAAATTCTTTATGGCAATGGAAAACTTTCTGCATATCAGGCAATTGGAAATGCTTTTTCTGGAATTTCTGCATATTCATTCCTTGTGTTTAATTTGCTTTGTGCTCCGTGTGTTGCGGCAATTGCGGCAATACGACGCGAAATGAACAATGCAAAATGGACGTGGATTGCAATTGGACATCAGTGCGGCTTTGCCTATCTAATTTCGCTTCAGATTAATCAGATTGGCAAGCTGTTTAGCGGAAGTGCAAATCTTGTAGGGCTTGTTTTTGCGCTTCTTTCTTTAGGCTTTATGATTTATATGCTTTTTGTAAAAAAATACAGCAAGGCTCTTGCATAAGGAAAACAAATGGGAACAGTTTTAGTTGGTGTGATTCTTGTGGCTGTGGTTGCAGTTATTGTCGTAAGCCTTGTAAAAAATAAAAAGAACGGAAAATCATTTTGCGACGGTAATTGTTCGGCATGCCATTCAGCCTGTAATTCGAAAAACTCGTTCTAAAATTAAGCCTGAAAATCCTGTAAATTGAAGACATTTATAGCAATTGACCTTAAATCATTTTATGCCTCTGTTGAATGCTGCGAGCGCGGGCTTGATCCTCTTACGACAAAGCTTGTTGTCGCAGATAAATGTCGCACAACTAAAACCATCTGTCTTGCTGTAACTCCGGCCCTTAAAGTGTATGGACTTAGCGGGCGTTCTAGACTTTTCGAAGTAGAAGCAAAAGCCCGCGAAATTAAAAGGCAGACAGGAAAAGATTTAGATTACATTGTTGCAGTTCCGCGCATGGCACTTTACATTCAGTATTCAACGCGCATTTACAATATTTATCTGCATTATTTTGCGCCCGAAGATATTCACGTTTATTCGATAGACGAAGTTTTAATAGATGCAACCAGTTATCTTTCGTTTTACAAAATAACAGCGCACGAGCTTGCTGTCCGTGTAATTCATGATGTGTTAAAAGAAACCGGAATTACAGCCACCGCCGGCATTGCGCCAAATCTTTACCTTTGCAAGGTTGCCATGGATATTGTTGCAAAGCATATTCCTGCGGACAAGGACGGCGTGCGTGTTGCCGAAATTGATGAACTGTCTTACCGGAAGCAGCTTTGGAATCACCGTCCAATAACAGATTTCTGGCGGGTTGGAAGGGGAACGGCAAAAAGACTGGAAAAGCATTTTATACGCACAATGGGCGATGTTGCCCGTACTTCGCTGAATCATCCAGAAATTCTTTATGATGAATTTGGAATTGATGCAGAAATTCTGATCGATCACGCCTGGGGCATTGAACCGGTCGGAATGAAGGAAATTAAAAGTTATAAATCGGAAGCAAAAAGTCTTGGAAGCGGTCAGGTGCTTCACGAACCTTATTCATTTGAAAAAGCAAAAATTATTGTGCGCGAAATGGCAGAACTTTTAGCGTTAGATTTGTATAAGAAAAATCTTGTTACAGGTTCAATAACGCTTTACGTTGGCTATGATGTGGAAAGTGTTTGGGTTCCTGGCTTTGACGGAGAACTTGTCCGCGATTATTACGGTCGTGAAATTCCAAAACCTGCTCATGGAAACTGGAGTTTTACGACAGAAACAAATTCTTCCAGACTGATCGTAGAAGGCTTTGTTTCTGTTTTTAAAAAGGTTGTGAATCCTGCATGGTTTGTGCGCCGTGTTAATGTTGTTGCAAATAATACAAAGCCTGCAAACGAAAGACAGCCGAGTCTTTTTGATGAAATTGATGAAAAAGAAGGCGGCTTGAATCAGACAAAAGAAGACAGTCTGCAGAAAGCTCGACTTAAAATTATGAGTAAATATGGCAAAAACGCTATTTTAAAAGGTATGAATCTGGAAGAAGGCGCCACCACCCGCGACCG
>DEEV01000079.1:226-13868 GCA_002350445.1 Treponema sp. UBA2869 | reverse complement strand
AGCTAACTTGCGAGCCCTAAGCGAACTTGCGGTCCCTGAGCTAACTTGCGGTCCCTGAGCTTGTCGAAGGGACAAAACCACCATGTGAGAGGACTATGAACGAAAAAAAATATGACGACATTATAAACTACAACTGGAATTACGATTCCCTTAAAAACCGCATGCCGCTTAGTCAGCGTGCAAAAATCTTTTTGCCTTTTGCCGCATTAACCGGCTATAACGAAGCGCTGGAAGACACGTTGCGTCATGAAATTGCCGAAATGGAAGAGACGAGCGGAGAGCCGCTGGAGTAAGTGGTGTAGTTTTATGAAACTGTGTATGTTATAATATTAGTAAAGAAACTTTTATGGCAAACGGAATTGAAGATTTACAAGAAAAAAACAAAGACCGCTCTGTAAAGCCAGATGCTCGTTACGATACATGGAGAACTTTGCAAGGGCGCGAAGATGCCGAAATGCTTCAGGAAAAGTCGAGCGGATGGTCAACTTTCAGAGCAAATCGCGGGGACTATGATGCGTGGGATGATGAGTAAGATCAACAATATTTTATCTGAAAAACTTCCCTGGCATAATAAATTTGATGGGGAAAAATTATGATTCAAATATTTGGTACATTAAAAAACTTTGACGTAAAAACAGCTCAAAGATGGTTTGCTGAACGCCGTATTCCAGTTCAGTTTGTGGATCTTAAAGAAAAAGAAATGAGCCGTGGCGAGTTTGACAGTGTTGTGGATGCAATTGCTCGAGAAGCAGGAAGCAGGTCAGATGCTATCGAAGAGATGACTGACAAAAAGTCAAAAGATTACGCAAGCATTGCTTATCTTGACGACAGTGAAAAAGCAGATAAGCTTTTTGAAAATCAGCTTAAGCTTATGAGGCAGCCGGTTTGCAGAAATGGTAAAAATGCAGCTACTGTTGGTCTTGCACAGAAAATCTGGGAAACCTGGAAGTAAGACTGATTCCTTAGACAATCAATTTGCTGAATAATTAAATACTCTCTCTTTTGCCATACAAAAAAATAATTTGTAAATGCTATTTTCCTGGGTTATAATTTTAAGAATATAATGGGGGGAGAAGGTGTGCGTATGAATCTCAGAGTAAAACTTAATGTTGTTCTTCTTGCTTTAGTTACTGTTTCTATCGGGTTAATTATTTTTGCGGCTTACAATATGTCAAAAGCTGAATTAACTAATGCTGTATTAACTGGAAACCGGAACCTTGCAGAGAAAACTGCAAGCGATATTGAAAAGATTGTAGAGAAGGAGTTTTCTTTGCTTGAATCAATTGCAAAGCATCCGGCAGTTACCAACCCGGATACTGATATGCATGACAAGTGGAAGGACGTAAACGAAATAGTTAAGGGAAACGCACGTTACAGCGGTCTTGCTTTTTATAATAGTGACGGTATTGGTTATAATTCCAAAGGTAAATGGGCAGATAATCACAAAAAAGATTATATGGCTGGTGCTTTAAATTGAAAACGAGGCATGATGGATCCGCACTTAAATATGTTCGGTGCGTTAGTAACAAATTATGCCGTACCTGTTTTTGCTCCTGATGGTAAAAAAATCGGTGTACTTTCTTCGGCAATTGATGCTTCCGACCTGGCAGTTTCAATGCAGAATATTGTTATCGGTAAATCTTCTCACCCGATGATTGTGAATAAGACTTCCGGCGTGGTGGTTGCTCATTCAGATTTTGAAATTTTGAACGAAGAAAAATCTATTAAAGATGTTGCCGGCGAAGATTTTGTAAATGCGGCTCAGGACGCTTTGAATGGCGCATCAAATTCTATTATTTACTACGATAAAACAAATAAAATGAAAATGGCGGCAGCTTATTGCCCAATTGAAAATACAGATTGGGTTGTTGTGCTGATTGCTCCGTATTCGGACTTTTTTGGTGGAATTTCGGATTATTCCGCGTAATGCTTGTGATTATGGCTGTTGCATTGATTTTTATAGCTGTAGTTGTTGCGATTGTTGTTAATACTGTTGTAAAACCTTTGCGCAATTTACGTGGTGCTATTCACGAAATTGCTACAGGCGATGCTGACCTTACAAAGAGACTTCCTGCATCATCAAAAGACGAAATTGGCGATGTAGTTAATGGATTTAATTTATTCAGCGAAAAGTTGCAGGCTATTATTGGCGATGTTAAGCATTCTAAGGAAGATCTTGTTACTGCGGGCGGAGATATGTCTCTGGCAAGCGAAAATACAGCAAGCGCAATCACTCAGATTATTGCAAATATCGGAAGTATCAAAAAGCAGATTGAAAATCAGGGACAGAGCGTAAATCAGACTGCCGGTGCGGTAAACGAAATTACCGGAAATATTGAATCTCTGGAAAAAATGATTGGCAGTCAGGGAGAAATTGTAACCGAAGCTTCGTCTGCCGTTGAAGAGATGATTGGAAATATCAGTTCTGTTAATGTTTCAATGGACAAAATGTCTGGCTCGTTCGAAACTTTGCGTACAAATTCGCAGCTTGGTTTTAGCAAGCAGCAGTCCGTTAACGATAAGGTTCTGGAAATTGAAACTCAGTCGCAGATGCTTCAGGAAGCCAATGCGGCTATTTCCGAGATTGCAGAACAGACAAACCTGCTTGCTATGAATGCAGCTATTGAAGCGGCTCATGCCGGTGAATCTGGAAAAGGTTTTGCTGTTGTTGCAGATGAAATTCGTAAGCTTTCCGAAACTTCTAATTCTCAGTCAAAGACAATTGGAGACCAGCTGGAAAATATCAAGACATCTATAAATACTGTTGTTACTGCTTCAAGCGAAGCAAGTGAAACGTTTAAAAAGGTTGCAGAACTGCTTTCAGAAACTGATGAACTTGTTATGCAGATTAAAGCTGCAATGAAAGAACAGGATGCCGGTTCGGCTCAGATTATCGAAATGCTCAGACGTATGACAGACAGTACTTCGGAAGTTCGAACAGCAAGCGTGGAAATGCGGGAAGGTAATAAGTTGATTTTGTCTGAAATGCATTCGCTGCAGGATGCAAGTACAACAATGCTAAGAAGTATGGATGAAATGAGCATTGGTGCTCGTAAAATCAGTGAAACAGGTTCCTCTCTTGGTAATATATCAGCTCAGGTGCAGACTTCAATCAACGAAATTGGTACGCAAGTTGATTTGTTCCGTGTGTAGATAAAAGAATTTTGATTCAGATTTTTTGCCATACAAAATTTTCTTTTATGGTAAACGGAATAGAAGATTTACACGAAAAGAATAAAGATTTGTAAGTTTAACTTTATGTGTTATAATTATAGATATGACTAGGCATTTTCCTGTTATAACAAAAAAGGTTGTTTTTTACATTATTGCTGTAAATGTTTTGCTTTGTTCGCTTGTTTTTACATCGAGTTACCTTGCTTTCGACAGACAGTTTAAAGAGCAGTATGACACGGAAATTCAGGATATTGCGGAGGCCGCACGTTCTTTTTTGAATCCAGAGGATTTTGAAAAATATAAAAAGGAGCCTGTCCCGGATGAAAAATGGTATGCTGTTATAGATGATTTGCAGCGTATTGTTGATAATTTTAATTTGAATGTAATTTATGTTTCTGCGGTTGATGCTCCGGATTATACTCATATTTTTTATTTTTATGATCCGGTTGGCAAGGTTACAAAATGGACTCCTTATCCGCTTGGCTACGAAGAAGACTATTTTGAGCCAAGTTATCATGCAACGACAGTAAGGGTTTACGAGGAAGGAGCCTCTCTTGTACGTCATACTATAAAATCAAGAAGTGGTTCGCACATTACGGCGCAGCTTCCGGTTTATGATTCTTCCGGCAAAATTGTTGCCTTAATTGGCGCTCAGAAAAATGTTCAGGAATTTGTTGATGCAAAGCTTTCTTTTATAAAAAATGTAATTATAACTATTTTAATTGCAGGTATTTGTTCTATTGTATTTTTTGCGCTTTATTTTAATATTAATTATATAAAGCCGGTTCTTTTAATTACGAAAGAAACAAACCGTTTTGCTTCCAATAATGATAATCCTGCAGAAGATTTGCTTTCCATAAAAAAACGCAATGAGCTTGGTACGCTTGCAAAGTCTGTTTATCAGATGGAAAATGTAGTTCACAAAAATATTGAAGCGCTTACTAAAATGACTACAGAAACTGCCACTGCTCTTGCCAGTGCAATTGATGCAAAAGATACTTATACACATGGTCATTCAACGCGAGTTGCAGAATATTCAAGGGAAATTGCAAAACGGGCAGGTAAAACAGAATCCGAATGCAGAGATTTGTATATTATTGCTCTTTTGCACGATGTAGGAAAAATTGGTATTCCAAACAGTATTATAAATAAGGAAGGAAAACTTACTCCCGAAGAATACGAAATTATAAAAAATCATCCGAAAATTGGAAATCAGATTCTTAAAAATATAACTCAGATTCCGCACATTTCCGATGGTGCTCACTACCATCACGAGCGCTACGACGGAAAGGGCTATCCGGAAGGACTGGCTGGAGAAAATATTCCTGAAATTGGACGCATAATTGCTGTTGCCGATGCTTACGACGCAATGACAAGTAACCGCAGTTACAGGAAACTTCTTACTCAGCAGATTGCCCGCTCAGAAATTGAAAAAGGAATTGGTACTCAGTTCGACCCGACTTTTGCAAAAATAATGCTCGAAATGATTGGCGAAGACAAAGACTTTTCAATGCGCGAAATGGACAATTAATGAAAGATTTTAAACCCGATTTAAAGAAAATTCGTTATATTTAATATGATATATTTTACAATATGGTAAAGTTAGAAATTGCTTTTGCAATTTTTTTACGTGTATTATTTATAGGAGCATACGAATATGGCAGAATGTACTCATGATTGCGGCAACTGCGGAGAACAATGTGAAAAGCGTGATTTTCACGTTGATTTACACAAAGACAGCAAGGTTAAAAAAGTAATTGGAATTGTAAGTGGTAAGGGTGGTGTAGGAAAATCTCTTGTAACAAGCCTTCTTGCCAGCAAGGTAAATAAAGACGGTTTTAGAACGGCAATTCTAGATGCCGATATTACAGGACCTTCTATTCCGGAAAGCTTTGGCGTTGGAAACGAACGTGCTCAGGCTGTAGATGGTCAGGATGCTTTAACTCCTGTTGTTACAGATTCTGGTATTCAGCTTATGTCTATGAATTTTCTTTTGCAGAACGAAACAGATCCTGTTATCTGGCGTGGACCTGTAATTGCAGGTGCTGTAAAGCAGTTCTGGACAGATGTAATCTGGAAAGACGTTGATTTTATGTTCGTAGATATGCCACCGGGAACCGGCGATGTTCCGCTTACAGTATTTCAGTCGCTTCCAATAGACGGAATTATCATAGTTTCGTCGCCACAACAGCTTGTGCGCGTTATTGTAGAAAAAGCCGTTAACATGGCAAATATGATGAATATTCCTATTCTTGGTCTTGTCGAGAATATGAGCTATGTAAAATGTCCTGATTGCGGTAAAGAAATTACTGTTTTTGGAAAGAGCAATATCGATAAAATTGCAGCTGATTTTAATATTCCTGTTCTTGCACGTCTTCCGATGGAAGAAAAAACAAGCCGCCTTGTAGACGAAGGTGATGTTGAAAACGTAGAAATGCCGGAAATTAACGAAGCTGCCGCAAAGATTGAAGCACTCTTAAAGAAGTAGGATTTATGGAAAAAGAGAATTTACACGAAAGCGAAGATTCTGTTACCGAAGCTGCAATTATGGAGCTTTGTTCCCTTATAAAAAAGGCAGATGATGTTGAGCTTACTTATGATTTTTTTAACTGCCTTTTTACTAAAGCTGAACTTAAGGAATTTTCCCAGCGGTGGCTTTTAGTAAAGGAAATTGCAGCAGGTACTACCCAGCGTGAAATTGCAAAAAAATATGGTATGTCTCTTTGCAAAATTACGCGCGGTTCTAAGGAACTTAATAAACCTGAAAGTGCCTTCCGAAAAATGCTTGATGTGTTGAAATCTTAAAAAAAACAGTAAACATATTTAAATTTCCCCCGATNNTAAAACTGGAAATTTTTATCTGAGGGGAAATTATGATTAAAAAATTTGCAATTCTAGTCTTAGCAATGCCTCTTGTCTTTTTTGGATGTACGACAAGTCAGGTGGCAAAATCTGGAGACAGCCCGCAGGAAATGCTCAGGGCAAACAAAACTGAAGAAGCAAAAAAACAGTTTATGACTCCTGGTGAAATTAATGCACAGGACGAAAATGGCGATACAGTTCTTCACGTTGCCGCAGAAATGAACGATGCTCAGTTGTGTTCATGGTTTATTTTTAACGGCGCAGACCCCGAAATAAAAAATTACAATAGCGATACTCCGCTTCACGTGGCAATTGCTCATAATTCTTATGAAGCAGCCGAAGCAATTATTAAGGGAGCTCCGTCTACAATTTTCTCGCACAACGGCGATTTTATTACCGCTCTTGATATGGCGCTTGAGCGCGATTCTTTTTATTACGACGTAATGGTTACTCCGGAAACAGGTGAAGTTAAAGACGACGAAGGACAGACAATTGTTCATTATTTTGCAAAAACCGGAAATCTTTCTGGAATTGAAAAATGTATAGATAATCAGCTTCCGCTTTCAGTTGCAGATTCAAACGGCAAAACCCCTCTTGATATAGCGTTTGAAAATATCAGCTCAGATGATTCAGTTCAGATTGCGGCTGCACTTATTCTTGCAGGTGCAGAAGAAGTTAACACAAGTTTTTCATATTTTCAGGATGCAGTTTCTTCCAGAAATTTAAGCATCCGCTTTGATGACGGTCAGACTCCGCTTCATTTTGCGGCAATTTTCGGTCACGAATCAATTGCAAAATATCTTCTGGAAAATAATGCAGATACAAAAGCTCAGGACAGTTCCGGCGCAACTCCATTGCACGAAGCTGTTCGTTATGGAAACGTTGCAATTGCAAAACTTTTGCTTGATGCAGGCGCAAATGTAAATGCAAAAGACAATCTTGGAAAAACTCCTGTAATGCTTGCTGTTCCAAAAGATAAAGTTCAGGAAATTTACAGTCTTCTTATTTCGTACCGTGCAGATCTTTCTATAAAAGATATGTATGGTGATACAGTTCTTCACACAGCCGCAATGATGAATATTGATGAAAATGTTCTTTCGATGCTTGTTGGTGCAGGTGCAGAAATTGATGCAAAAAATAAGGAAGGCGTTACTCCTCTTGAAATTGCAGTTCTTAAAAATAATGTTAATACAATCAGACTGCTTACTGCAAACGGAGCAAATATTCATACAAGTGATACAAACGGAAAATCCCCTTTGCTTATAGCTTTTGAAGCTGATGATGCAGTTTTTGAAGCCCTTGTAAATTCTTCTAACGTTTCTTCTCAGGATTCAAAAGGAAATACACCGCTTCACCTTGCACTTTTGAACAATGTTGTAATCTCTAAAATCCAGTATATTATAAGCCTTACTGATGATGTAAATATCAGAAACAGTGACGGAAATTCTGCATTGTTTATCTGTGTGCTTAAAAACCGCCAGAAAGTTGGCGAAATGCTTATGGCAAAGGATGCAGATATTTTCTCTACAAATACAAACAATAATTCTCCGCTTCGCCTTGCCTTAAAATATGGCGGCTCGGTTCAGGACTGGCTTATTACTTCTAAGACAATTAAAGCTACGGACGGAAGTGGAAACACAGCCCTTCATTATGCGGCTGAATGGGAATACGCAGATGCAATTCAGGGACTTCTTACAAAAGGAGCTGATATTTCTGCGCGTAATGCAAATGGCGAAACACCTTTATTCAGTGCGGTAAAATCAAATAATCCTAAAATCATAAATGTTATGATTGACGGCGGTTCTGAACTGAATGCCCGCGACAACCTTGGAAGTACTGTAATGCATACTGCTGTTCGCTGGGATGCTCCTGCTTCGTTGAATGAACTGATTCGTCTTGGTGTTGATGTAAATGCTCAGAACAGTTCCGGAAAATCTCCTCTTGCAGAAGCCGTGCTTGCGGGAAAACTTGATATGGCGCAGACTCTGCTTAAAAACGGTGCAAATCCTAATTCAAGTGATACAAACGGCGTAACTGTTTTAATGGACTCGATTCGTGGCGGAAATAAAGACGCTGTTGCAACCTTGCTTAAGGGCGGTGCAAATCCTAATGTGCAGTCTGTAAACGGTCAGAATGCTTACCACGAGGCAGCTTACCGTGGAGATATTGAAATTATCAATATGATAAGAAATGCTGGTGGAAATCCTCTTTCACGCGATAAAAATGGAAAAACTCCGCTTTCAATTGTAATAAAGAGCAATCCTTCGGTAATTCGTGCTGTTCTTGGAAAGTCTAACAATATTACAGACAGCGACGGAAATACTCCGGTTCATATTGTTGTAAAGGAAAAAGCTGGTGCAGAACTTTTGCAAAGTCTTATAAAAGATGGATTCCCGATTGATACAAGAAATGCAGACGGGTATACAGCTTTGAATTATGCAATCGAAAATAACATGCTTAATTATGCAAATGTTCTTCTGGCAGCAGGCGCAAATCCGTTCCAGATGATAGACAAAAAGGGCCGTAACGGCGTTACAATTGCCCTTGAAAAAAATAAAAAGCAGATGATTATGAGCATTGTAAAATATGCAGGAAAACTCAGCGATGTTCAGGGTAATACAATCCTTCACTATGCGGCAAAAAACAGTTCTGCCACAGTCGTTAAGGAATTGCTGGCTTGCGGACTCGACAAATCTGTAAAGAACGTTTCAGGTGACACAGCTTACACAACGGCAATCCGCTGGAAACGTGCCGATATTGCAGAACTCTTAAAATAAACGTGTCGATTTTGCTCAAATCAAAATAAATCAACCTGAGAAAAGTTCCTGTCTTTTACGGCAGGAACTTCTTTTTTTCTATCATATACATCAAGTTCAAAAGCGTTCCAAATAAAAATGTAAAGCCCCATGCCGCTGCATTTTGAACCGGGTGTGAAATTATAAAAAGAACGTCTTTTATAAGCGGAATAAAATTGCTTAAAATATCCCACGAATTCCATCTTAAAAAACGTCCTATGTAAACCCCAAAACTCGCCGTATACAAAATTACTGTAATCAGAATATGCGGAGAGATTTTTGGAAATCTGCCTCTGATTTTCTCTTCTATTAATTTAAGGCTTTCGAAGCCGTAAAAAAGACCTGTAAAACCGTAAGTTAGCAAAAGTGTAAGATCAAACCATCTTGGAGCAAACGGCTGCTTTCCAAGGTGAATTAAATCAGTAAGCAGGTAAGGTGCGTTCGGAAAAAAAACAAGCCATAAGAGCATAAGAGCAGTTTCTGTCTTTTTACCGAACTTATTATCAAATATTACTTTTGCCGTGAACCAGGGAACAATTGCCAGAAAGAGATTCCACAGCAAAAATGCGTACATTAACCGTGCCGTAAAAATTATACGGCACAGAGAAAGGAATACGCAGAACACCGTCATAATTATCGGATGAAATGTTGTTTTCTGGTTTATAACCTTTCTTAAAAACTGTTTCATTTCTTTGCAATATTGTACCAGTCAACTTTTCTTGTAACATACATGATGCCTGCAAGAATTCCAAATGCAAACAGAGAGCCAAGAAGCAGTGCATAATCTTCGGAGCGGAGCGAGAAGAACAGGAATGTGTAAAGCAGTGTAAACATAAGCATCATAATTAAGCCAAGCGCATATTTTTTGGTAATTGAAATTACGTAAAGCGAAACTGTTACCGAAGCAGCTACAGCCGCAACAATATAGCTTGGTTCAAAAAGTGCGTGTTCTGAAATTGCAAGCAAAAGCAGGAAGAACAAAACTGTTGCTGCACCCGAAAGCAGGTACTGAACCGGATGAAGATTGATTTTTGCAAAAATTTCAAACAGGAAAAGAACAAGGAACGGCACAATTATAAACAGGAAGCCGTATGTTATTGCGCGGTGAAGTTTCTGGTAAATATTTACAGGTTCAACAAAATCAACGCCAATATTCTGATCTGTTTCGGTTGAGCCGAATGGAATGTGCCACTGTGCGCTAAAACCTTCGTCCGAAATTTTTCTAAAATCAGGCAAGAATGTAAAGCCTGTGAAGCCCGGCGATTTCCAGTCGGAATTTACAGAAACCTTTGTATCTTTTGAACTGATTTTGTAAGCAAAGCGAATTGCGCCGCGTAAATCAAGCTTTGTGCTTAATGTAAATTTTCCCGATGTAAGCGGAATTTTTGTGCCAAGCGCCCATACTCCGTCAAAGTTAAAAAAGTCTGTGTCATAATTTGTGTTGTTTATGTTTAAAACCGGTCGTTCCATAAGCGAGATGTTTTGTGTAAGTACGCAGAGAACAGCCTTAGAAGGGTAGTAAACAACCCCTCCCATATCCGCTGGAACCTGCACATTGAAAACTGCATTTACGTTTGCCTTGCCTGTAAAAATCGGTGCAGAATAAATGCCCACAGAACGCGTTTCAGTGTCAAAATTAAAGTCCATGTTTACACTTTCGGCCGGAATGTATTCGTAGCCGTTAAGCACTCTCGTTTCTGTAAATTGTGTGCTGTTTTTGTAAACTTTTTCTTCCCAGGTTTTGCGGTAAGGAACCACAAAGAAAGGACCGTCAATATGAAGAATTCCGCCTGCTGACTTTGAAATTTCATGCTGAGCATTCTGATAAGTGTCTTCTCTGGATGACAGCTGCCCGCTTATAATCAGAAGCCCAATAAGAAGTATCCCGATTACTCCACCCATAAAAATAAGCTTTCCGCCGATTCCATTCCAGAATTTTGATTTTTGGTTTTCTTTAATTTGGTTGATTTCTTCCATCATTTTCCTCTTTTATTTTTAGTTTTCTAAAGTGTAAAAAGGAAATGTGTCAGAATTGTGTCAAAAATGTGTTATTTTTTGTCTTTTTTGGAGATTTCGTTTACAGGAATTTTTATTTCGAATAAAGCGCCGCCAAGTTCTTCGCTTTTTTTAATTAAAATTTTGCCTTCCAAAGCGTCCACAATTGTTTTTACTATGGAAAGTCCAAGCCCTGTGTGAGAACTTTTTTCTGCTTCGGGGCGGTTTGAATAAAAGCGTTCAAAGATTTTTTCTGCTTCGGCTTNNTTCTACGGTAATTTTAAGTTCTGCTTTTTGAGCTTTATCTGTTTTGATTTTTTCAGATTTTTCTACTGTAAGCTTTATTTTGGTTGCAAAGCCTGCCGCATTTTCCAGAAGATTATAAACTATGCGCTCGTAATAATCCGGATGCATAAAAACTTTTTCGCAGTTTGTAAAATCTGTATAAAATTCTGCCGTCGGGAAAGTCTTTTTTATTGAATTGATTATGTTTTTTGAAAACATTTCTACAGGAATTTCTTCAAAATCATTAAAAGCGTCTGAGCCTTCTATTTTTGAAATTCCGCGCACTCCTGTAAGGAGGCGTTCAAGGCGGGTTACTTCTTCAAGAATAGCCTGTGTAAACTGATTTTTTTCGCTTTCAGATGTGCCACTATCTGCAAGAATTTCTGCGGAAGAACGGATTGCCGAAAGCGGGTTTTTAAATTCGTGATTTACGTCCGAGGCAAAAGCCTGAGTGTAGCGGATTTTTGTATCAAGTTTTTCAATTAAGGTTGTAAAAGAACGGCTAAGGTCTCCAATTTCGTCACGGCGTTTTTGACCTGTAAATTTCTTTGCGTCTGAACCAATCAAACCTTTTTTGTCTGCGCATTTTGCTGCCTGCCCTGCAAGTTTTTTTAAAGGAAAACTGATTCGCAAGCCAAGAAAAACCGCAATCACAATTACGACTGCAAGCGACCATAAAAAGACTTTTGCAAGGTCAATTCTAAGTTCATAAAGATTTTGAAGAATGCGCCAGGTGGAACGCGATACAAGAACAATGCCTGTTACTTTTCCGCTGTTTATAACCGGCATTGCAGAATAAAGTGTAACCGAAACCTGTCCGCCGCCGGAAATTCGTGTTGCAGAACCGTAGTTTCCCATTTGTGCGGCTTTAATTTCACTTCCATCATAAACGGTCGCGCCGGAATAAAAATCTGCTTTTGAATATGCGGCATAAGGCGGTCTGAATTTTCTGTAGATGCGTACCGGAATAGAAAAAAGTCTGTAAATAAACGAAGTATTTGTTTTTTTCTTTGATTCTGCTTTTGTTCCTGATTTACTTTCGGTAGCGGCGCTTTGTGATTGCCTTGTGTATTCTGCCGGCTTTTCGGGAACGTCCTGTTTTTCTTTGTTTTCAATTCGGCTGGAGTCGGCAAGAAGTTTTCCGCTTGCATCGAGAATTCTGATTCGGGCATCAAAATTGCCTTCCATATCAGCAAGAATTTTCTGTGATGTTTTTGCATCGATAGCGGAATATTGGGCGAGGCACGAGGCTAAAAGTCTTGCCTGCTGAACATTGGAATTTTCGGTCATTGTAAGCAGCTGACTTTCATAGGTTTTAAGCATCATCATTGCGGCAACCGGAATAAAAGCAACCATTGCAAGAAAAATAGAAATTTGAATGCTGATTGGAAATCGCAATTTTAGGCGCATCAATTTACTCCTGCATGGTTTTCATTAAACTTGTAACCGAGTCCGTAAATGGTTTCTATGCTTTCGGAACCAATCTTTTTTCGAAGTCTCTTTATGTGGCAGTCTACCGCGCGGTCATTTAAATAGGTATCTTCAGGATATGCTGCTTCTATAAGCTGTTCGCGGGTAAGTACGTTATTTTTATTTTCAATAAATGCTTTTAAAAGCCTGAATTCTGTTACGGTAAGTTCAATAGGATTTTTGTTTACAGTCGCGCTGTACGAAGCCAGGTTCAGCTGAATCCCGCTGCAGTTTAAAAGTTCTGCCTGTGATTTTGGGTTTTGCTCTTCTGATTTTGATTTTTCTGCAGCTAACTCGTTCTTCAATTGATCACGATACTGTTCATTTTGGTATAAATTCTTTGTTATATCATTCATAACAATTGCAACATATTGCTGTGCCGCAGGACTGTCATCCAATGCTGTTACAAGAATAGATGCCTTTTCAATTTCATNNATTTTTCTGCGCGTCTTAAAACTACTTTAATTCTTGCAATAAGCTCGCGCATTGAAAAAGGTTTGCAAAGATAATCATCTGCACCAAGTTCAAGTCCAAGAATTTTATCAAATTCATCATCTTTTGAAGTAAGGAAAATTACAGGTGTTTTATTTTGATTTTCTCTCAATGCCCTTAGCAGTGTGATTCCATCCATAACCGGCATCATAATGTCCAGCACGTATAGGTCAGGTTTTTGATTACGTGCGTCAAATGCAAACTGCCCGTTTTCGTATTCAATTACGATAAAGCCTTCTTTTTTTAACGCAGTGGCTACTGTCATTCTGATATTTTTCTCATCGTCAACAACTGCAACAGTCATAGTAAAAAGTATAGTCTATCATGTGTTTTTTTGCTATAATCCTGCTATGTATCGTTTATATGTTGAACGCAGACCTGGTTTTGAAAACGAGGCTCGCCGTTATCTTTCTGAAATCAATGGATTTTTGGGAATTGCCGGAGTTAAGGCAGTTCGTTATTTCAACCGCTATGACATTGAAAATGTTAGTGAAGAAGTTGCAAAAATTGCCGCAACCCGCATTTTCTCTGAGCCACAGAGCGATTTCGTATTTACCGAAACTTTGCCA
>DEEV01000079.1:0-161 GCA_002350445.1 Treponema sp. UBA2869 | reverse complement strand
CAGTGTCTTTCTTTGCTTCGCGCAGGTCTTAAGGGTGTAAAAACACTTAGCGAACCTCCTGTTGTTCGTTGTGCAAAAATTGTTATTCTTGATGGAAACGTTACAGAAGAAGAACTTAAAAAAATACAGAATTACTTAATCAACCCTGTTGATTCCCGCCT
>DEEV01000119.1 GCA_002350445.1 Treponema sp. UBA2869 | reverse complement strand
CAAGAGAAAAATCTGACGACGGACGGAAAAAAGCGAAATGAAAAACATGGAAGGCATTAAAAAATTAGTCGGAGATTCCATTACAGAGTCAAACTTAAAAAATGTTGACTGCTATGTCTATGAGAATTTTGCCCTCTTCATTCAGTCGATGGGCTTTTGCGAATTTGCCGTAAAAGAACAGCATGTTCATCCCTCCTATATGATAATAATAGAATTCGGAAGTGACAATTTTTTGATTCCCCCAAGAATCGAACTGAAGAAAAATTATTATCTTGCCTCTATTGTCTCTCCCAACATCCCCCACGAAGACAAGGCTGTTGAGTTTCCAAATTACTACACAATCATGATTGAGAAGGAATATTTTGAAAGCCAGTTTTTGCTGTATCAAAATGAAATTCCAAGGTATGAAGGGGAGCAGTTTTTGATTTGCCATGATTTCTTAAAAATGCTCCACCTGTACGCTTTTGAATCTTCAAAGAACATGAAGAACGGAGAGATTACCCTTGAGTGTCAGACAAAGCTTTTGACCCATTGGATTATTCGCAGTCTTCTTGGAGAAAATTATGACATGCGTTCCGTCTCTACAAACGAGCGAATAGGCAGAGTCCAGACATACATTGAGCTTCATTGCGGCGAGGACCTTACCGTTCCTGACCTTGCGAAAAACGCCAATATGTCCGTTTCCAATTTCAACAGGCTTTTTACAAAGGAAGTCGGAATGTCTCCAAAAAATTATCTTATCGACGTTCGCCTCAATAAGTCCGTGAAACTCTTGCGGAGAAACGACCTTTCCGTATCTGAAATAGCCGAGCAATGCGGTTTTTATTCACTTTCACATTTTTCCGCCGTTTTTAAAAAAGCGTATAAAATGAGCCCGACCGAATACAGGGAAAAATACCAGGTCTGATAAATCAATTTTGCAAACTTTTAAGCGATTTTTAAAAGCATTGATTCTGAATTTGACTATCATTTTTAACAAGCTATATCACCGCTAACGCGGAGTTTTTATAGGAGTTGTTATGACAAAAGAAGAATTGTTTAAGATGATGAATGAAAATCCCGTGATGCACCTTGCCACAGTTGACGAAAACGGCTTTCCCCATGTACGCGGAATCCTTATGTTCAAAGCCTGTGACGAAGGAATTATTTTTCACACCGGAACCTTTAAGGACCTTTACAAGCAGCTTATGGCAAATCCGAATGCAGAACTTTGCTTCCAGTGCAAGGGAACTCAGATTCGTGTTTCCGGGAAATTTGAACTCGACGAAAGCGACGAGCTTTTTGAGGAAATCTACAATCATCCGTCGCGCGCGTTCATAAAGCAGTGGGGAAAATCAAAGGAAGAGGTTAAGGGCTTTTTGAAGATTTTCAAAATGAAGAACGGAAAAGCCTGCACCTGGTCAATGACTGACAATTTCAAGCCAAAGGAATACATAGAGCTTTAAGTAAAATTCTCTGCATTTCATCGCCAAAAAATGCATCTTGTCTGAAGCGGCTTGCATAGAAAATCAAATTTGCTTAATATCAAAAGCGTAAACACTTAAAATACATCTTTCGAGAGATTTGCTTTGCCTTGTTTGGGCTGAGCGAATCTTACTTTCCGAAACCAGAAGGTGGCCGGTGATGTGGCGTCTTCACTTTTCTGGTTTCAACAATTTTTCCTCTAAAATAGCCTGCGCGGGCACATATAATGTGTGGCTCTCTGCGAACTTCGGGCAAGTGGAAGATGTATGAAAATCACAGAAAACAATTATACAGTTACAACAATCTATTTTGACGGGCAGTTCTGGTGCGCATTAATCGAACAGTGCCGCGATGGAAAGAATTATGCCGGTCGTTTTGTCTTTGGAGCAGAACCTTCTAATCCGCAAATCTTAAACTGGATGATTTATAATTTTGCAAATGTTCCGCTTTTGCCGGTGGAAGGAAGAGCGAAAATCAGGTTCAAAAAGCTTGCAAAAATAGAAGTAAAATCCAAGGCATACGGCGGCATTCAAAAGTCACTTAAGGCATTTTCAGAAGCGCAAAAGAAATGTTTACAGGAACGTAAAAAGCAAAACCGTAAGCGGAAAAAATTAGAGGAAAAACAAAAATATCTTCTTAAACAGGAAAAGAAAAAAGAGCGGCGTTAAAGCGCGGTATGCCTTGACAGGAAGAAAGCAGGATGCGATTCTTAGTAAGTAAGGACCATATGAAAGCGATACCGGTTTATTCTGAGACAGATAAATCGAAATTTGAAGTTGGAAGCACAATGCTCCCAGATCTCGTAACTGGCGGTTTCCATCTTATGAAGTGCACCGAGTTCTCCGAGGCAGACACCACCGGAGTTACCATTTTGCAACCAGCCATTGCACCGGTCTTCCTGTTTTCAGTCAGATGAAAGAAATCATGTGCAGTCTGGGGATGAGCTTAATATAAAATAAATAGTTCCTGAATAGAATTTCATATTGACAATTATCTATATATCGTTTATAGTTTCATATATAGATAAATACCTATATGAGGACGACTATGAAAGAATCAGAAATCGCTGCTATATGCAAAGCTCTTGGCGATGAAAAACGCGTTCAGATTATAAAGATGCTGACAGGCGGCGAATTGTGTGCCTGTAAAATTCTAGATGCGTTTAATATCACTCAGCCAACACTTTCTCATCACATGAAGATTCTAGCAGACTGTAATCTTGTGAACTCGCAAAAAGAAGGGAAGTGGACTTATTATTCAATTAATTGCGTAACTTTCTCGGATTTCAAAAATGCTGTTTCTGAGTTTACCTGCAAAACATCAACAACAAAGAAATCTTCCGGCAAGTGCTGCTGTGGAGATAATTGAAGAAATTATTGCCTTACAGGAATAAAATATGACAACAGAAGAAAAAGCAAATAAGATTATTGAAGATGTCCGCGGCCAGAAAGGCACAAATCCAATAAAGATGTTTAAGGCTCTTGCAAAAAATCCTTACATCAATATTCACGGACCTGAGCATCACATTCTGGATGGTGCATGTCTGCTTATGGCATATCATAATGCTGGCGGTAAAATTGATATTGATGAGGCACTGAAAAAGGTTCTTTTCGAAGGCTTACGAATGCCTGGCGCGATGTGCGGTTTATGGGGAATCTGCGGAGCAATAACTTCAATAGGAGCTGCACTTGCGATTATTGATGGAACTGGGCCTTTGTCAGATGACGGAACCTGGGGAAATCACATGTCATTTACTTCAAGTGCAATCGGCGAGCTTGGAAAAATAAACGGTCCAAGATGCTGTAAACGCGATGCAATGATTGCCTTTAAGCATGGCATAGAATATGTGAATGAACATTATGGTGTTCAGCTTGAATATGAGGAACAGTCCTGCGAGTTTTCATCAAAGAACCAGCAGTGTATTAAGGACAGATGTCCGTTTTATAAAGGGTTATAATACAGAAGAAGGCTTAAGAAAATGGAAATCAGAAATACAAATGCAAATGAAAGCGTGGAATATAGAGACTGGAAAAAGATAGAATTAGTCACACCAATCGATAAAGAAAAGAATGTAAAGTTTTATACCGAAAATTGTTGGGGGTAAAAAGAATTGAGCATTATAACAAGACTTGTAACAATAGACGACTACGATAATATTTATGCTCTCTGGTGCAGTACGGAACAGTCAAAGCGTGCTTTAAATCCTGTTGATGATAGCCGTGAAGGAATTGAACGCTACTTAAAGCGAAATCCAAACACCTGTTTTCTGGCTCTTTCAAAGGATGGTTCGGGAGATGCACCTGAAGTTGTTGGTGTAATTCTGACTGGACATGATGGACGGCGGGCAATTATTCATCATTTATGCGTTCATCCGGCTTATCGTCATCAGGGGATTGCAAGTCAGCTTGTAAAAGAGGCTGAAGCGGCGTTGAAAAAAGAAGGCATCAGTAAAATTTTCGGACTTGTCTTCAAAGATAACGAGCCGGCAAATGCTTTCTGGGAAAAAAAAGGCTATTCCCTCAGAACCAATCTCAATTATCGCAACAAAAGCTTGAACGATGCCGTACCGCAAGGGGAATAGAAATGAATTCAAAAATGGAAATCAGAAAAACAAATGCAAATGATATAGAAACACTGATGGGTATCCGGCTTGAAATGCTTCGTGTTGTGAATGATTTGTCGGAAGAAGAGTTTGATAAAGTTCTTGAGGACTGTTCCCGCGAATATTTTCTTCACGGTAATCAGACTACAGTTCTTGCAATTGATGGTGGAAAAGCAATCGGCTGTGCTTCAATCAGCTACATAAACATAATGCCAACGTTTGACCATCCCACTGGAAAACGAGCGCATCTTATGAATGTCTACACAAACAAAGAATACCGCAGACAAGGAATCGGCAAAAAGATGGTGAACATGCTCATTGAAGAAGCCCGCGAAAAAGGCTGTACGGAAATAAGTCTTGATGCAACGGAACAGGGCCGATTCCTTTATACTCAGCTGGGCTTTACTGCAAATGAAAGCGGAATGGTGCTGAATCTGAAATGAGGAAAAAATGCGAATCATAAATCTTGTAGAAAATGAAATGGGCGAAACTGGCTGTGAGGCGGCTCACGGGCTTTCGTTTTATGTTGAAACAGCGAATCACAAAATGCTGTTCGACACAAGTCCGAGTGAGGTTGTTTTGCGCAATGCCCAGAAACTTGGAGTAGACCTGACTGCCGTTGATACAGTGATTTTGAGTCATGGTCATTATGATCATTCGGGTGGAATTCTGTCGTTTGTTCAATTTAATCCGAAAGCCAAGATTTACATGCAGCACAATGCCGGCGGGGAATATTATGCCTTCGATGGAGAAGAGAAGGGCTTCCGTTATATCGGAATTGATAAAAAGATTCTCTCGCTACCTCAGGTACAGCTTTTGAAAGGTGACACAAAGATTGATGATGAACTTCAGCTTTTTACGGTTGATAACCGCGCATTCCCTCTGCCTTTAACAAACAAGCGTCTTCATGAGCTTTGCAACGGTCAGTACATCCAGGATGAATTCCACCACGAACAGAATCTGCTTCTGACAGCTGACGGAAAGAAAATCCTTTTCTGTGGCTGCGCTCACAACGGCATTTTGAATGTGATGGAAACTTTGGAGCGCAAGTTCGGCTCGGACTCACTTTCAGACCTAGTAATTGGCGGCTTCCATCTTATGAAGCGCACTGAGTTTTCAGAAGCAGACAGCGCCGAAGTCACAGAAATTGCAAAACGCCTTAAATCCTGCAAGGCTCACTTTGCAACCTGCCACTGCACTGGCCTCCCAGTTTTCAATCAGATGAAAGAAATCATGGGCGACCAGTTGAGTTATGTGCGGTCCGGGGATGAAGTTAAGGTATGAAAATGAAAATCAGAAAATCAACAGAAGAAGACTTTCCCCGAATTATGGAGATTTATGCGTTTGCGCGTGAATATATGAAAATATTTTCGAAGGTGCATGGACTAGCGGTGATACTTATGGCGTTGTCCATCGAGTAGCAGGTGATGGCTCAGAAAAAGGCATAGGCGCCTCCTGCATTAACTGGGCATTTGAGAAATTCTAGTGAATCGAAATCACTGCAGTAACATTTCCCGTTCCAAGAATCTTTTTAAGTTCAGATTTTGTTACACCATCAATCTTGCCAAGGCGGGTAAAGTTCCAGCTGTT
>DEEV01000069.1:32340-33213 GCA_002350445.1 Treponema sp. UBA2869 | reverse complement strand
TTAGCTGCTGCCTTTTTTGGAGCATCTTTTTTTACAGCTTTAGAAGTTGGCTTTTTAGCTGCTTTTGCAGGCTTTGGAACAGATGTGTCAACTACAGAGTTATCATCATTAGCAAGTTCAGAGCGTACATATTTATCAGCTTTCCAGTCATTAATCCAAGAAACACCATTCAAGCAATAGCGGAACTGATATTCTTTGTTTGTATCAAGCTGCTTCTTTACAGAAAAAGAACCATCCGGACCTTTTTTCATAGGAGTTGCAGTAGGATCCCAGCTATTGAATTCGCCTACCAGAGTAATTTTATCTGCACCTGCAGCCGCATTAGGATTTACAGTAAAAACAACTGTACATTTTTTTCCATCACTAGAAAAAGTCTTTTTTAATGACATAAGATCTTTCCTCCAAGAAGATTATCACTTATAAATTAGTACTTACAAAAACAATTGCAAAGTACATAATAATTATTTTAACTCATTATAGTTTAAAATCAAGAAAAAATGATTTATCTCTGTCAATTGACAATTTTACATAATTTGTCATAATAGAAGAAAATTCTTTATATACTGCACGGAGGCTTTTATGCTCCCAACTCTTCCGAATATACTTTTTCATCAGGGACTGCGATACCCGGAAACTATTGCCCAGCTTTCAAAAGACCGCAATGGAGTTTTTCAGCCTACAACCTATAAAGAGCTGCTTAAGCAGATTCTTGATTTTGCAGGTGCACTTAAAAGTCTTGGTGCAGAAAAAAATGATCATATAGGACATATTTGTGATGATCGTCAGGAATGGCAGGTAATAAGCCTTGGTTCAATGACAATTGGCGCTGCTGATATTCCGCGAGGAACAGATGTTACTGTAAAGGAACTTTCT
>DEEV01000069.1:31571-32335 GCA_002350445.1 Treponema sp. UBA2869 | reverse complement strand
TCTTGGTTTTGCTGAATGTAAAATTGTCTGTGTTGAAAATGCCTATGTGCTTGGAAAAATCTGCGACATTCTGGACGAGCTTCCGCTGTTGCAGCATATTGTGCTTATTGATGATTCAAATTATTTCCCTGAAAAATTCGACCTTAAAAAAGTAAAGCTTCATTTTTATTCAAACCTGCTTAAGGATGGCGCTAAGTGGCGCAGCGAAAATTTTGAAAAGGTTGAGCAGCTTTTATTTGAAGGAAAGCCTGATGATGTTGCAACTATTATTTTTACTTCCGGAACAACAGGAATTCCAAAGGGTGTTGAACTGACTCATAAAAATTTTATATGTCAGCTGGAAGATCTTGCTCAAAGACTTAAATTTCATAAGGCAGACCGTTGTCTTTGCGTACTTCCAATCTGGCACGTTTATCAGCGCACAATGGAAAATTATGTTTTTTATTTTGCAGGAACTTTGTGTTATTCAAAACCGGTAAGCTCTGTACTCCTTTCTGATTTTGAAAAGATTCGTCCGCAGTTTTTTCCGTGCGTTCCGCGTATCTGGGAATCGCTTTATCAGGTAATTTCAAAGAAGATTAAAAAAGATTCAAAAACAAAGTGGCTTTTGTTCCAGGTGCTTTCCGCATGTTCCACAATGTCTTTGCAGCTGATGGATACAATAAAAGAAAGAAAGCGTTCCTTTAAGAAGCCTTCGGAATTTAAGCACCTTCTTTCTCAAATTCTCTGGATTCCTTATAGCTTGCTTTTGGGACCAAGGTTGC
>DEEV01000069.1:26693-31505 GCA_002350445.1 Treponema sp. UBA2869 | reverse complement strand
TCTGGTGGCGGCGGGCTTCCTGCAAAGCTTGATAAATTTTTTAACGCTATTGGAATAAAACTTCTTGAAGGTTATGGTCTTACAGAAACTGCTCCTATGGTTGCGCTTCGTGATATAAACAATCCTATGATGGAAACTATAGGACGACCGTTGGGCTATTGTCAGGTAAAAATTGTTGATGACGAAGGAAAAATTGTAGAGCCTGGAACAAAAGGTGTACTGCTTGTAAAAGGCGATAACGTAATGAAAGGCTATTATAAACAGCCGGAACTTACAGCGCAGGCTGTAGATAAGGACGGATGGTTTAATACCGGTGATATTGCAATGCAGACTTATACCGGCGAGCTTGTTATAAAAGGCCGAAAAAAAGATACAATTGTTTTAAAAAGCGGAGAAAACGTAGAACCATTCCCAATTGAAGCAAAACTTTCTGAATCTCCGTATATAAGTCAGGCAATAGTTGTAGGGCAGGATGAAAATAGTCTTGGTGCGCTGATTATTCCTGATATTGAGGCAATTCGTCAGGCAGCAAAAGAAAATGAGCGTAACGGAGAAAACCGCCAGCTGGAAAATAATTCAAAGCTTCTTTCTATGGATTTTTCAAGAGAACTTATTCTGCGTGAATTTGAGCGATTGATTTGTGCTAAAAATGGCTTTAAGAATTTTGAACGTGTTAATCAGTTTGTATTTCTTGAAAAGCTGGAACATCCTCAGGAAGAAATTTCTGCAAAGGGTGGACTAATTCGTTATAAAATCAATCAGAATTATAAACATCTTATTGATGCAATGTTCAATCGCGAAGAAAAAAAGCAGCGCAAACTTACCGACATTATACAGAATCTTTTATAGCAAATGCATTATAATGCCAGGTGACAGCGGACTTTGTGTATGCCGTCTTCGCCTTTTACTTCTTTTAACGGCGGTAGTTTTGCGCGGCATTCCTGGGTTGCTTTTGGGCAGCGGTGTGCAAACGGACAGCCGTCTTCTGCGTGGAGCGTCGTTTTTACTTCGCCCGAACCTGAATTCAGGCTTCCGCTGGCTCCTTCAAAAAGCAGCTTTGTGTACGGATGCATTGCATTTTTGTAAAGGTCTTTTGCCGGTGCTTCTTCTACAATAAAGCCGCGGTACATTACGCCAATTACGTCACAGAACCAGCCTGCAACCCTTAAATCATGTGTTATGAAAATGTAGCTTAAGTTGTGCTTTTGTCTTAAATCCTGAAGCAGGTTTAGAATTTGCCCCTGAATGCTTACGTCCAGAGCCGAAACAACTTCGTCGCAAATTAAAAGTTCAGGATTCATAATAAGACCGCGTGCAATTGAAATTCTCTGTCTTTGTCCACCAGAAAATTCCGAAGGTCGTCTGAAAAGATCTTCTTTTGAAAGCCCCGCTTCTTCTATGATTTTTTCTGCTTTTTCCAGAGCGTCTTGTTTACCCTTCCACAGAGATGAATAGCGAAGCCCTGCCGTAATTACATTAAAAACATTCATGCGTGGGTTCAAAGAGCGAGCAGGGTCCTGGAAAATATATTTTACTTTTTCGCGGTAAAGTTTAAGCTGCTTTTTTGTAAGATTTGAGATTTCGGTTGTATTTTGATTTTCGTCTGTATAAAAAATGCTTCCGCTGGTCTGTTTATACATTTGGATTATCATGCGCGCTGTAGTTGTTTTTCCGCAGCCTGATTCTCCTACAAGCCCGTAAGTTGTTCCTTTTTGAATTTTAAATGAAACGTCATTTACGGCAAAAACCTTGTTTTTTGACTTTGCAAAAAAGCCTGCTTCCAGCTGAAACTGTTTTGAAAGATTTTTTACTTCGATAATGTTCATTTTGCGTCTCCATTTTTGCCTGAATTTAAATAAGGGCAGCTGTACGCGGCGTTACGGCATTCTGGTTTAGAAACGTTGCAGCGCGGTTCAAAAGGACAGCCGGGTTCCGGTGCGGCAGGACTTGTAACGCGTCCTTTTATAAAAGACATTCTTGTATCTGTATAATGTGTTCCGAATTTTGGCAGCGACGCTACAAGAGCTTTTGTATATGGGTGTTCCGGTGCATTTATGATTTTATCTGCATTTCCGGTTTCCATGATTTTTCCGCCGTACATTACCGCAATTCTGTCTGAAATTTGTGCTACAAGGTTTATATCGTGGCTTATAAAAATGATTGAAAGTCCGCGTTCTTTTTTGAGTTTTAAAAGCAGCGAAATAATCTGTGCCTGAATTGTAACGTCTAGCGCTGTTGTTGGTTCATCTGCAATTAAAAGTTCGCAGTTTTGTGCAATGGCAAGTGCAATGCCAATTCGCTGTAACTGTCCTCCTGAAAACTGATGTGGAAAAGCCTTCAGCCGGTTTTCTGCGTCTGGAAGCCCAACCTGTGTAAGAATTTCGCAGGTTTTTCTATCTGATTCCTCTTTTGTAATGTCTGGTTTTGAAACTCTGAAGGTTTCAAAAAATACGTTTCCTATGTTCTGCAGTGGGTCAAAAGAACGTCCCGGTTCCTGAAAAATAAGCGCAATTTTTGAACCGCGGTATTTTCTGCGTTCGTCAGGAGAAAGTGATGTTAGTTCTGTGCCGTTATAAAAGATTTTTCCTGTCATTTCTGCATTTGCAGGAAGAAGTCCCGGAATTGCAGAGGTTGAAACTGATTTTCCGCTGCCGGATTCGCCGACAATGCCAAGAATTTCGCCTTTGTTTATGTCAAAACTAACTCCGCGGCAGGCAAAAATCTGAAGCTGTTTTGTGCCGCGTATTATTGTGAACGTTACGTGAAGGTTCTGGACGCTTAATAATGCGCCAGGGATTGTAGGGGCGACGAAGTCGTTGTTCTGTTCGCTTTGCGGACGGAACAATGGAGCGCGGTTAGCGCGGAACCCCGAAAAGCCCGACCGACGCTTTGCGGCGGAGGCGCCAGACTTCTTAAAAATAGAACTGTAAGGGTCAAAAAAGTCGCGGAGTGCGTCGCCAAGAAAATTGAATGAAAGTGTAACCAGCAAAAGCATTAAAACCGGAAACAAAAGCCATGGAAAGTGGCGCAGGTTGGAAAGGGTTGAAATGTCGCGGTTAATAAGTGAACCCCAGCTAACGGCTGGGTCTGCAATTCCAAGTCCAAGATAAGAAAGTGTTGTTTCGCTCATTATAAAGCCCGGAATGCTGAGTGCCGTGCTGATTATTAAAATGCTGGAAACTTGTGGAATTATGTGGCGGAAAATAATTACGGTTTTAGGAATGCCCGAAAGTCCTGCTTCGGTAATGTATTCTTCGCGCTTTATTGAATGTACCATGCCGCGGATTGTGCGTGCGGAACCCGGCCAGCCTACAAGAGCCAGAATTATTGTGATTATCATATAGGAAGTGCCGCTGTCCATTTTGTTGTTTAAGAGTGAGCGCAAAAAGAGTATAAAGTAAAGACCTGGAATGAGCATAAAAAACTCGGAAAGGCGCATGATTGTCCAGTCGGTTTTGCCGCCGGAATAGCCTGCAATGCCGCCAAAAAGCACAGCCAGAAGCAGCGAAATTGCGGTTGCAACAAAACCAATTGTCAGCGAAATTCTGCTTCCGTAGACGATTCGGCTAAAAAGGTCTCGGCCAAGATGGTCGGCGCCTAAAAGGTAGGCAGGGTAGTTCCCGCTTGAGCCAAAAAGGTGGCGCGTGCAGGGAATAAATCCAAAAAGTTTGTAGGCGTCGCCTTTTGGAAAAAATGTAAGGTTATGAATGCACTGTGTGTCGCGCACTTTTGCATATTTCCAGACAGAGCGTCTTATTACGCGGAATTCGCGCACTTTTATGCCCTGTGTTGTAAGCTGTATGTTTGCGGGGTGGTAGGTGTTGTTTTCAAAAGTTTTTGCCGGCGGATAGGGTGCAATAAATTCTGCAAAAATCATTATTAAATAAATGACGCATAGAAAAATTGCAGAAATGCGGGCGAGTGGGCGTGAATGTAAAAAGTCTAGAAATTTCTTCATATTTAACCTGCCTTATGCTTCTTTTCCGTATCGGATTCTAGGGTCTGCAACTGCAAGCAGTATGTCGCTTATAATCATTCCGGTAAGAACCAGCGCAGATGTAAACATGCTGTTTGCAAGTACAAGGTTTATGTCCTGCTGCATTACTGCTTCGTACATAAGGCGTCCTATGCCCGGGTAGGCAAAAATTATTTCCAGTACAAGCGAGCCGCTAAAAAGTGATGCAAGCAGGTTTGCGCTGCCGGTGATGTACGGGTTTAAGGTGTTTCGGAAGGCATGGTTTAAGTAAACTCGTCGTTCGCTTATGCCGCGTGCGCGCAGTGCGAAAATATAGGGAAGTCCCATCTGGTCTAGCATGGTGGCTCGTATCATGCGAAGTGTGCCGCCAGCTCCGCCAAGAAAGGCCGCAAGCAACGGAAGAAAAAGATGATGTGCAAGACTAAAGGTAAAACGTACGGGCGCTTCCGAAAATGTAAAGTCGGGGTAGGCTGTTACCGGAAAAAGTCCTGTAACTGATGCAAAAAGCTGCAGAAGAATTAAAAGCAGTATGCCCGGAAATGCGTGGAAAAATAATGCAAAAAAAGTTGCGGCTGTGTCGGCCGGGGTTCCTGCTTTACTGGAAAAATAAATGCCCAGTATAAACGAAAAAACGGTTATAAAGAACAGCGAAATAAGGTTTAGAAGAAGCGAATTTCCTATGCGGCTTTTTATAAGGAAAGTGACCGGCGCGTGCGAAATAAGGCTTGTACCTAAATCGTGATGGATTAATACGCGTTCAAGCCACTTAAAATACTGAATGTAAAACGGCTGATCCAGTCCAAATTCTTTTCGAAGCGCCTCGCTTTGTTCAAGGA
>DEEV01000069.1:25010-26680 GCA_002350445.1 Treponema sp. UBA2869 | reverse complement strand
GTTTGGTAAATTTTCGGATTCAGCGTTTTTTGATTCGTCCATATTAGACATAAGCTGTTGAGTCATCATCTGGTCTACAATGTCGCCGGGCGCAAGTTCCATAAGGGCAAAAAGTGCAAATCCCAGAAAAAACAGCAGAAAAATCATTGTAAAAACGCGGCCTGTTATAAAAGAGCCGAGCGGTGATTTTTTTCTGAATAAATCCCAAAGATTTTTTATTGAATTGAATGGCTTTGCTATAAAATTTGCTGTCTGTTTTAATTTTGTTAGCATATTTATATTTTACTCCGCTCTTATAAAAATGTGTGTGGCTTCTGCACCATTTATATTGTCGTAATAAAAGTTTGAAAAATCCCATTTGTTTCTTATTGCAACAAATGCCTTTGGCCTGCACAGGTAAATAATCGGACACTGTTCCAGAATAATGCTCTGATATTCATCCCAGATTTTTTCTGCTTCCGCGCGCTCTATCGTGCAGCTGCCTTTTTTGTAAAGCTCATCGATGCGCGCTTCCCATTCAGTTGCCGGCGATGGCTGTTTGGGATACCAGATGTGCATGTCCCCGTAAGAAGGCCACGTATTTGAACCTTGTGTTGGAAAGTTGTTTATTCCAAGTCCAATTATCAGGCTTTGCCAGTTGAACTCAGAAGTTATGTCTTCTACCATTTTTTGAAAATCTACCTGACGTATGTTTATCTTTATTCCGATTTTTTCTGCTTCATCCGATATGATTTGCGCAATGTCGCTTACTGTTGCTGTGCCTGGAGTAATTGAAAGATCAAATTCTACGCGCCGGTTTTCCCAGTCGTAAAAAATGCCGTCTTTTTTTATAAAGCCGGCGGACGTTAAAAGTTTTTCTGCCTTTTTTGGATTAAACAGATATTTAAGCGTAATGTCTTTATTGTAAAAGGGATTTGTCGGTGGAAAAAAGAATTCTGTAGAAGAGGCAAGTCCTCTGTAAGTTTGATTTATGATTCGTTCGCGGTTTAACAAACAGCTCATAGCCTGCCGGAATTCTTTTTTGCAGAACCATTCATAAAATGGTGATTCTTTGTTTTTAGGATTTTGATTGAAGGTCCAGAATGCGGCACCCATGCTTCCTTCCGAACGGAAAACCGTGTAATCGCTGCCCTGACCGTCTACAACTTCTGAAAGCTGAGAGGCGTTTAGTGAATAGCTTTCTGTAAGTCCCTGCTTAAAAAGCAGATAGTTTGTATTCTGGTCGCCGACAATCTGAACAATCATCTGGTCATAATATGGAATGGAAATGCCGTTTTTGTCTTTATCCCAGTAGTAAGGATTTCTTGTGTACACAAGCCTTCTTGAAGGAATGTATTCTGAAATGTAAAATCGTCCGCAGCTTGGAATGGTTTTAGGATCGCAGTTTATGCCAAAAAGTTTTTTTACGCCATCCATTCCGCCTTTTTCTTTTGCAGGTCTGTAAATGAACGAAGGGCAGATTCTTCTGTTTGTTCTTAATAGCGGATCTGCAATTGTAGTTGGAAATCTGAATTCAAAATTTTTATCATCAAGGGCAACTACGTCTACGTGTTTTAGTGAACCGTCCGGCATTTCCATAAACTGAGTTGCGTAAGAACTTAAGCCTGATTCGTCATCTCCTTCAATTTCGTTATACCAGAAGACAAAATCATCGGAGGTTACCGGGATTT
>DEEV01000069.1:24434-24962 GCA_002350445.1 Treponema sp. UBA2869 | reverse complement strand
CATAGAACCGTCTTCGTTTTGGAGGATTTTATAATTTGCTATGTTTGCTTCCCATTCGCGGGTAAGCGGGTTGTAGCCTATAAGATAATCTGTAGTAAAACCTACAATTGCGTAGCTTGAGCCGTCTCTGTTTGCAATAAGCTGATTAAAGGTTTTTGGGTCGCTCGTAATTGAATCGTACCAGGTTCCGCCCTGAACACCGTCAACAAAATCTTCGCCATTCCAGGGTTTTGATTTTGTTTTTTCAAGCATTTCAAATACATCGTTTTCTGCAAGTGCTTCTATTTCAGAAAGATAGAGTTCAGGACTTTTTGAACAGGAAAAAAATAATAAAACGGATAGAAGAATGCAAAAATATCCGTACAGTTTAATGAATTTGCGCATAATGTTATTTTATACTTTATACAAACTTTATGCAAAAAAAAACCTGAAGACTTTTGCCTTCAGGTTTTATGGAGAATAGGGGACTCGAACCCCTGACCCTCGGAATGCAAATCCGATGCTCTGAGCCAACTGAGCTAATTCCCC
>DEEV01000069.1:5621-24387 GCA_002350445.1 Treponema sp. UBA2869 | reverse complement strand
CTGCGTGTCAATTATCCAAAAACTTTTTTTTCGTTTAACACTGCGTTTTTTAACTTGCCGTCTTTGTATTCCAGCTTTAATGAAAAAAACGGAACTTTTTTGTCTAAAAGCTCCAGAAAAATTTCGTCACCCTGCCAGTGCGGTAGTTCATTCATTCTGCTTTTTAAAACCCATTCAAGTTCACCTTCATCGCATTCCGGCAGGCTTTCATTTTCGCGTAAATTCAAAATATCCTTTGTCCAGAAAAGATGCATAAATTCACATTCGCATTCCGGCTCCGTGTCGTTTACAAAAGTTACAATTCCTCTGTATTCAAGCTGACCTATAGAAAGTCCTGTTTCTTCCTTTATCTCGCGGCGGGCACATTCTTCGGGGCTTTCGGCTTTTTCAAATTTTCCGCCAATTCCAATCCATTTATCTTTGTTACAGTCATTTTCTTTTTTTGTACGGTGAATCATAAGATAGGAATTGTTCTTTTCTATATAACAAAGTGTAGTATTTATCATAATATCTGCTTAATTCAAGATTTATTTTCTCCGATAATTATAGCATGAAAAACAAAGCCAGAACAATTGCGTTTATTTTTTGTATTTTTTTGACACATTTTATTTTTGCAGAAGTTTATAAATCTAATGCACTGGTGTCTTATTATGCAGATGATTTTCATGGAAAAAAGACTTCCAATGGGGAAGTGTTTAATATGTATGCACTTACCTGTGCAAGCAAGCAGCTTCCGTTTAATACTATTCTGCGGCTTACAAATCTTACCAATGGAAAAACTGTAGAGGTTCGTGTAAATGACCGCGGACCTTTTGTTGCAGACCGCGAACTTGATTTATCTAAGGCCGCTGCGGCAAAACTTGGAATGCTTAAGTCGGGAACAACTCACGTTAAAATTGAAGTTGTTTCCTGGGGAAAAAATACCAAGCTCAGCTATCAGACTGCGGTAAAGGCTTGTAAAATCGCCGGAATAAAATACACGGCTCCGGGCCCAAAAAAGACATCAGCTGATAAAACTGCCTCTGCTGGAACAGCAAAAACTGCCTCAAAATCAACGGCGTCTGCAACGACTTCTTCTGCCGCAAAGAAAACTACGACAGGCACTGTAAAAGCCGGTTCCGATGCGGTTTCAAAATCTACGGCGTCAAAAAACGGTGCTGCCGATAAGACAAAAGCAGCTTCAAAATCAGAATCTGCAAACAAGGAAACTGAAATCGAAATTCCTGTATCACCTTCGAGCGACCAGAGTTACGACACATTTGTATTCTGGGACATTCAGCTTGGTGCGTTTTCAAAAAAAGAGAATGCGGTAAATCTTGCACAAAGACTTATTAACGATGGTTTTAAGGATGTTGTGCTTCAGAAATCCGGAAACATATATCGTGTTGTAATAAGAAAAGTTTCGGGGCAGAATGTTCCTATAATCAAAGGCTGGCTTTCGGAAAAAGGCTATACTGACATGACAATCCGTCAGCGCAAAGGCGTGTACGAAGAAAAATAGGTTAATTATTCAGTGTTGCGAATATGAAATTCGCGTGTTATAATTTTTTTTACGATGAACGTAAATTTAGGCAGGAAATAAAATGGCAGAAGATTTAGATCCAGAAATTGCGGCGCTTTTAGGAAATGGTGCTGTAACCGATGTAACTCCAGATGCAGGTACAGAGCCCTCCCCGGCACAAGATGATCCGTTTGCAGCTTTATCAGATAGTTCTTCAGATAAAAAACAGGATGCGGGTCATAAGGGTTCAGGTTCAATTCATAATGTAGATTTAAGTATAACCGGCTTTGCTCCTTTAGAAAAACTTGTAAACGATACACCTTCCGATGTTTATAATGATACAAAGTATTACAAGACCGTTCTTACCGGTGAAAATCAGTCGGCTCAGCGTGTTCATCAGGTTCTTTCAAAATATTTAACCTGTCAGGATCCAAAAGACCGTGCCGTTTACCGCCAGCAGATTGTAACAGCTTATTGGGAGCTTTTACGCGGAATGCTTGCTAAGGCAGGTGATGTAAATCTTCCAATGCCAAAGCGAATGTTTATGCGTTTTGGTGTTCTGCTTCCTTCTCTTTTTAAGCAGGAAACAAAGGAATTTTTCTCAAAAGTAATTTTCGAAAATAAATATAACGAACCTGTTCTTTATCTTGATGAATGGATGAAGGAAATAGCTTCCGGACGAATGGGAAATTCTGCTACAGATGAAAAACGTCAGCCTGTAAAAGCGGCAAATCTTACACCGGAGCAGCAGGCATCTGCTGAGCAGTCAAGACTTATGCAGCTTCAGTCAAAGAATTCCGGAAAGTTACAGAGTTCAGAAAATATTCTGAACATAAAGGAAAACGAGCGTTCAATGCTCGAAATTGACCTTAAATCAAAAATTGATGAAATTACAGACCATGCAAGTATTATGGGAATGGAACCTCATAAAGAATCTCTTACAGATATGCAGCGCAGAATGTTTTCTGAAATTACAGATATTCTTCGCCGACTTTCTAAAAATGATAAGGAACTTGCAAAGGCGCTTGGAGAATATCGCGAGGCAAAGGCAACCTTTGATAATGTTCAGGACAAAATGGCAGCAAATGGTGGTGCCGCAGTTGTTTCTAACGATTCGGAAGCTGTAAAAATTGAATTTGAAACCGTGCGTCAGATGGCAAAAATGACTGTCGGCCGCCGAGGAAACCAGTTCCCACTTTTTACACGAGAATTTTTCCATTGTACAGAGCGTGGAACCGGAACCCGAGAAAATGTAATAGAAGTTTTGCGCTGGATAGAAAGTCTTGATCCAGGTGTTTTCCATCGTATTCACAAAAATATTCCAAACAGAATTGTACCTTATGTTCTTCTTGTTCCTACTTATGGAGACAGAGGTTTCTGCTGGGAACCGTTTGACCGCTATAATCGTGTAACCAGTCGTGGACGTATTGTTGTTCCAATGTATCCAAAAGATTTGAAAATTGCGGTTTTAACCGCTGTTGCCGACTTGCGCTGGCAGGTTGCAAAGGAAAAGGCTTCTTACTATTGGATGGAAGAAGGTCTTACCGGTCAGTATTATCAGCATGTGGAGCAGCTTAAGCTTAAAGGTGACTTAAAAGAGTTCTTTATTGAAGACTATATTTTGTGGATGACTAAGGAATCTACAGGTGTTCAGCGTCTTGATAAGGACGTTCGCGGAATCTTCTGGCGAAATATGCCGTTCCCTAAAGAGCTTAAGGAAGACTTGCGTAAACGCTCGCTTGTTTATGATGAGTTGTGCAAGAAAGATGCCAACCGTGAAATGTCTGATGGTTATTAATAGTTGGTAATGCTTGCTGACAAAAAAAAACAGTCTTTACGGACTGTTTTTTTTATTTCTGTGTTTTGACTGCTTAGCCTAATTATTAAAATTCTTTGTTATATTCGAAATAATGTCTGCACCGCCAATAAAGGTTCCGGCTGTACTTCCCAAAGAAGATAAAATAAATACCAGCAGAACTTTCAGGATTCTGTTTTTGTAAAAGCCTTTAAGTGAAGCAACATCGTCCTGAAGTGTTTCTATGTCTGTAACCTTTGGTTTTGTAATGCTTGCCTGAATAATTCCCGTAAAAAGTCCAACTCCAATTACAGGACACAGCGAAGTTATAGGAGCAAGAACAAAGGCTGCAAAAACTGTAACAATGTTTCCGCCGGCAATAAGAGTTCCAAGTGCGGCAAGCGTTCCGTTCCAGCCAATCCAGGTTATAATGTTGTCTAATCCTGCATCTTTGTCGCCGTGGATAAAGCCAAGAACAAGCAGGGCAATTATTGCCGCCGGAATAATCCACGGAATAATTCTTGCAGCAATTGATTTTTTAGGAATTACAGAAATTTCGCTAACATCAGTCTTTTCCTGCTGCGAAGCAATTTTCTGTAAATGAGCTTCTACGCCCGGCAGATGTCCTGCACCAAGAACTGCAACAATGTTATTTCCTTTAGATTCCCATATTTTGCTTGCAAGATACTGGTCTCTTTCATCAATAAGAACCTGCTTTATTACCGGCATGTACTTTGCAAGTTCTGCCATCATAGAATCCATTTCATTCTGATTTTTAAGACCTTCAATATCTGCTTCAGAAATTTCTTCTTTTGAAAAGGCACTTGCAATTAATGCCGAAAGAAGCTTGCATTTACCAAAAAGTGAATTTTTGCCCCACGCACGACGCAGTGTAATTTGAATAGGTCGGTCAACCAGAGTAAATGGAATATTCATTTCTTTTGCAGTATTAAGTGCGGCAAGCATTTCGTCGCCGGGTTTTACGCCAATGTTTAAGCCCATTCGTCTCTGGTAAGAAGCGAGTACAAGGTTTGCCAGAAGCAGAAAACCTTCGTTTTTCTTAAGGACATTTACAATATCAAGCTGACTGTATTTTTCCTTGTTTTGAATTGAATCTGCGCGCTTTTCGTCAAGTTCAACGGCAACACAATCAGGATTAAGCTCTTTTATTGTAGAGCAAACTTCTTCTATACTTTCCTTTGAAACGTGGGCTGTTCCTACTAAAGTTATTTTTCTTCCGTTTAATTCAAGAACTTTTCTTGTCTGACTCATTTCTTAAGGCTCCATTCTGCAATCCTATATTCAAAGAACATAGGAGCCTGCATTGCCGTTACCTTTGCGTAATATTCGTTTGCCATTTCGTAAGCTTTTGAATTTTCGCAATACAAGCCCATGTAGAATAGCATTTTACCGCGTTTGTTGCTATTGTCTTCCTTGCTGATTTTCATTACAAGGCTGCTTTCTGCATTTTTGCTGTATGAATCAAACCAGAATCGAAGCATGTTATATTCAATTGAATCGTTCTTTTGTTTTTTTAGTTCTGCTCCAAGCACTTTTTTTGCCGTTACAGAATCTTTCAACTTAAAGTAGCAGGCTGCAATCATAAGACTGTAACAGTAGTCTGCGCTGTATTTGTAAGCTTCCGAAAAATATTTAATTGCATTTTTGTAATTGCCAGCGTGATATTCAAGAATAGCAGTTTCTTCGTAAGCAAAATAGTACTTAGGGTTTGTCTCTATAACTTTGTGATAATATTCAAGGGCTAAATCATATTTTCCAAGGTCGTCGTAGTTTCCTGCAAGATATGCGTAAGCAAGAAAGAATGATGGATCAATGTCGGCTGCCTTTTTCCATGCGTTTGCCGCATCTTCAAATTTTCCCTGATAGCGCAGATATGTTCCGTAATCCATCCAGTAATCATAATTTTTAGGATCATATTTTATTGCTTCCTGAATGTATTTTGTGGCGCGAAGGTAATTTTCATTGTCGCCGGCAAGTTTTCCCATATAAGCAAGGGCAGCCGCATCCTGAGGGTTTTCATCAAGAATTTTCTGGAAATAAGCCTGAGATGCTTCAAGGTCTCCCATGTAGTAAGACATTTGAGCATAGCCGAACATTGCATCAGAATTTTTAGGATTTCCTACAAGCGCCTTACGGTATGAATCGCGTGCAAGTTTATATTTTTTTGAAATAGCGTAATCTTCTGCTTTTTGAATATTTACTGCGGCATTATAAGGGTCTGCTGCAAGAATTTTATTTGCACTTTCCTGATATGATTTTTTATCGCCGCTTGCTCTGTTGCAAAGCATAATCAATTCAAGCGCATCTGAATTCTTAGGTTCAACTTCCAGAACTTCGTTTGCTGTGGCAATTGCATTGTCAAACTGGCTGTCTGAATAGTAAAGTGCAGCCAGAAGCATCTTGAGTTCTAAGTCTTTTTTAAGCTCAGAAGGGATTTTTGAAAAGAGGGCTATAGCGCCTTTCGTATCATTTTTTTCAAGAAGCTGCTGAAGCTGTGAGGCAAATTTTATATTTGCAGGTTCTTTTTCTTCATTTTTTGGATGTTTTTCTTTTGTTTCTGGAGCTTTTGGTTTTTCAGTTTCTGGTGCCGGATTTTCTACGACTGATGTTGTTCCGCATCCTGTAAAAGCAAGTGTAAGGCATGCAACTGTGCAGAGTGTGCAAAAAAGTCTTTTCATTTTTAGTTCCTTTCTATAGTAGTATAGTTGATTTTAATCCAATCATTGACTAAACTGATACAACAATGAGCATTAGGGTTTTAAGAAAAGCGCTGGGACTGCTTATTGTCGATCTTATTATAATCATCGGCATTTTCGTTCTTCAATTTAGAACAGTTTCCAGTATTATTCAAAAAATAGGAAATCTTCAAGTAACTTTGGAAGAAAATTCTGAAGAAAGTGAAAAAACTTCCCTAAAGAATTATCTGCGAATTTCATATAATGGTTTTAATGTTTTTTTTGATGATCAGAATACAGCAAGCATAAAAAAAGGCGGACTTGTTATTCCGCTTAAACTTATTTCATGGGAAAAACGAGACGAACTTTCGTTTAAATTTAATTTTACTGACGGCGTAGTTTTAATTGCCTCGCTCGACAGCGAAAATCCTAATTCTGATTTTTCAATGCACGCTGTTTTGCCGAATGGAGTTACAGATTTAATTATTCCGTATTCGTATGCGTCGGGAATGAAGGTTCAGAAAAGTGACAGTAACAAGATTATTCTGGACAGCAGAAAGAATTCCTGGGAAATTTCTGCGTACTCATTGGAAGACAATCACATAAATCTTACTTCGAAAAATTCATTTGTAAGCTATTCTGTTTACGATAACGAACAGAAATTCTCGTTCGACAGCATTATTGAGCTTCCTCTTGCAGAACCTTCTGCTTACGGTGCAACAATTTCTTCGCTTAAAGCAAATATTATTTCTTCATTCATCGTTAATGCTACAACCGAATCAAATATTTCTGAACAGGTTCTTGTTTCTTATCTTGCAGCTCAGGCTGATAACGGAAACTATTCTTCGGCACTTGAATATGTTCCTGTTGCTTTGCGCAAAGGCCGCCAGCGAACATATCTTTCGGCCCCTTATTTTGGCTCTCTTGCCGAAATGTCTGTAGAACTTGAAAAAACAGTTGCAGATTACGAACGTCAGATTACCCGCGCTTCCGAAAACGGAAATCTTGATATATTTACAGTACGCGATATTGCATCGTTTATGTATGTTCATTCAGATCGCGAAAAGGTTAGAGCTCTTCTTTCATCTGTTGCATCGCAGAATGTGTCAGAGGCTTCTATTGCTCAGGTTACAGGAATTCTTAAGGTTTACGATGACCTTGTTGCACTGGACGATGAGCTTGCATATCTGCTTAAGCCTGCAATTAACGGCTGTATCGATAAAATTACAGAAGCTTGTTCTTTGCAGAATAATGTACTTACTATTTCCGAAAACGAGACATTCCTTTCTGTAATTCAGGCAATAGAAACTGCTACCGCAATTATGCGTTATGGAAATATTACTGCAAATCAGACATTTACAAAGGCTGGTTACGTTCTTATAAATTCTTATCTTGCAGAAATTTCTTCATTTGATTTAAGAACGCTTTGCAATATTTATGCGATTCTTTCATTCGATAACAAATTTTATCCGCATTTCCAGAAGATTTCTGATGACGGAACTAAAAAAATATACGCCTGGACCTGTGCAACAGACATTACAGGCAAAAAAGAAGGTAATTCACTTACCCTTACAATTGATTTCCCTGAAAACTGGACTCATTATGTTATGTTCAAGGGAATTCCTAAGTTCTCTACTATTTACATTTATAATATGGCATTCAGAACTGACCCTCGTTTTGAAACATATAATTCATCTGGATATGTTTATAAACATGAAGAAGAAATTTTATTGCTGAAATCTAGACATAAATCTAAACTTGAAACTGTTCGGTTTGACCTGGGTCAGGCCGCTGCTCCAAAACCAGTTTCACCTGTAACACAGCCTGCATCTGCCGAAAACGGAACGGCATCAGAGAATACGGCTGCAACAGAAGCTGCTGAGAATTCTGAAGCAAATAACAATCAGAATTTGACCGCTAACGAGAATGCAGATAATAACCGTCCGACCGGCTATTATTACGCAAATAAATATGTAAATGAATAGAAGCAGCAATTAATTTATATGAAATTTTCAGATATCTGATGGCTTGAAAATTTCTAAAACTTTACGGGGCTTTAGGACAGGATTTTTATGTTTAGGGAAGCCCTTTTTATGGGAACATTATGGAAAAACAGATTAACGAAACTTCTGCAGACGTTGAAATGAACGCAGAAGATTTGAACGGTGTGTCTGCTCCAGAATCAGTGGATTCAGAGGACGCAGTAACTTTTGAAGAACTTGGATTAAACGAGTATACGCTTAAAGCGGTAGCAAAAAAAGGATTCAAAGTTCCTTCTCCAATTCAGGTGCTCGCAATTCCGCGCCTTTTAAATGGCGATGCAAACCTTATTGCCAGGGCACGTACCGGAACGGGAAAAACGGCAGCTTTTGGTCTTCCAATCATGCAGTCAATTTCCGGAAAAACTGATAAGCCTCAGGCTTTAGTTCTGGAACCAACACGCGAGCTTGCAATGCAGACTTGCACAGAAATGCAGTCCTTTAATTCAGAAGCATTTCCCAGAACATGTGTGCTTTACGGTGGCGCTTCTTATACAACGCAGATTAAAGAGCTTAAGCGCGGTGCAGAAATTGTAGTTGGAACACCTGGCCGAATTAAAGATCATATTGACCGCAAGACTCTTGATTTAAGTCAGATTAAGTATTTTATCCTTGATGAAGGCGATGAAATGCTTGATATGGGTTTTATTGATGATATTGAAGAAATATTTACACATGCAAACCCTGACTGTCGTATTCTTTTGTTCAGCGCAACAATGCCGCCTGAAATTCTTAAAATTGCGTCAAAATTTATGGGCGAATACGAAACAATCGAAGAGGAAGGCGTAATAGATGAGCCGCTTTTAATTGAGCAGAAGTACTGGTGCGTAAGGGAAAGTGAAAAAATAGAAGCACTTGTTCGTCTTATAGATATTTCGCCTGATTTTTACGGACTTGTTTTTACGCAGACAAAAATGGATGCAGACCGCGTAACCCGCGAACTGGACTTAAAAGGCTACGAAGCAGCAGCGCTTCACGGCGATATTATGCAGAATCAGCGAGAAAAGGTGCTTGAACGTTTCCGCCTTAAAAAAACACGCATTCTTGTTGCAACCGACGTTGCAGCCCGTGGAATTGATATTTCTGGTTTAAGCCACGTTGTAAACTATTCGCTTCCGTTTGATGCGGCAACTTATGTTCACCGCATTGGTCGTACTGGTCGCGCAGGTTCTTCCGGAGTTGCAATTACATTTGTTAAACCGGAAGAGCGCAGAAGACTTTCGTTTTTACTAAAAGGTGTTGCAAAGGCAAGCAAGGGTGAAATGACCGAGGGAAAAATTCCTTCTGTTGAAGAAGTTATTGCTACAAAGGAAAAACGTCTTTTTGACGAGCTTAAAGAAAAACTTTTTGATACAAAGTCTGTTGAAAATCAGAGTGATGAAGTGGCTGCAAAAGAAACTGAAGCAGATGCACAAAATGATTCTCAGTCTGACTCAGATGCTCAGATTGCGCCGGATGCAGAAGAAACTGTAAAAACATTAAAGCCTTGGCTTTTGAACGAGCGTTTTACAGCGCTTGCTTCTGAACTTTGCAAAAATCAGGAGCCGGAACAGGTTGTTTCTGCTTTGCTTTCAATTTTGTACGGCGACAAGCTTTCTCCTAAGCATTACGGAAAAATTAATTCAAAAGAATTTGGCCCGCGTGAAAATCAGACAAGAATTTTTGTTTCGCTTGGTAAACGTGACGGCTTTAGGGCAAAGGAAATTGCAGATTATTTTAGTAATTTGCTTCATATTCCTGGACGCATGGTTGACAATATTGATGTTGCACAGCAGTTTTCTCTTGTGTCGCTTCCGGTTGCTTCGGCAAAGAAAGCAATTGAAATGTCAAAGTCAAATCACAAGCTTCCGCACATGCATATAGATTCAAAAGAAGAAGGCGGCAGCCGACGTTCAAGAAAAGGACGTTCGCATTCAGATTTTGACGGAATGGAAGAAGGATTTTCAAGAAAATCACGTTCGTCTTCGCGACGCGGTGGCTTTGAAGAGTCTGCGCGCAGCAGCCGCAAAGAAGGTCGTTCAAAAGGAAGCAGACCTAATGTTCATAATCAGAACGAGCGTTCTTCAAGCAGAAGTGCAAATAAAAGTGCCAGCGCATTTATAAAAAAGTCCGGCAAAAAAGCGGAACGCTTCTAGGTGATTTGCGCACAACAGTTTGAACAAAAGCGTTTTATTGTATATAATGGGATAAATTATGGAAACTAAGTTTAGCGTAGACCAGAAGGTCGTTTACCCAAGTCAGGGTGTTGGAATTGTAAGAGAAATCTTTGAAAAGCAGTTCAAGGATCAGAAGACTCTTTATTACAAAATTTATATTGAAGCTTCTGACATGATTGTAATGGTTCCTGTTGAAAAATCTGATGATTTGGGAATCCGCCAGATTGTATCAGCAGAAGAAGCAAAAGAGGCTCTGGAACTTCTTTCTGATAATTCAGAACCTATTACTTCCGATTGGAAATTGCGCTATCAGATGAACCTTGACCTTTTAAAGAAGGGAAGTGTAAAGGATATTGCTACAATTGTACGCTGCCTTTATAACCGTTCTAAAGTTAAGGAACTTCCTATTCTTGAACGCAAACTTTATGATTCTGCAAAAAAACTTCTTGAAGACGAAATTTCTTATGCACTTGGAAAATCTGAAAAAGAAATAGAACAGACTATTCATACAAAACTTGAACCGCCTGGATCAACTCCAAAAATTAAGCACATTGCGGCTTTGGAAGAAGACGAAGATGATGATTTGATGTCTGATTATAACGATTCTTCTAAGAATAACGATTCTGATAATATGGACGATTCTGACGAAGCAGATGATTCTTCTGACGAAGGAATGGATTCGGACGATTTTGAAGACGACGCTTTCTAAAGTTTCAGTTGTTATTACTGCCGCAGGTTCTTCTACAAGAATTGGCGGCGGTATAAAAAAAGAATATTTACCGCTAGAAAATGGCACAGTGCTTTCCCGCTGTGCTAAAACTTTTTTAAATGCACTTGTTCCGTTTTATAGTCTTGTAAATTTTACGGTTACTTATCCTGAAGGAAAAAATCAAAAGGAAGCTGAAGAGGCGCTTTTCTGCGATTCTGAGCTCAAGTCTATGCTTGAAGAATCAAAAATCAATATAAATTTTGCAGAGGGCGGAAAGTCCCGGCAGGAATCGGTTTACAAGGCGCTTTTAAATGTTGAGCAAACCGGCTGTAATGCAGACTTTGTTCTTATTCACGACGGTGCGCGACCTTTTGTAACGGAAACTGTAATAAAAAACGTTGTTTCGGCAATCCTTGAGTATGGCGTTGCCGTTCCTGGCCTTACGCCGGTTGATACTCAAAAAGAAATTGATTCAGACGGTTTTATAGTTCGTCATCTGGTAAGAAGTTCTCTTTGCGCGGTTCAGACTCCGCAAGGTTTTGATTTTAAGAAAATTCTTGATGCGCACAAAAAGGCTGCTCTGGATAAAACAGAATATACAGACGATACGGAAATCTGGGGAAAATATTGCGGACGCGTTAAAGTTGTTGAAGGTTCTGACAGAAATATTAAAATTACCTATCCTTCAGATTTGGATAAAATAAAACAAACAGCTTTTGAAGCGTGTAAGTAATGCAGTGTCCACTGACGCGGAGTTTATAAGGGGGAACAATGATTAGAGTTGGTCTTGGTTATGATTTGCACCGTCTTGTAGAAAACAGACGTCTTATAATAGGCGGAATTGAATTTGCTTTTGAAAAAGGCGAAGACGGCCATTCCGACGGTGATGTTCTTATTCATGCAATTATTGATGCGCTCTTAGGCGCTTCTGCGCTTGGCGATGTAGGTTCATTTTTCCCGGATACAGATCCAAAATGGAAAGACTCCGATTCTGCAATGCTTTTAAAAGAGGTTGTAAATAAAGTTTATGCCGCTGGCTGGAAAATTGAAAATATTGACTGCGTAGTAAAGCTTGAAAAACCAAAGTTTAATCCAAGCCGCATAAGGGTTATAGAAAATCTTGCAAAAATATTAGGTGTACAGACAGACCAGATTTTTGTTAAAGCAAAAACCGGCGAAAAACTTCCGCCGGTTGGTACAAGTGAAGCTGTAGAAGCTTATGTTACCTGTCTGCTTTCAAAATAGTTTTATCCTATTCTTCCGGCAGCTGCAAAATTAAGTCAACTTCAATTTCTGAAAGGTTCAGCTTTGCAGCAATTTCCGGAACAGCCCAGCCCTGTCGTTTAAGCTGGCGAACAGTTTCGCTTGTCTGCGGATTCAATGAACGCTGTTTTGCAGGTTCCTGACTCTTCAAATCATTTTTTGTAATCTGATTCAAAGCCTTAAATTTACTGTCAATTCCGCGGTTCATTTCTTCAAGGTTTGCCTGAGTCTTCATAAGACCTGTATTTACAGATTTAAGTGCATCAATTCGTTTGTCTGTATCAGAAACAAGCGAATCCAAAGTTTCGAGCCTTGCAATGGCGTCTGTAATTTTTGGTCCGTTCTGCAGAATGCGGTCAACATTTGTCTGAACTTCTTTAATTTCCTGTGGCAGCGAAGCAGTCTGACGGTTGCAGTTTGCAAGACGCTGTTCAAGGTCCTTAAGCTTTTCAAACGAATTGTCAACGTCGGTTGCAACGCGGTTTAAAATTTCGTCTTTCTTTTCCAGACGTTCGTACTGGCTTGAAACATAACCAAGCTTGTCGGTGTAATTTCTGATTGCAACTTCTACAGTATTCAAATCATCTTTTGTAACATTCAGCATTCCAATGCGCTCATCAATTGTATTCGAAAGCGCAATCATTTTATTAAAGCCCTGCTCAAGGGTTGTAATTCGGTTTTTCTGAGATTCAAAATTGCTGATCTGTTCAGAAATTTCATTGTTAAGTTTTACAATTGAATTATAGCGTTCTGTAAGTTTGTCTGCCGTGCTTGCATAATCATCAATTTTGCCAAATGAATTTGTAAGCTCAATAATCTGTTCGTCAAGCTGGCGCTTCATCTGTTCTGCCTTGTCGTAAATCTGAATATTTGCCTTTACGTTCTGCAGTTCCTTCTGAATTTCTCCAATTGACTGCTGAATAATATTTGCGTCGTCCTGCATTTTAAGAATCATATTAGACTGATTCATTTTTGTCTGAGCCTCTGCATCCTGAATGTCCTTTTTAAGGGCTTCAATCTTAACCGAAGCATCTTCGTTCTGCTTTCTTACGCGCTGTTCTGTTGCAGTAAGCATTTCTTCGTACATAGAATTCAATTTGTTCAGAATCTGTTCAGCTCTTTCTTCATATGAATCTATGGAAGCTTTTGTCTTGTCCTGAAGGTCTGAAATTTGAGAATTAAGTGCATTGTGCTGCTGCAAAACCTTTTCTTCGTAGGCAGACATATTCTGAATAAGATTTTGTTCGGCTTCTGCAATTTTGTTGCCTGCCGAAGTCTTAAATGTATCGAGCTCTTCGCGGAAGAGATTGTTTGAATCTTCCAGCTGGCTTCTAATCTGCTGTTTCCAGGTGTTGAATTCGGAAAGGGCAGCATCAATAGAAGATGTTCCTGTTTCCTGTCTTGCCTGAACGGTTTCTTCAAATGCCTTAAGGTCAGAAATAAGGTCGTTCTGAACTTTAGAAAGTGTAGCCTGAACCTGTGCGGCATTTTTTTCAATTTCGCGGCGTAATTCAGTTTCTGAATGTTCAGAAATCTGACTGATAGAATTATCTGTGTTGTTTTTAAACTTGCTCAGAACATCGCGAACATCATTTACAGCATCCTGCATTTCTTCTTTTGTCTGTTCAATTGATGCAGAGATCTTAGTAAATTGATCTGACGTGCGGGATTGAAGGCTTTCTATATTGCTCTGAAGGTCGTTAAGGTAATGAGATTCAATTTCCTTGCGCGAATCTTCGTATGTATTTGCAAGATTTGTAAGTTTTGTGTCCAGATTCTGCTTCCAGTCTGTAAGTTCCGTATCAATCTGATTTGAACGGGTAGAAAGAGTCTGGTCAAAAGTTGCTTCGAATTCTGCAAGTTTTGCGGTCATGTTGCCGGTTGCAGTTTCTTTAAGCGAATCCAGACTTGTGTTAATTTCGTTGATTTTTTCTTCAAGCGCATTTGAATTTTCTTTGATGTTGCGGCTGAATTCTTCGTTTTTCTGCTTCTGACTTGAAGTAAAGCTGTCGAAATCTGAAAGAACGCGGTTTTGAACTTCGGACATTGCAGCTTTAAGGCTCTTTTCGAGGGTGTCAATGTCTGTTTCAGAAACCTGAATCTGCGACAGTTTATATTCAATGTCTTTTTTGTAAGAAGCCAGCTGATTGTCAATTTCTTCAAGAATGTTAAGATGCTTGCTTTCGCTTGCACTTACCGCTTTTTGAACAGCGTCAGAAATCATCTTTGAAAGATTGTCCAGTTTAAGTTTTGTTTCCATCTGGAAGCTTTCTATACTGGAATTTGCTTCCTTCATTTTTGTTTCAAGTTCAGGCTGCAAAGTATTTGCAATTTTCTCTGCTTCCGCGCAATCTGCCTTTATGCTTGCAACAGAATCTTCTGCGCGTGCAATAACTTCGAGCTGAGTTTTAAGGTCGTTAATGCGTTCTTTGTATTCAGCTTCCATTTTCTTAAGTTTTTCAACTTCGGCTGCAAACTGAGTTCCCATTCCAGTAACCTGACCGGAATAGTTTTCGTAAAGCTTACGGTATTCTGCTTCAAAATAATCCTGAAGTGAATTGATTTTCTGTTCGTTTTCGTCTTTAAGACCGGAAATTCCTGTAGTGCAGCTTCCTGAAACTCTGTTGTATTCAGTTTCAAAGAACTGTTTAAGTTCTGCAATTTTTGTTTCGTTTTCTGTTTTAAGGCCTTCAATTATGCCGTTATAGTTTGCAAGAAGCTCCTTGTGTTCTTCCACAAATTTCTGATTAAATTCATTGATTTTTTTGTTGTTTGTTGCTGTCGCAGTATTGAAGGCGTTGTTGTAAGTTTCTGTAAATTTCTTAAAGTCAGCTTCAAAACGCTGTTCAAGACCGGTGTAATTGTCTGTGTTTTTGTTCTGAATGGCTGTAATCTGATCTGAGTATTTCTGAGAAATCTTTGCGTTGTCTTCTTCGAATTTTGCAGAAATTTTTGCAATTATGCCGTCGTTCTTAGTTCCAATTGATTCAAGCTGTAAATTGTAAGATTCCTGCATTTTCTGAACTTTGTCTACGAATGTTGCCGAAACAGCAGAAACTTTTTCGTTGAAAGTTGTGTTAATAGTTTCGATTCTATTCTGCATTTCAGAAATAAGCTTTGATTCCTGTTCCTTGTATTTTGTAACAAGTTCATTCTGAAGATTTGTTGTCTGTGCTTTTAGCTGCTTTAAATATTCGTCTGAACGAGCCTGAGCCTGCTGGCTTAAATGTTCAAAAGCGGTATTTTCAAGTTTGTCTGCACGTTCTGATGCTTCGTCGTAAACGGTCTGAATGCTCTGTTTAATTGTAGAAAGAGCGGCTTCTGTTTCGCGCTGAGCCTGTTTAATTTCTGAAGAAACATCCTTTGCGTAGGTTTCGTATTGTTCAAGAAGTTTTGTGCCGATTGCCTTAAGCTGCTCTGCGTTGTGGGTAGAAAAACCTTTTGAAATTTCAGGGATTCGTTTCTCCAGAGAGCTTACGTTTTGCTGCTGTTTATCAAGTTTTGAAGTAAGTTCATCAACAAGCACGCTTTCTTTAGAAATGCGTTTAAGATTTTCTTCGACCTGCTTTGTCATTTCGTTTAAATCTTCAAGAGAATTTGAATAGCGGTCAATCTTATCCTGAATATTTTGAATTGCGCTGAAGTGCTGATTAAAGGTCTGAATCTTTTCCTTAAAATCATCATTCTGCTTTGTAAGCAGTTTAATTGCGGTGTTTGCTCTGGTCTGCTGTTCGTTAAATTCAGATACAAGGCGATTAAATCTGTCTTCTACTGCCTTGTAAAGTTCCTGAAGTTTTGCTTCGCGGTTGTCCGCATAATGACGAACTTTTTCCATTCCGCTGTTGTTTTTTTGTGCGCTGTATAAATAGTATGCAATTGCTGTAGAAATAATAACAGAAATCAGAATAGCTATGACGATATTCATTTTTTAATCCCCACCCATTAATTATTCTTATTTTATTGTATCTGGAAGCAGTATTTTTCTAAGCTGCCTGTAGTTTCTGAACGTAATTTCGGCCAGTTTTGATTTTCTTCCAAGTAAGGTTTTGATTCTTGGACTAAACCATGCGGCCTTCATGCCTGCGGCTTTTGCGCCCTTTACATCGTATTTGTGGCTGTTGCCAACAAAAAGAACCTGTTCTGCAGGAATTTCAAGTGCATCTGCAAGCTTTAAAAAGGAAATTGGCGACGGCTTTAAAGCACCTATTTCTTCAGTTCCAAGCGAAACATCAAAAACATCTCTAAGTCCCCAGATGTTTCCTTTTTGTTCCGGAGGAAAATCAGATAGTGCTGCAACTTTAAAACCTGCGGCCTTTAAATCTTTTATAAGCTGGATAACACCTTTGCAAGGCTTAATTTTAGGAAAGAATTTTTCCAAATCTTTATAGACAATTTTTTCGAGCTTTTGTTTTACAATATCAGGCTCTTCGCCAGTACGCTTTGCAACAAGCTCTGCCTGGCTCTGCGAAAAATCTTCGTAAGCTGTATCCGTGTGCATTGTTTTTCGGACAAGACCATAATGCATAAAAAGAACTGAGTTTGGTAAAAAATGCCCTGCAATGCGGACATTCAGTTTCCAGGTTCTGTAGAGAGTTCCGTCAATATCAAATGCAACAGCTTTTATTTCGCCAAGATTTTGGATATACACGAAATAATTATACACTAAAATAGAGAATTCGTCATTAATAAAGTTGCAGAATATAGAAGAAAATCAGATTTTTTGATTTGTTTCTTTAGCGTGTTCGATGAGCCAGTGTTTGATGCAGTCCTGCCAGTTTTTTGTGTAATATTTTTCAAGGATGGCGCGTTCGTACATAAACTTAAAGTAGTCAGAGATTTCTTTTTTAAGTGAAGCGTCAATTTCCGGCGCGCTGGCAAAAATCTGATCCATACAGCGCATTGCATCATCAATGGAAAAGAACGATTTTCCCATAGTTGCGCTTAGCATATACATTGCAAGCGGAATGCAGTTTACGCTGTGCTGCTTTACAAAAAGAACGCTTTCAATAATTGCAATTGCGTTATCCTTAAATTCAGAAAGACGGAACATGGCTTCGTCCTGCGGAAGAACTCCAAGCGCAAAGCACTGGCGGTACCACGCCCAGGTTCCGGCTGCAATTGTAACGTGAAGACTTGGAACGCAAAGCAGGTGAGGGTCAAAAATATGAATAGTTTTAAATTCAGGCATTTCGTTGTAGTCCGGGCGGTGAGTAGTGCTCATGCAAAAACGGTAAATTGAAGCCGCGTTTTTATATTCATACGAAATAAATTCCAGAAAGTAGTTTATGTAAGTTGAAGCTTTTTTATAGCCAAGACGCTTAATCATCATGCCAAGCGGTCTTACAAAAAATGGAATAAAGCCAAGGTAAGCCTTTACTCGGTGCGGAACAAAAGGAATCTTGTCATCTATGTCGGTGTCAACGTAAATTACAGGTCTGTGAGTAAGATGAAATTTTTGAATGTCCTGTAAAAGAAAAAAATCCTTAATGATTGTAACAATAAATTTCCAGGCACTAGCCATTGTGCGCGGACGCAAAAGCAGATTAAAATACGGAGAAACAGGAGAAAATTCTTTTATAGGCTTAAAGCCGTATTTTTCTGCGCGTTTATCATTTTTTGACATTTTTTTCATAGCTCAGCTTCCTCATGCAAAGAATCAAGCCTTAAAAGCCGTTCCTTGTCTGGTGTTATACAAAGGTTCTTTTCCTGAGTTGGAAGAACAAGCCCTTTAGGACCGTTTTTTGCACGCCTTAAATATTTTACATGCGTATAATATAAGTCGGTTTTTCCCGCATTTCTTGCTTTTGAATAATATACGGCAAGATTAGCTGCGTCAAGCAGTATGTCAAGCGGAACAGTTTTGCCTTTTCGTGCTTTTATAAAAACGTAGCCGCCCGGAAAATCACGAACATGCAGCCATAGGTCTTCGCCCCGTACGTGGTGCCGCAAAAGTTCGTCGTTTTCGTTTGCGTCGCGGCCAACAAGAATGTACCAGCCGTTCACAGTGTAATCCAGCCCGGGGTGATTTTTCTTTTTTTGTTGTGCCGGAGCCGAATCACGCCGCAGCATTTGTTCTATTTTAACAGGATTAGCTTCCTTTTTAATGTCTTCATAAAGCTTGTTCAGTTTTTCAATCTGGCGGCGGGCAATTTCAATATCGTGCTCAAGTTCCTGCGCCCCAGAAACAGCCTTTTTGTAATTTTTATAATATTCCTGCGCATTTTCCTGAGCAGATTTTTTTGAATCAATTCTTATTTTAATGGATTTTCCGTTTTCGTAATCATCACATTCAAGATAATTTTCGCCGGTTTTTATAAGGTGCGCAAACGAAAGAATTAAATCTCCCTGATGCTTTATAGCCTCGGCGTTCATAAAAGATTTTTGCTTTGCAATAAGATTTTCAAGCGCNNTTCAGCCTTTTCCAGCAGAGCTTCCCGGCTTAAATTCTGAGCATGCTCGCTGTACCACCAGTCAATGAATTCATTAAATGAATTAAGTTTGAAAGTTTTTGCATCACAAAAACCTGGTGAGGTTGCACGGTTAGTGGATATTGGTGTTTCGGTTTCGGCAATAAAGGGGCAGGTCTTCCCCTCGCTCCAGCCCGCTT
>DEEV01000069.1:2733-5560 GCA_002350445.1 Treponema sp. UBA2869 | reverse complement strand
CCTAGGGGCTCTGCCCCTAAAACCCCGTTGTTCCATTCCCTTACCGGAAACTTTTCTTCGGCATCTTTTAGCTTTTCTTCAATTACAGCCGGCGGAATAAAAACTTCGCCCTTAACCTCGTAGCGCTCCGGGCGGCGGAACATAGAATCAAGCACCAAATCAGTTGAATCGCACAAAATAACATTTGCGGCGTTGTTCCAGAGCCTTATGTACATGTTGTAGTTTTCAAGATTATTCTGGTCGGCGGCGCCGTGCGAAAGTTCCATTTTTATAACGCGTTCAAGACCAATCTGTTCACAGAAATTAATTCTGCAGCCTTTTATCTTTGCTTTTAGAAATTCCATAAAGCGCAAAGGCTTGTCGTTTTTTGTGATTTTACGCCTTGTTTCGTTAATGCGCACAGAATTTTGAGCCGTACAGATTAAAACAGTTTTTGCGCAGCCTTCCTTGTACGTATAAAGTGCAAGAGTATCGTACCCCGGCTGAATAATATCCTGAATAAAACTTCCGCATAAATCCAGCTCAGAAAGAATTAAGTTTATTTCGCTGCAGTTAAGGCTCATTTCCCCCACCCAAAAACTGATATTTCAATTATTATATAGAAAAAAACATTTCGCTTCCACCGGGAGGCGGGGGTAGTAGGGTGAAGTGGGGGAAAGAAAAACTGGCACTAGATTGAGTTTTTGCAAGGAAATGAATATATATTCCTTATTGTTATAAATAACCTTCCGCTGATTTGATGGAATCTGCGATATTAAACTTTTCACATTCCTCGGAAAACTTTTTTGCTGTTTCTTTTATGCAGTCTATAACTTCCCTGCTTTTAGTTTTTTCGACAATTTCATCGAAAATTTCTGAAAGCCATGAAAATCCATCCGCTGTACAATCATTTTTTATAAAATCAACTGTCTCAGAGAGATGGTTAGACATATTAGAAGAAAGTTCTTCATCATACTCATCAAGTTGCCAATAGCATTCACCAAAGATTTTGGGTCTAATGCTTAGAAAAAGCCTAAAAATTTCTTTATATGGTACTGTTCCAACTTTGCTTTTAATTTCATTTAATGCTGAATGAAAATCATCATCACAATTAAAAAACTGTTCCATCGTTATCTTCTCCTGTGTTTATCTGACTGATTGCTGTCTGGGAATACACTTGATACACTTCCATGTATTCTGTAAATTCCAACACAAACACTTTTATATTTATAACTTACTTAGAAACTGACTAGGCATTTCCTTACATAGCCAAATTTTTTCATTGGCATGATAAAACTTTATACCAGCTTTTAATGCAGAAACTGTATCAACTTGCAANNACAGGTTCGGTATCTCTTCTTTTTCCTACTTGTATAGCGGTTTCAATATCGGTACTTAAATGAACGTACTGGCGGCCCATAGGTTTTAATCCCTCAGACAATATTGAATCCAAAAAGCGTCTCGCTGTTCCGTGATACAAAATAGCAGGCGGAATTTCTTCAATATATTTTATTTGCATAGGAAATGAATGTCCGTACATGGCTCGGATTTTTTCTCCTGAAATCTCAAGACGCTTTTTATCAGATATTTCAATTACATGAAGAATATCTGTTTTATCAATGAGTTTTGGATAAGTATTCTCTTCATTTATTGATGATATAAGCTGTTGGATATCGACAAAACCATTCTCATCCATTTCCAGTTCATACTCCCATGGTGCGTGTCGCAGAGCATAGGAGATTTCTTTGCTAAGCTTGATGTAATCCAAGTTAATCCACCTTTTGCAATTCATCGGCATAATAACGCTTGCTCAATTTTTTACCATTTTCACAAATTAAATGATAAAAATATCGTTTTTCATTATAGTGCCAGCAAATCAGTTCTATGCGAGCTGTTATATCTTTTGCAATGATTCTAACCTTTTCATTCCAGTAAAAGTCTGGTGATTGGCGTTCAACCCATCCTGTTTTCAGGAGATTTACGGTTTCTTTATCATTCTGACATGTAATAATATCTCCATCTTCTGCAATACATTTTACAGTTGCTCCTATATTATATTTAGAAACACTGTCAGAAAGAATAAATTCGTTTTCAAGAACAGCACCCCATGTATTAATAAAACTCATTTTCATACACTCCATTCATATTTTTTATGGAAAAGATTTTTCGGAAGTTTTTCGAAAATCTTTTTAGCTTTTGGTAAGGATTTTGGATTCGGTTTATAATGACCGCTGCTTACATTAATTGATTTAATCTTTCCACCAGATATTTCAAGCATTCCTGCACACATCACCTTCGGATTTTTCCCTCCAATTAATGTTGGGTGCGGAGTTGGAAGACCGGTTTTTCCGTTTCCATTCCCTTTACCTATGATTATATCACCTTTTGGGGTGATAACATAGGGAACATGATAGTTTGTATGTTTGTTGCCTATATAGTTCCCGTTTAGTTTGTCTTTTAATGGTTCTGCTGTTGGATTCTTGGTATAAACACCTTTTTTGCTGCAAACACCTCGGGAAATATCCCATTTTTTCATGTCTCTGCAAACTTTATAGTTTTTTGCGTAACGTTGTGAGGCTCCTGCAGTGCCATTATAAATTCCACTTCTGCCGCTACCCATTTTTCTTACCTGCCTTGTCGTGCTGCACTTTTGTCCAGTCGTCAAAATGTACAAACTGAACATTCTTTTTGAACTCTCCAAAAATTGAATCCGGCATCGCACCATATACACAAATGATTTCCGGTTCAATTTCTTTGATGAAAGACCTCAAACCTTCCCGAAGATGATGTTTGTATTCAGCAGTTTTGCAGCAGCCGTAAGTTCCAATTGAATAGATTCCGTGCTTTT
>DEEV01000069.1:2281-2529 GCA_002350445.1 Treponema sp. UBA2869 | reverse complement strand
CGTAGTAAAGAGAGCAGTCTGGACTGATAACGCCTTTGAATTTTTTGAGAGAGGCAATCTGTTCTTTTGTAGTAGTCAGAATATCTCGGAAACGAATGTCGTGCTCATAAAAGCATACAAATTCTTCCAGGGTTTCTGATTTGTTCCGCTCGCTGAATGGAATCATTGTTTTTGGAATGATGAATTCATCTGGCTTTTTGATAAGAGGAATTTCAAGCAATCCTGTGAATACAGCTGTTTCAACCAGT
>DEEV01000069.1:768-2260 GCA_002350445.1 Treponema sp. UBA2869 | reverse complement strand
AATATTTTTATGTAATTTTTTTATCATTTTATATTCCTATAAGGTTTAGCCGCTCAAAAAGAGCGGCAAATGTTTTGCTATACAGACGGCTTACTCATGCAGAGTAAACCGTCTGAACCGACTTTTAGGCAATTTCTACTGTTTCAGAAATTGATTCAATAAAATACTTGCGCTCATAACCGGCCTTTCCGGCGTAGCGAGTACGTACAACTATCTTATAGCTGCCGTTTGATACATTTTGTGGAATAGAGAACAAAAGTTTTGTAGGCAGATTGTAAATCAAAGCAGATTCAACCAATTTCCAGGTACTTTCATCAGTATTCATATATCCATTTTCATCTATAGGAGCAAACCAGATACCAGAATTTTCTCCTCCAACTTTAAGGCTTGTACCTTCCAGTAATACAGAACCGCTGGCAGTAAGGGTTCCGTCTGTCTTTCCGCTTGCAACATCTGTAACATTTGTAATTAATCCACTAGGACTTACATATTCAGATGAAGCAATCTCAACATTCTGCACGGCATCCTTTAGAGTCCTGGTTGCTGTAAATTTTACAGTAAGCTCAGGTTTGCCAGTTGCTGTGTCAACAGTGCCTTTTCCTGCAATATAGAAAGTGCCAAGTTCTCCAAACTTAACAGCATTTCCTGCTGCAAGAACTTTAAGTACTGTATTTGCATAAGCGTTCAAAACACTTGTAACAGTACCTAAATCTACAAGCGGGACGGCATCTGCCATTGCATCCAGAATATTCTGAGTGCTGTAGGTGTAGCGTTCTACTTTGCCGTAGAAGTTTTCAGTTCCCTCCTTTGCGAACTGATTTCTCTGTAACTTAACGGAAACCCTTCCGTTAGCCGATTCTTGAAGTTTGATAAAAGCATTGTTTGCTTTCATTTTTTTACTCCTTTTACACTCCAGCTTTTTTTTTGCCGCGCGGTTACCAAAAAAAGGAAAGAGTGTGTTATAATAAATTTATAAAACGTAGGCCTAGGTTCCTTGTTTTACGGCTTGTAAGATAATGTGAAACTGGATGACATTCAGAACGAGAAAACATGGTATTTCGAAAAACTGAAAACCTGTGATATATAGAAGAAAATGAATGAAAATATGAGCGGATTTAAAACGGATGATATTTCGGAGTTTATAACATTCTCCAAATTCGCAAAAATTCTTAGACCATTCTATGGTCAGAATAAGAATCAGGATGAATTTGTTATAGAATTATTTGATAACATCCTTGATGACTACAATGAAAATGCAAAAGGCAATACTTTAGAACACAATAAACTTCAGTCTTATAATCCATTAAAGAATACTGATAAATTTCAATCAGATACAATATCAAGATATTTTAAGGGAGTCNNTCCCAAATGCTTAAATATAGAAATGTTTCTAAATTTCAAACCTTTATGGAAAAACCTGATAATCCTACAGAAGAAACTGATAAAACTTTGGTGGATTCAATTTCTGCAATATATGAAGATGTAACGGAAG
>DEEV01000069.1:534-722 GCA_002350445.1 Treponema sp. UBA2869 | reverse complement strand
ATTATTTTAAAAAGTATGCAGAGTTATTTTGTGAAATTATTGAGCGTGGAGCGAAAGATCACAAAAAAGCTTCTGGACGGAAAAAGAAGATAAGATATCCTAAGTCTACAAGTGCAGATACAATGGAAACATTGGAAGAAAAAATTTCTGCTGCTGCAATTGCTATTTCAAAAAGTATAAAAGCAGAA
>DEEV01000069.1:0-331 GCA_002350445.1 Treponema sp. UBA2869 | reverse complement strand
AGAAAAGTTCGGTCTTAACGAAGAAGAGATTGTAAAGAACATGGAGATATATTTTGCTCCATTTGCATTAATTCAACCGGATTCTGATGTTGCAAGAATTATAGTTTCATATTTTATCCAATTATGTGAGGTTTTTGATGCTCCTGCCAGACAAAATGATAAAGTATAAGGAATCTGTGCTTGCCAGGTTTGTACCTGTTTTAACTTTTTTACAGTCAAATTCTCCTATTATTCCAGAAAAATTATATGAAGAAATAATTGAAGAAGCGATATGCTACGGAGTTGGAATTATAAGTCAAGAAGAAATAGATGAGCTAAATATTTTAAGAGC
>DEEV01000117.1:1989-2587 GCA_002350445.1 Treponema sp. UBA2869 | reverse complement strand
ATTACGAAAACGTTCTCAAACACGTAAGCCTTAACGGAGAACCAGTTTACGTTCACAAGGTTGAATACTACGCATGGACAGAAATTGATGATGAGAACATGCTTGATCGTGCCCTCACACAGATCTGGCCTCGTATTGTGGAAAACGAATCTTTACAGGCAGTCAGACGCGAAGTTCTTTTGAATCCGGGTCCTTCTACAACAACAGACAGTGTAAAATATGCTCAGGTTGTTGCTGATATCTGTCCGAGAGAACTTGAATTCGGAAATCTTATGGAAGAAGTTGCAACTGGTCTTACAGAAGTTTGCGCAGATCCTAAAGATTACATTTCCGTTATGTTCGGCTGTTCAGGTACAGGTGCAGATGAAGCAATGGTATCTTCATGTGTCCCACCTGACGGAAAACTTCTTGTAGTAGATAACGGTTCTTACGGTGCACGCCTTGCAAAAATCGCAAGCGTTTACAACATCGATATGGACGTATTCAAATCTTCTACTTACGAACCAATTGATATCAAAGCTCTCGAAAATCAGATGAAGAGCAAAAAATACACAACTTTTGCCATTGTTTACCACGAGACAACAACAGGTCTTTTGAA
>DEEV01000117.1:0-1787 GCA_002350445.1 Treponema sp. UBA2869 | reverse complement strand
CAGAAAGACTGGCCAATGCGCAACTACTACCTGAACCTTTACGATCAGTATAAATACTTCCTTGAAACAAAGCAGACACGCTTTACACCACCGGTACAGACATTCTATGCTTTGCGCCAGGCAATTATTGAAACTAAGGTAGAAACTGTAGAAAAACGCTTTGAGCGCTTTACAGAATGCTGGGAAATCTTAGTAAAAGCTTTGGATGAAATCGGGCTTAAGATGCTCGTAGACAGAAAGTATCAGAGCCACTTTATTACAGCTATTTTGATTCCAGAAACACCAAAGTACAGCTTCAACGAACTGCACGATTATGCAAAATCGTTCGGCTTTACAATCTACCCTGGAAAGCTCGGAAACATAGATACATTCCGAATTGCAAACATGGGTGACATTAAGCCGGAAGAAATGACACACTTTACTTGTGTTCTTCGTGATTACATGCACTCGATTGGGGTTTGCTAAAATTATAAAATAGCCCTGCGGGTCCCAGCAACGACGAAAATCAAGGTAACCCCCAGGAGACCTGGTGCCTCCTTAATTTTCGTCTGCGTCCCACAGGGCTTTTTATATTTTTTGCCTATATCCCGCAGTTTTTTTTTTAAATTTCAATCTTTTGCATGCAAAAACAAGAGGCAAAGGTTCTGAGAATTGTGCAATTTAGTCTAAATTACCGACCTTTGCCACCATGTAATCAACTATGTTCTTGCCTGCGTTGCCAATGTGCATCCAGGCCTGTGCTTTTGCTTCTGCGCGGGCAGCCGCAAGTTCTTTACTGTCACTCATATTCTGAATAACTTCTTTTATATTTGCAAAATCCTTTTCATCAAGTTGTTTGCCAAACTTTTCAAGGCTCTTGTATTGCCAAAGCTGCTTATCGCCCAAATCATAAGCGTCGTAAGGCTTTAAGTCCATGCCGGCGTTTACGTACATAACAGGCTTGTCGCAAAGGAAGGTGTAGTCAAAAATAATACCGGAAAAATCAGAAATCATAATGTCAGCCTTTTTAAGACTGAAAATGTTCTGACGTTCGTAGTCCCATTCAATATTTTTGTTGTCTTTGTAGCGGTTTTCCAGACGCTCAAGCATATCAGCTTCTGACTTTTTAGACTGTGGGTGAGGGCGAACAATAATGCGCCAGCCGGTTGCAGCAAGCGGATCAAGAAGTTTTTCTCCGTACTTTTTAAGGATTCCAACATCACCCCAGCTTGGAGAAACAAGCACAGTAAACGGATGATTTTCTTCGTCTGGAATTTTTGCAATATTTTCTTTGTAAACATCAAGATAAGTACAGCCAACAGTTACAAGTTCCTTTTTATTTATGCCGCGCTGTTCTTCCAGAAAGCGGATATCTTCTTTCTGGTAATCGCCAGTAAGAAGAACTGAATCAAAATAATCAAGACCAAAAAGACGGTAAGTTGTAGCATCATTTGGCATATGTAAAACGTGCGAATAATGCTTTACGTTCTTGCTGCGCTTAAGCTGGTAAACCTGAAGCCCCGGAGTTGTCATAAGTACAAAACCTGCGCTCAGCATATTCAGGCGCACAAACGCCATATTTCCTTCGCCAATGAATTCGGGTTTTACAAATTTGTAGCCGGCTTCAAAGCAAGGGTCTTTCTGCGCAGAAGTGTAATAAATAAGCTCAATTCCGCGTTTTTCAAATTCGTCGCAGACAGGCTTAAAAACATTCCAGTACTGCATTCCTTCATTATAAATTACATATTTCTTAAAATTTGTATCGGCAGTTACCGCAACACCGTTTTTCTTTGCCGAAAACAGCATTT
>DEEV01000098.1:7883-13467 GCA_002350445.1 Treponema sp. UBA2869 | reverse complement strand
TGCAGTGCGGTAATTCTTTTGTCGGGCAGCGAAGCTGTAAGGGCAAGCCGGAAAATCTTTAAGTTTTTTATGCTCTTGTTTTGCAGGGCATCGTTTATAAGAGCCTTTGCGTTCTGCGCTAAATCATTATGATTTATTTGAACAGAACCGGGCTCTTTGTTTTTTAAATATAGTTTTGCAAGCGTAAGCGATAAGTCATATTTTTTTTNNTAAGTTCAGGTTTGTGCCGCAAAAGTCATAATCAAAAAAGCTTACGGCGGTAATTTTTGCCGCAAAGTCTTTTAAGCTTTCGGGGCTGTTGCAGGGAGAATCTTTAATTTCTGCATAAACAGGGCAGGGCGCGTACCAGAAACAGTCTTTACTCTGATGCTCTGTCATTGGCTTACGCTCATAGAGCTTGTCAGGGTCATTGAGTTTGCCGGGGTCATTGAGCTTGTCGAAATGACCTTTGCTGGTGGTTTCAAGTCCTTTGACAGGCTCAGTAGCCGCCTTAATCACCGGTGAACTAATGACTTCTGGTTTTGCTGGCATTTGAGGTAAAAGTTTTTTTTGCAGATCCCGTATGAGTTTTTCCTGTGTTGAATGCGGAATAAGAATTGTCATTATTCTAGTATAAACTTTTTTAAATAAATGATACAGTTGCTGTTATGAAAACTAAGATTAAGTCGTTTATAAATACATTGCTTCAAAAATATAATGGATTTGAAAAAAAGCAAAAGATTATAGTTCTTTTTATTGCTGTAGTTGTTGTAGTTGACCTTGTTCTTGCGCTTGGCCTTCTGTTCGGAAAAAAATCTTCTAAAGTAAAACTTGAAAGTGCAGGCTCGCAGCGAATCTCATCTTTGATTGCCCTTGATAAATGCGGCCGTTCGGGACTTATTTCCGACAATCAGTATGCAAACTTTAAGTTTACCAGTGAACAGAAAAAAGAGTTTGTTAATGTTTACGAAAAAAACGGTTCGGTTGCGCTTACAGTACGCATCAAACTTAATCCTACAAAACGTCAGAATCAGACAAGTTTTTCTGTAAACGATTTGCCTTTTAAGTTCGGCTTTCTTGATAAATCAGATTTTAAAGGACGCGGAAAATTTATAAAACAGATTTATCCAAATAATCACCGCATTTTAATACAGGGAAACGAAAAAAATGCACCTTACGTTTTTGACGTTTCGTTTGGGCTTCCAAAAAATAAGGAAATAGAAAAGTATATTCCCGAAGGATTTTTTATTTATTCTTCCATGAAGTGTAAAATCTTAGGTGCCTGTGTTGTGCCTTGTCAGATTGGTTTTGATTCTACCACTCAGGTTCCATATTACGGTTTTGCTTCTAACGGCGGTATTATAGATTTTACAAACCGCATAATTGATTTTAGCGGCGCTTCCCTTGCTTTTCAGGTGCAAAATACTTCTTACGGCTTTATGCCTGAGCTTTGCTTTACCTTAAATGATTCCCCTGATTTTAAGGCAAATCTTAAAAATTCAGTTAAAATCGAAGTGAATATTGGCGGTGAAAAACTTTTTATAAATAACGTTGCGCCTGCAAAAAAAGTAATTATTCCTACCGCGGCTTTAAAAGCGCCTTTTACCCGGCTTGAACTTATTTCTAATGGTGATTGTGTTTCTTCTGTTTTGCTTAGGGCAAGTGAGGCTCCTTCTGAATCGGATAATGTTCCTGTTCCTGTAAAAACTGATCCTGGTCTTATTTTAAATTACAATCAGAGCAACTGGCGCAATGTTGATTTTGAAATTTTTGAATGGGATCGTTTTGATAGAATCATCTTTTTTGATATAAGAAATTATGCAATTCAGGATAACTTTTTCAGGAGAATGGCATTCTTTGCAGAAAAAACAGGTTATAAAGGAACGCTTGTTTCTGATGAAGTTCTGGAAGGTAAGCACGCTTTTAATGCGCACGATTACAGTTCAGAAACTATGGCAAGGTTCTTTAATAAAGTGCAGGAAGAAAATTTTAAGCTTAATAACGAAGAACTTTTGCTAAAGAAAATCCTTTTAAAGACCGGAATTCTTGTTGTTGATGAATCAAATGCTTCTATGGTAAAGCCAAATGGCGGTGGCCTTGTTTCTATTTCGCGCGAAACTCCTGAGTGGTCAAGACGCAGACTTTTAGCTCACGAAGGCTGGCACACGCTTTTCTTCCGCGACGAAGAATTCCGTAATTATGTTTCTGCTGTTTATTATACAACAGACGCAGAAGCTATTCAGTTTATAAAAGATTTCTGGACTTCTCAGCCAGATTTAGGCTACGATCAGACTGATAATGTTCTTATGCAGAATGAATTTATGGCTTACATTATGCAGCAGCCGCTTTCAGAAGTTGCAAACAACTTTGTGGGCTACGCTAACTGGCAGTCGGTTATAAAACAGTTCCCGAATACCAGTTCCTATGTACGCAAGACCGAAGGCCGCGCTTTTGAAGACGCCGCTACCGCAATGAACGAATTTGTCTTTGATAAATACGGAATCGTGTGCGGCAACATAAATCTTGTAGCGCGCTGATTTGCCTATTCAAAATTACTTATTTATCTATTATAATTGAATTATGTTTACGCAAAACAGATGTCTTGTTCATTACTGCAAAAACAGTGCGCTTTCGACTTTTGACGAAAACGGTAACCTTAAGGACGGAAAAAACTATTGCATTGATCACATTTCCGACCCGGGTAAATTTAAGAAGGATGTATACAGCTACATTCATTCTCACGATAAAATTGTGGGGCTTAATGCAACAGGACTTTTGTTTTCGGATATAGATATTTCGAACAAACAGTTTTTTGGCTGCAATTTTTCAAAGTGTTCTTTTATTAACGTAAAGGCAGAAAATCTGCGTTTTAAGGTTTCTATTTTTGATTTTTCAACTTTTAATGACTGTATGTTTGTAAAATCAAATGCGCTCTTCTGTTCTTTTTCGGGGTCAATTTTTACACACACGCTTTTAACTTCGAGCGAAATTATTCAGAGCAATTTTAACGGAATTAAGGCTTTTCAGTCTTCGTTTGATGATTCTGATTTGTATAACTCGCGCTTTATTTTGGCGGAACTGGTTGATACTTCGTTTCGAAATTGCAACTTAAAAAAAGCAAACTTTCTTAATTCAAAAAGAACAAATATTTCGTTTAAAATGTCGAACACCCGCGAAGCTATTTTTAACTCGGAACCGGATCATATTTTTGCAAATGATACACAATTCGGAAATTCTATTGTAGACGGAGAAACCAAATGAAAATTTACTTTCATCTGAACCTGGGCGGTTTTTCCAACTGCTATGTTATTGTAAACGAACGCACAAACGATGCAATCATTATTGATCCGGGGCAGATTACCGACGACATTATTTCGCGAATTGAAGAAAATCACTTAAAGCTGGACGCAGTTTTAATTACTCATAATCACGGAAGCCATGTGCTTGGATTAAAAACCTTACGACGTATTTATTCGCCTAAAATTATTGCGGCAGACTGGGAAGTTGCGAGCGACGATACAACCGTAATTACCGGCGACAGCAAAATTCGTCTTGCAAAAATGATGGTACATTATATGTCGGTTCCGGGGCACACAGCCGATTCGGTTGTTTACAAAATTGAAAACGTAATTTTTACCGGTGATGTTCTTTCGGCAGGTTCTATTGGAAGTACTAACTCAAGTTATTCTGAATATATTTTGCGCTCTAACATTGAACAGAAAATATTTTCGCAGCAGGACGGCACCATCATAATGCCGGGCCACGGACCTCCAACCACCCTCGGCGCCCTCAAGGCATTCTTTCCGGGTTTGTTGTCTAAAGGGTAGTGGCAGCAGAGAACTTTATAAGAAATATTCTTCATTTAAATTTTGCCCTGCCAGATCCACATCTTTGTTTTTTTCACAATATTATGGTATAATATTCTGATATAGGTGTACCTTGAAAGGGTTGGTTTATCTAAAAAAATTGAATAAAGTTCTCTCTTTGCGGAAAGGTCTTTTCTCATTTATAGCTGTTCAGCTTCTGCTTCTTTCGTCTTGTTCAATTGAATGGTTTGGTGATCTTCGTACAGAATTAAAGGAAAGTACTTCGTCTAAGTATACTTTTTATTCCTTTGATGAAGCTAATAATCCGTACGGAAGTTATGCCGCTACGTTTGAAATTTCTCAGAAATCGATAGATGAATATTACGAGCTTGGAAAAAGTTTTTCTGTAAGCGATACACCTGTTGGTTTTGCAAATTCTGCGGTGCCGGGTTTTAATTTTAAGGGCTGGAAATATCTTGGAAACCCCGAAGACCCGCTGGATACCGCAGTTCCTGTTAATATTGAACTTAATTCTTTGTCATATCTTACCGGCTTTCATGTAAATTATTCGCGGGCCGCTTTTTATGCTGAATGGGAAGTTTCTACGACAACCCCTTACCATGTAAACCATTACATAATGAATGTGGATGGCTTAAACTATTCACTTTATACCAGCGAAACCCTTTACGGCCAGACGTTTACAAACACAGCTGCAGCCGCGCTCGTTACAATTCCTGAAGGCTTTTTAACACCAACTTCGACAATCCCGGTAGAGGCAATAAATCCGTACGGAACAACTGCAATTCCGGTTTATTACGACCGCAAACAGTCTGCTGTTATTGTAGATTTTGATACAGGAACAGCTTCTGACAACTTTAGTGGAACCGGTTACTATCAGGCGCCGCTGTCTGTTTCAATTCCAGCACGCGCCGGCTACGAAATTGTTGAATACGAAATTACTTCCGGCGGAACAGGCACAGTTGCCGCTTTGCCAACGTCTTACCCGGCTTCGGATAAATCTTACAAAGCCATTTGGGACCGTCTTTCCGGTTTTGGAGGCATTTCTGTAAGCTTCCCAACATATTCAGATACATCGCTTACTGTTAGTGCGGTCGTTTCTTCTACGGTAGCAAAAGCCGTTGATTTTACGTTCCCGGACTACGAAAACTTTACTCAGATTCAATTCTTCTGTGGTGGTTCAGTGCTTGTTATTCCTGATGGAACTGTTGAAATTCAAAATACTCATACTTTGGATTTTACTTCTTACGCCGTTGGTGTTCACGACGTGCTTATTATTGTAACAAGAATAGACGGAACCGTTTCGTCTGCAAACTTTATAGTAACAATTACAGAAACGGGGGCTGGCTTATGAAGTGCAGAGTAAAATCACTTTTTAAGACATTATTTGTGCCTCTTTTTGTAATTTTGACTTTTGTGGCTTGTTCTCAGATTTCGTCGCCGGTTGCCATGGCGGATGCAGATAGCAGTTTTGATGTTTATTCAGATTCCGGCGACCGCACAAACACAGGAATTGTACGTTTTGTAATTTCGGAATACGAAGAAAATAATGCGCGTGTTTTAATGCCGTCTGCAAGGGATGTTTCTACAATTACTGAAATTAAAGTTTCTGCAGAAAATCTTGATGACTCGACCGACACGTTTACAGATAAAACTTTTTCAAGCTACGAAGAATTTAAAAATGCAAAGCTTCGTCTGCACGTAAACCGCTGGGGAATTACAATTACAGTAAAAAATTCTTTGGGAACTATTGCAACTGGAGCAATTTCTGAGCTTAACGT
>DEEV01000098.1:1739-7856 GCA_002350445.1 Treponema sp. UBA2869 | reverse complement strand
CAATGCAACAGTTAGTCTTAATCCTTCTTCTACTGGAAGCGGAACTTACAATATTACAGTAAAATATCCAACCCCTTCAGACGGTTCAACAATTTCGGTAGAAGGCTATCTTGTTCCTGTTTCTGCATCAACAGTGTCCGGCACAATTGCAACAGGAACAGCGGGCTCTGTTCTTTTAGTTGGCGAAGAAGGACCATACACAGTTGTAAATGTTTCTGGAACAGGCACAAGCGGAATGTATATGCTCAGGCTTTTGTTCGGAAAAATTGATGAGTCATCTGTAACGCTTTGTTCTCAAAACTATGCTGCTTTAAGACTTGTTTCTGGCCGTAACACAACCGGAACTCTTGTTTACAACGAAATCAATACTCCGTATACAATTTCGTATTGCAAAGCTGATGGCACGGCTTTAACACCGCCTGACGGCGCACCAACTTCCTTTAATACAACTCAGACAATCACGCTTCCGGATTACGAGCCTGGCGCACACATGGAATTTAAAGGCTGGTATCTTAATGATGAATTTACAGGCACGGCAGTTACAGGCTGGTCAAAAGGTCAGAAAACAAACAACGTTACGCTTTACGCAAAAATTGACGCAGAAGAATATTCGGTTGTTTACTTAGATTATTCTGAACTCTCAGTATTTACAGGGAAAACTGCAACACTTCCTATAAAACATACTTATGGAAGGCTGACTATTATCCCTGTCCCGGCACATATTTATTCCGGCGACGATAACGAAATTGTATTTAACGGCTGGTATACAAATATGACTTGTACATCAGAGCTTTCTAAAACAGCCGAAGGTGATTATTATATTCCAGCTTCATACACCGGTAGCTCTATAACCGGTGATATTCGTCTGTATGCAAAATGGAGCTATAAGAATATTTATGTTGACCCTCAGAATGCTACCGGTGCGGCAGAAAATGGCGGTGGACGCGGTTACAGTTCTGAAGTTCCTTATCTGAATTTAGCTAACGCTATTACCGTATTGGATAACGGTACTTCATTTACAAACAAAAATATCATTCTTCTTAGTTCTATACTTACATCAAATACTTCTGCATTTACACAATTAAATAGCCTTACAGTTTCAAAGAATATTACAGTTAAACGCGCTGCTACTTATACAACCGGTCCTCTTATTACTGCTGATAATGATTCGGCTGATAATAAGCTTTTGGGTGTTACTATTGACGGTGGTGCAGTATGGAGCAGCGACGGAGCTATAGGTTATGCTTATAGTAATGCTGCAAATACAGGTGTAAAAGCAAGTGCGCCTCTTGTACAGATTAATTCAGGCTGTTCTCTCGAAATTGGCGCAAATGTATTTCTTCAGAATAACTGCAGCAGCGGAAAGGGTGGTGCGGTTTATTGCGAAGGAACCTTAAATATGTCTGCCGGTAAGATTCAGAATAACCACGCATTTAAAGGCGGCGGAATCTATCTGGAAAATACGGCAAAAACTGCAGCAGATCCAACTGTAAATCTTTCTGGTACGGCACTTATTGGTGGAACAGTCGAAACAGAGTCTGGTACAGTCTGCCTTGGAAACTCAGCTCAAAATGGTGCGGGAATTTTTGTAAGCCACGGAACTGTTAATATGACTGGTTCTGCCAGCGTAAGTGATAACCGGGCTTGTGGTTCATCTGGTGGTACAGGTGGAGGAATCTGTCTTGCATCTACAGAAGAATCTCCGGTTACATGGGATTCTGCGGCTCCTTCAAGAGTTCTTGTTGTAAATGGCTCTAGTGCAGAAATTAAAAATAATATTGCCGCAAACAAAACTTCTTCCAGCGTTATTGGAAATATGGGTACCGGAGGCGGAATCCATGTTGACCGTGGTCTTGTACAAATTCTTGATGGCGCTGTAACAGGCAATACAGCCGGTGCCGGTGGTGGTGGAATTAACGTAAGTACTTATGGTCAGGTTCAGCTTAATTCTGCGCGTATTAATACTAACTATATCTATAGTTCCGGAAATGGTGCGGGTATTGCTCTTACAAGCGGTAACCTTTCTATGAATATGTCTTCTACAATCAGTTCTAACGGAGCAAAAACAACTGGCGGTACAATTAATGGTAATGGAATTTATATTTCCGGCGGTGTTCTTACAATGTACGGTGGTTCAAAAGTTTCTGATACAAATGATGTTTATATCACAAAAACAGGAAAGGCTATTAAACTTGCAGACGATGTTGCAACAGATGCCGCACAAATCACGCTGGAAGAATACGAAATAGATAAAACAATTCTCGAAATGACTGCAGGTTCTACATCTTTACTCGAAAACAATAACGAAAAGTTTACGCTTGCAAACAAGCCTGCCGGAACAGGCTGGAAAATTGATCCGGACGGAAAACTGCGCAATTACACAGGCGGAAGCTTTACAATAATAACATATTCATTTGCATTCTCTCTTGCCGATTCTGCCGGCTCTGCAATTTCAGAATTTAATACAGGCACTGAAACAACAATAAAAGTTGTTCCTGTAATTACAAAGGATACAGACGGAGTAACTTCTACAGTTGACTACGATACAATAAAAGATGACGTTACCTGGTATATTCAGCTTATGTATGATGGAAGCCTTACAGGACTAGAGTCTACAACCGATACAATCACAATTCCGGCTTCGTTCCCGACAGGTAACTATACAGTTTATGCAGCCGCAACTTACAGCGGCGAATCTTACGACGCAACTATGGCGTTGGAGGGTAAATAATGAAAAATAAAGTACGCTGTTTTATTGCTGCAATTGGTGTTTTAATTCTTTTTTCCTGCAATAACCTTTTTGATTCTTATGATTCAAGCTCTTCTTCGCCATCTCCAGCCTCGGCCGCTGCGGCAGGTGAACTAAAGGTTTCTGCAAAGTTTTCTGTAGACGGTGCGTACCCGTTAGAACTTTTAGACCAGGTAAGCAGAGCCGTTCAAAAGGCAGACGAAGCTGCCCGTTCCGCAAGTCCAACATTGCCAACAACAGGCACTTCATATTACGTAAAGGCAACAAGCGGGGCTGACGTTCGCACCGGTACAGTTGATGCAACCGGAAAAACATTTTCTGTAAGCCTTGTTCCAGGTAAATCGTGGGTTATAGAAGTTGGAATTCAGGACGAAAGCGGAAACCCGTTCCTTTTTGACTCTTACGAAACCGGCACAATAGACGCTGCTTATGCGTTGGAAGGCAAGCACGACTTTAACCTTAAAAAAGGCGACAGCGGAAATGGAAGCATGTGGCTTTATTTTGATTTAGGTACAGATGCTACAGTTGCCGGCAGCATGAGTGTGCAGGTTACATTACTGGATGAATCAAAACTCGCAGAATGGACTGCCGCTGATGTTAGATGCAATATTTCTATGGATGATGATGGAGCTGGAACATATTTTTACAGATATTTGCTCAAGTCAGTAAATCCAATTGCAAGCGGTTCATACAGGGTTAGAGTTTCTCTTTCAAAAACAAGTGGCAGCGAAAAATTTATTTTGGGCGAAACCGTACAGACAATTAATATTTTTGATAACCTTAAAACTTCACAGTGGATTCTAAACGGTACACCTGTAGAAAAAATGCCTGTTTCTGCAATTGGCGACGCTTCTTCAGACCGAACAGAATTCTATGTTGGTGGAGAAGGGGCAAGCGATACAAATATTGGTTCAAGATTTGCACCTTTTGCAACAATGCTTAAGGCAGAAAAAACAATTAAACAGTTTGCAAAATCATCAGATCTTAAAGATTACACAATTTATATTTCTGGAACACAAAAAGGTCCGTTTACCTTTAACACAACAAACTTTACAAGCGATATAAAATCACTTACGTTGTGCGGCGTAACCGGCAACTCTGTAGATATTCTTGACGGAAACAAAGAAGCTTCTGTAATTACTTATGATTTAACAAAGCCTTTAACAATCAAAAACCTTAAGATTACAAACGGCTGGGCAAAAACTTCCAGCGGCGGTCTTACAAACGGTGGTGGAATCTACCTTTCTTCGTCTTCTGGAACAACTTTAACCCTTGCCGACGGTGCTTTAATTACCGGAAACCAGGCATCCAATAACGGAGGTGGTGTTTACGGTCTGTATTCTACAGTTCTTATGAATGGTTCTGCTCAGGTTGGCGAAGAGCCTGCAAGTAAAAAGCATGCAGGTTCAGACGGATATTCAAACAAAGCTGGTAAATATGGCGGCGGTATTTATGCAAAAAATGTTTATGTAGGTTATAAATCAACAACAGAAACCGAAGAATGTACCGGCGGTATTTATTATAACTGGGCAGCGGGTACAGCAGATGCAGAAAAATACGGCGGCGGTGCAATTATGCACGGTAGCAGCGGTACAGCAAAAATTGCCAGCGGTAACATAAAGTACAATGCCGCAGCAAATATTGGCGGTGCAGTAGGTTATCCGGGCGGAACATCTTCTTCTTGTTCTATACTAGGTGGTTTAATACAGGGAAACTACGCGCCTTTGGGAAGCGCAGTATATGTCTGGTCAAGCGGATCATATTCTACATCAATTACTGTAGGCGGAAACGCAACAATTGCCCCGGATAATACAATTTATACTCTCTGGTCAGCAACAAACCGTTATGGTTATGTAAATATTAATAGCGAACTTACTCCAGCCAGCGAAGACGGCATTGCTTTAACAATACAGCCTTCAAGTTACGCAGTAGGAAACTTTGTTGCAAAGGCGTCTGGAACAGCACTTAGTTCAGAGCTTTCTAAGATTGCGGTTGTTCCGCAAAAAAATGCTTCAGGTGAAATTACCCAGGAGTGGGGTATAGACGAAAGCGGAAAACTTAAAAAGGTTGGAGCAGCTGAATTCTATATTTCTGCAACCGATGGTGATGATTCGAATGACGGTTCAAAAGAGCACCCTCTTGCGAACTTAAGCACAGCGCTTTCAAAATTTGCAGACCCTAAGGGCGTGCTTAGTACCGGCGCATATTCAAATACAGTTTACGTGCTTAGCGACTACGAAATTTCAAGCGGTATAAATTCTGATATAGGAATTTACGCAAACATTGTTGGCTGCAAAGACGGAACAAATGGAGCGCGTGTAACAATTTACTGCAATACTCCACTCGAAAATAAAACAGCGCTTTATATTCAAAACGGACAAAAATACAAGCTGGACGGCATAAACTTTAGCTACAAAGCAGCCGGCGAAAACTGTCTTGCTTCTGGAAACACACCAAATAACTACGCTTCTATTATAGTAACAGAAGGCTGTTCTCTTGAAATGTCAAATTCTAATATTACGGGTATGCTTGCAGCTAAGTGCGGCGTAATGGAAGTAGACGGAGATTGTACACTTAGCAACGTAACCGTTAAAAATAACTATATTGAGCCTGATGCTTCAGATTGGGCTTGCGCAATTAATGTTAAAAATGGAACACTCCGCATAAAAGATAAACTTATTGTAAAAGACAACTTTGTATGCACAAACGACGGAACTTCTTATGTTGCGTCAATTAAGGAATGTGGAATCTGGATTGGTGACAATATGGGAGCCGCTCCAGTCTTTAACCCTCTTGAAATTAAATCTAAATTGTCTTCGGATTCTTCTATATTTGTAACGCTCTATAACCAGTCTACAGCAGATGTAACCGAAAACCTTGTATTTACAAGCGGCTATTCAACTTACAATACTGCAGAACCAGAAGATGTGTTTAGAACCGGCTCTGTACGAAAACCGACCCTTTCCGGCGGCGAAGCGGCAATGGTTTTTGAATACATTGGTTTAAAGGAGGGTACATATTTTAGCTCTGCTATTTCAAATTTAGGAGTTACAGAAACTGCAACTGCCTTTGAACGCAGTACAACACTGCCTGCTTCCGGTGTAACTGTTAAATATCTTGATACAAAAAATAAAGATGTTCCTTGCTGGTATGATGAAGCAACCGGCACAATAAAATACTATGTTGATGCAGGTTATATTGCAAGCGGCGGAAAACTTGTCCTGAATGAAGATAGTTCAGATATGTTTAGTGAATGTCGAGCAATGACCCAGATAGATACAAGCCTGTTCGATACTTCTAATGTAACAACTATGGCAGGAATGTTTTATAACTGCCGTGCACTTACTTCTATAGATGTTTCAATGTTC
>DEEV01000098.1:610-1521 GCA_002350445.1 Treponema sp. UBA2869 | reverse complement strand
GGATGTTCTTCTCTTGAAACTCTTGATATAAGAGGTCTTAATACATCAAAAGTTACTGAATTCGATAATCTATTCAGAAATTGTGAAAAACTTAATTCTATTGATTTATCAAATTTTGACACTTCAAGTGCAAAAACTATGAGTTATATGTTTGGATATTGTTACGCACTCACAGAACTTGACCTTTCCGGTTTTGATGTTTCTAACGTAACCAGACTGTATGGTACATTCTGGGGATGTAAAAACCTTACGGAACTTGACCTTTCTAGTTTTGATGTTTCTAGCGTAAAAGATATGAGTTGGACTTTCTATGGATGTACAAATCTTAAAGCTATTTATGTAAGTACTGAAACAAATGTAAATAGTGTTGTAAGTTCAGAGGCTATGTTCTCTGGCTGTACAAACCTTAAAGGCGACATGGGTACAGCTTACAGCGCTTCAAATGCCAACGATATTACCTATGGTATTCCGGATGATGCAGAAAACGGACACCCTGGCTATTTCTCTGTAAAGGGCAGAATCATCCTTAAAACCGGTCCGGATATTAATACTGCGCTTTCTAAATGGAATGCACAGGATATGTATTTTGCACCAAGTGCAACTCCTCCAGACTCTTCTATTGCAGAAACTGCAAAAGTATATCTTGATACTGCAGAAAAATTAATTCCTGCATGGTATGACGGTTCTGCTTCTACAAAGTATATAAGATTCTATGCCGAAGGTGTTACAGACGGCGGCGGCAAAAAGCTTACTCTGCGTTCAAATTCAGGCAGTATGTTTAAGGGTCGTAATTATGCAGAAATAGATTTGTCTTGCTTTGATACAAGCAAGGTTACAAATATGAGCTACATGTTCAACAGCAATAATGTAAAATCTTTGAACCTGCGCAATTTTAATACTCATAAAGTTAC
>DEEV01000098.1:341-523 GCA_002350445.1 Treponema sp. UBA2869 | reverse complement strand
AATTTTAATACTCATAAAGTTACAGATATGACTCAGATGTTCTCAAGCTGTAAGACGCTTGTTACAATTATTGCTGGACCAGACTTCTCTACCGAAAGTGTTACTGCCGATAACGCTATGTTCAGCTATTGTACAAAGGTAATAGGAGGCTTTGGTACAGCTCAATCTGGTAGCTTTGTAGA
>DEEV01000098.1:0-238 GCA_002350445.1 Treponema sp. UBA2869 | reverse complement strand
CTCAAAAACAAAACTTAAGCTTAATCCTGATTCTTCAAAAATGTTCTCCGGCTGTATAGGCTTTACTGCTATAGATGTATCTGGTTTTGATACTTCTCTTGTTACAAGTATGAACGCAATGTTTAAGACTTGTTCTGCCCTTAAATCAATAGACCTTACCGGTTTTGATACCGCAAACGTTACAGACATGTCAGAAATGTTCTATATGCCGGGAACTTCTGCTCTTACAAAGATTTAT
>DEEV01000132.1 GCA_002350445.1 Treponema sp. UBA2869 | reverse complement strand
ATTTGGATTGTGGAAATTAATTCCTTTTGTTCGGTTGTGATGGGAATTGTACTTTACAGCCTTTACAAAAATTATGATCGACAGACAAAACAACGCTGTTATATGAAGGCTGTATTATTTGCAGTCCTTTCTTTTATTTCAGAGATGTTGTGGGCTCTTATTGAATCAAGAATCCTTTTGTTTCCACGTTATGCAAATTTTTTCGTAAATGCGGTATATGATGTTGCCGCATGTTGTACCGGTTATTTCTGGCTTTGTTATGTAGAAACTTCGCTTGAATCAAAATTTATTCAGTCCAGGTTGCTTAAAACCATTGCGCTATTACCGGTTGTTATAATAATTGCTGCTGTTATTGGGTCTTTCTTTAATGGTTTTCTTTTTTACATTGATGAAAATAATAAATACGTCCGCGGAAAATATTTATATCTTTATGTGGTAATGTGCCAGCTTTATACTTTAATTACTTCAGCCCATGCTTTTTATAAATCAATTGAAACAAAATCTTATATGAAAAAGATTGAATACAGAATCCTTTCGATGTTCCTTATATTTCCGCTGGTATTAGGTCTGATTCAGATTTTTGTTCCACATATTCCCAGTATAAGTGTTGGAATTACTCTTTCGTTTTTATTTGTTTATATAGATTTACAGAATCTTTTAATTTCCGTAGATACATTGACTTCATTAAATAACCGTAATCAGCTTATGCGTTACTTAAGTATGCGCATAAAAAATGAAAATGAACGTAATAAGCTGTATGTTTTTATGCTTGACGTAAATAAGTTCAAAAAAATTAATGATACTTTTGGACACGTGGAAGGTGATGCAGCTCTTATTTATTGTGCAAATGCCCTTAGAGATGCAAATCGCGACAGCAATAATTTTATAGGCCGTTACGGTGGCGATGAATATATTATAGTTTCTGAACTTGATAGCGAAGCTGAAGCGGAACTTCTCTGCAATAAAATTTCTCTTTCTCTTGAGAAAATCACTAAGGAAGCAAACCTGCCATATTCGCTTACGTTCAGTTTTGGTTATGCGCTTTATAATGAAAAAATGAAGACTATTCAGTCCTTTATTGCTGCCGCAGATAAAAAACTTTACGAGTATAAGAAAAATCTTAATGCAGATTAATTTTTCTATATGACTCTTTATGATTTTTCGCAATAATTCATTTCCCTTTTTGACATAGCTTTTAAAAATAATTAAAATCACTTTATTATGACTAAAGACTTTACTCGTGGAAGTGTGCTGAAAAATATAGTTATATTTTCAATTCCTTTCCTGTTTTCATATTTTCTTCAAACTTTATACGGTATGGCAGACTTGTTTGTAACAGGTCAGTTTTATTCGGCAAGCGTCATTACGGCAGTTTCCTGCGGAAGTCAGATTATGCATATGATTACCGTAATTATTGTAGGCTTTACAATGGGAACAACTGTTTTGGTTGGACGGGCTGCTGGTTCGGACAATAAAAGCGAAGCTTCTCGCATTACTGGAAATTCTTTTTCGTTTTTTCTTATTCTGTCAATTTTTATTTCTGCCGTTTTGATGTTTTTTTGCAACAATATTCTGGAAGTTATGTCGGTTCCTCAAATTTCCAGACCACAAACAAAGCTTTATCTTACAATCTGTTTTACCGGAATTCCATTTATAACCGTGTATAATATTTTTTCAGCAGTTTTCAGAGGTTTGGGAGATTCTAAAACTCCAATGTATTTTGTTTTATTCACCTGCCTTATAAACATTTTTCTGGATTATTTTTTTATGGGAATTCTGGGGCTACATGCGGAAGGTGCTGCTCTTGCTACTGTAATTTCTCAGGCGGCAAGTGTAGCTCTTATGATTATTTTTTGTCTAAAAAGTAAAAAAAACATAAAGATAAAAAAATCAGATTTAGTTCCGGATGGAAATATTGTAAAATCAATTGCAAGAATAGGTGTGCCGGTTGCCGTTCAGGATGGTTTTATTCAAATATCATTTCTTACCATTACGGTAATTGCAAATATGCGGGGCGTTCAGGTTGCTGCTGCTGTTGGCATAGTAGAAAAAATTATCTGTTTTTTGTTTTTGGTTCCGTCTTCTATGCTTTCATCTGTTTCTGCCATTTCTGCACAGAATATTGGTGCTTGTAAACATTATCGCGCAAAAAAGACTTTATTTTGCGGCATTATACTTTCTGCTTCTCTTGGAATGTTTTTTTCAATTATCCTGCAGTTTTTATCCGAACCTGTCCTACGACTTTTTACTTATGAGTCAAAGGTTGTTGAACTTGGAACTCAATACCTTAAATCATATGTTTTTGATTGTGTGTTTGCTGCAGTGCATTTTTCGTTCAGTGGTTTTTTCTGTGCCTATGGTTATTCAATGGCTTCGTTTCTGCATAATATTATTTCTATAATTCTTGTACGAATTCCAGGAGCGGCGTTTGCATCCAGATATTATCCAGAAAATCTTTTTCCAATGGGAATTGCAGCTCCGGCCGGTTCGGCACTGTCTGCTGTGATTTGCGTTATAATATACCGGATGCTTTTTTGCATCAAAAAATCAACTTTTCAAAAGCTCAATAAGTGATTCTTTTGGCTGAGCCCCTACAGTGGATGCCGCAAGCTTTCCATTTTTGAACACACCTATAAAAGGAATGTTCATAATTCCGAATTGCGATGCAAGTTCGCCTTCTTCATCTACGTTTACTTTACAAACTTTGATGTCTGTTCGTTCTTCTGCAATTTCAGAAATTACCGGTCCGAGCATTCTGCATGGACCGCACCACGGTGCCCAGAAATCTACCAAAACGGGCTTGTCACTTTCAAGAACTTCTTTCTGAAAATTTTCTTTGGTAATGTTTATTTCTGCCATAATGTACCTCCAGTAAAAAATCCGCGCTAGCGTGCGCTATTTATTCTGCTGTTTTAAATATAACTTTGGATAATTTAAAAGGCAAATAAATTTTCTTTACATAAAAAATCACAGAAAGAACATATGTCACTGCACTTTCCACAAAGCTTTTTTTTGCGGGCGTGCAATATTTTTTTTAGTCCATGTTTGCGGTAGTGAGCAAGACCTTCTTCGTAGCAGATTTTAACCATTTTGTTTGATTGAGCATTCTGCATTATTTTTTCAAAGCTGTCAGAGATGTTGCCTATAAAAAGTTCCGCATTTTCGTTGGCAAAGCCGCAGCATGGAGCAATATTTCCGTCCGGATGAATATAAAAAATATTTCCTGGGCCTTCGCAAAAATCATCCTTAAACCAATGTTTTGCCTGCCAGGCTCTTTTATCGTTCGAAGTAAAAGTCCTTGGAAGAGTGTAAACAGAAATTCCTTCCAGAAAATCGTAGTTTTCGGCATTTATTTCTGGAAAATAAACTTCTTCAGTGTCTGCATTCAATTCATTTTTGTTTTTATATTTGCAACTGTCATAAATAACAGTCTGAATATTTATGCTGTCTTTTCCAAAAATTTCCTGAACAGCTTTTATAAAGGTTTTTATGCGTTCGCTGTCCTGTCCGTGGTACGAATCCCAGCTTAATCCAATTTTTCCATCGTAACCGGCATCAAAGACAAGCTTGAGTTTTTTATACAAATCGTCTGTGTCTTTCCACCAGTCGCCGTTTGTCATTATTTGATCAAACATCAGGTCATTTTTTACCGCATGTTTTGTAATTTCTGTAATGAATTCAATATATAAAAAAGGTTCTCCGCCTGAAAAACCTATTTTTGGTGTTTGCGATAATTTAAAAGTGCTTATATTATATATGTATGCATCAATAAATTTTTTTGCAGCTTCAATACTCAATTGTTTTTTTGTTCTGTTTACAAAGCAGTGCTTACAATGAAGATTGCATTCGCTTGTTGATGCAAAAATGATTTCATCCGGGTTAAACATATAAAAATTATATTGGTGCAAATATTTTCAATCAATATGATTTGGAGAATATAAACTCAGAAAGTATGCTTTTTATACGTAATGTTTATTTAATTTTATTACCTCTGATTTCTATAGCCTTAATCTGTGCTTTTTCAGTTTGTGTTTATAAAAAAACAAAGGTTTCGCTGAACTTTGCAAAACTTCTTGTTCCTTTAATCCTTATTCTTGTATGCGAAGGATTAATCTATTTTGTTGAACAGTATCAGCTTGCAATTTTCATAAGATCTTTATATTACATTCTGTTTTTTATTTTGCTGTTCCGCTTTATATGTTTTGAAAATTCCTGGAATGAATTTCATGTTCAACGCCGTATTACAAAAAAAATGTATATAGTACTTGGAGTGTTTTTTTTAATTGACGTAGTTCTTCTTTTTATGAATTTAAAAAAAGACACTTCTCTCATTCTTTTTAGAATTTACATAGGAGATAATTTCTTTTCGTGGGGAGAACGCATTCTTCCTTTGTTCCTGTATCATCTTGTGCTTTGCTACCTTATTGCTGTTTTTATAATCAGTGGATTTATTAAAACAGCTTTAGTTTCACCTTCAGTTTACAGATATAAATTTATACTTATTCTGATTTTATTTACAACATGTATTGTCCTTAATTTTATTTCGCGTTTGTACGGACGAATATGGGGCTGGGGCAGCGATTACACCACAATAATTTACGGAATAATAGGTCTTATAATTTTTCAGTTTGTATTTTACAGACAGCCGCATCTTTTTGAAGAAAATATGCTCACCGTAATAACCGATTCAATTTCAGATGCCGTTGTCTGCTTTGATTCAAACGGAATGATTGCTTTTAAAAATCAAATGGCTGAAAAGTTGTTCTTTTCTTCTAAAAATATTTCTACGCTAAGTCAGTATGTAAAAAAATCCGAAGAAAAAATCAATGCAACAGAAATTCTTGAACTTGACGGAACTCCACATGTTTTTAGAGTTGAATACAGGAAACTGCGTGATAAATCAGAAAAACTGGAAGGAAGCTTTATAAAGCTTAGTGATTGTACGAATGAAGTTAAAAAGCTTACTGACGAGGAATACCGGGCTGCCCACGATGAACTTACAGGACTTTTAAACCGCAAATCCTTTTTTGAAAAAATGCGCTCAATTCTGGATGCTTCTCCAGATGTTCCGCGTTATCTTGCCTGCTGGGATATAAAAGATTTTAAGCTTGTAAACGATCTTTTTGGTGTAAAATTTGGAGATCATGTTCTTCAGGAAATTGCGCTCCTTCTTTTGAGCGGCGAATATCCCGGTTC
>DEEV01000082.1:4873-5170 GCA_002350445.1 Treponema sp. UBA2869 | reverse complement strand
CGCCTGCATGTTTCAAATGCAAAACGTTCTATTCCGGTGAGACCTCTGCATAAAAAGTTCGGGTTAATAAGGTATGTCATTTTAGTTGTCAGAGTGAAAGTTCAAAATATTTTTATTCTGCATAGACCCTATTTTAAGATTAATAAAGCGTTTTAGCAAGATTGAGAAAAAATTAATTGCTATTTTAAATTAGACTTTGTAACAGAACAGAAAAAATCTTTGCTCCATAAGGCAAGTTTTGAACTGTCTCCAATAAACGGAAGTACATCCTGTTTTGCAATTCCAAAGTCAACAGCA
>DEEV01000082.1:4357-4848 GCA_002350445.1 Treponema sp. UBA2869 | reverse complement strand
AGTTCTTTTAGTTTCTGTAAAGTAAGTTCCTCATTCAAGTTCCATTTTCCGCTCTGTTCAAGTCGTTTCTGAAGGTGAAAAAGATTAGGCTGTATTCCGCGTGCAAGATACCAGAGATAATCGTAGAAATCACGTCCTTTCACACGGTTTTTCCATGCACGGCACAACACGGCATGAATTTTTCCTGCAAACAACGAACCTTCATCATATATTTGAACCATGTATGGAACAGGGAGAAGAGCATATTTTGTTTCAAAACTTGCCCCTTCAGGCGGATTTGTATCAATTTCGAATTTGATTTTTATCAGTTCCGTGTCAGTAACACCCAGAACTTTTTCATTTGACGGCATGATTTTCAAAAGATGCGTCAAGGTTCCGCCCTTTATAAAAGCTGACTGAACATCACTTTCAGCAGATTTTTCTTTTCGTTCTACTGAGAGCTCAAATCCGTTTGACTGAAGCTCTTGCCGAAGATAAGAAAAATAAGCGTC
>DEEV01000082.1:2907-4274 GCA_002350445.1 Treponema sp. UBA2869 | reverse complement strand
CAGCCTTTGTGAAAAATCCTCCGCGCGAAAGTCCGCACAATGCTACTTCCTGAATCACTTCTTTTAGAGCATTTTTATATTCTGCTGTGTTTTTACAGCCATACTTTTCTATCATCTGCTGTACTGGCGTTGTCATTTTATTTTTCTCCCGCTTTAATTCTCTTTTGTACAAAGGTTTTTAATAACTTGAGATTCGTTGACTTATATAAATCACATAAATCACAAATAAGCCTAAAATCAGCTGCCTCAAAATCAGCTTTATCAATACGCAAATTTTCAAAAAGATAGGAACGAAGCTGTTTTTCTGACTCCAGCGGAGATTCCCTGTAAAGAATGTCACACAGGCTTTTTTCTTTTCCCGCAATCAGAAAACTTCTATCTCCTTCATTTTTAATATAAACCTCGTAAGGAAAAGCAGTTTTTGGAATGTCACGATACAAAAACAAGCCAAAATCTGATTCAAAACGCTTTGTCCTGTTTTTTCCAAAAGTTGCAGACATAACAGAATCAACCCGCTCAGGGATCCATCCCCAAAATGAGAGTGCAGTCTCAAAGGAAATATACGAAGGTCCATATATTGCAGCAGAAAGCAGAAATGGGGAAACAGAACTATCAGTCTCATAAAGTCCTTTTATAACATTGAACAATTTCTTCTGCTTTTCCAATGCATGCAGCTTGTTCTTTGGAGCTTTATAATTAGACTGCAATTCTTTGATTAACTCAAAAGAAGTTTTAAGCATCCCCGGATTTCCTCTATTAAGTTTAATTTTATTCAACTTTCTGGAGAAAATCAAGTGATTTGTTTTTAGAAATTAAAGCGAAATCAAAATGTATTTCTTCTGTTTTATTATACATTACCAAATCTTTGCTTCCCCTTTACAGAAAGCAAAGGTTTGGTTTACCTGTGAGACATTACTCTTCGTCTTTTTCCTGTTTATCACAGTCTTCTTCAACGTCGTCAGAAAGCTGTTTTATAAAGTTTTGGAATTGAGTAGTCGTAGGCGGCTTGTAGTAGAATGGAATTTTTCCAAGTTTAAAGAAGTTTTTTGAATCGTTAGCATCAATGAATTCAAGTTTTTTCATTTGTTTCCCCTCACTTTTTGTTTTGGATAGACAGGCTCTTAAAACAAGAAGTTTCTGTCTACCTATAAGTTAATTTTATAGCAGATTTAATTTTTTGCCCTAGGGAATTTTTCGTAACTTTAGTATTAATTATTTTTTTTACTTAGACTGATTTTTTTAATAAACTCAAAAAGATAATCTTCAAAACTCCTAGGGAATAATCCGTATTTTTTGCAAAAAGTTTGTCAAATATGCATTTCAAAGCAATATTAATGTAGACCAAAAAAAAAGAGAGGCATAAAATG
>DEEV01000082.1:859-2867 GCA_002350445.1 Treponema sp. UBA2869 | reverse complement strand
TAGACTTGGCAAAGTACCTTTTTATTACAAACCGCCAACGACAGAACAGTTTTCAAGTTTCATTAAAGAAACACTGCATGAGGCTGAAAAGAAAAAAGATAAAGATACTAAAAAAGACGAAGAGTAAACTCTTTTCTATAGTTTTTGCAAAGGTAAAATCTGTGTATATGCATTATTCTTAATTCTTATCAAAGCACATATACGCAGATTCCAGCAATGATAAGGAAGATTGCTGCGGTCTGTAAAAGGTTGATTTTGTCGTTAAAAAAGATGCGGCTTAGGATAATGGCAAATATGTAGCTGGAAGCTTCAATAATCGGGACAAATGACACCGGCACAACCTTAAGCGCGTACAAATCTATAAAAACAGCTGTAAAAAATAATGCGTAGGCAAGAATAACCTTAAAGTTCAGATACTCAAAGATAAAGCTCTTGTGTTTTTCCAGCGCAGATTTTTTTAGAAGGACCTGGCTTACGGCGCCTATAAAATTTGAAAGAATCAGAAAAAGTACAAATACAATCATACCTTACCGCCTTTTTTGCCTGTGTTTTCTGTGGCAGACAAAAGCACTATTCCGCAAAGTATAATGACTGCGCCCAGTACTTTTTTTGGTGTAATTTCTTCGGTAAAAATCATGCGGCTTAAGAGCATGCCCCAGACAATTGTTACGGCCTTGTTGCACATTGCGACTGGAAGCTTAACTGTTTTTAGTACCTGCTGCCACAAAAGTGCATAAATAAATAGAAGAAAAATGATTCCGCAATAGAGCGCGCAGAAATACGGACTTAAAAAATCATATTTTGAAGCAAGCTTTCCAAGCACAGGGTAAAATGCGTACAGCAAAAATCCAACATGCATAAAAATATAATGAAGAATATTTGTGTTTTTCATAATGCGATGAAGTATTATAGCACAGAGCGCGCGGTTTATAAACTGAATCTGAATATTAATTTCTGTACGCTAATTTCTGCTCAGGCTTTTTCGCTGAAATTCTCAGTTTCTTTTACAAGAAATTTTGGAACATTGTTTACTGTAAGATAGACCTGACCTAAATATTTTCCAACTACGCCAAGCGAAACTAAAATCATGCCGCCCAAAATAAGTACCAGAACTACAAGAGTTGTCCAGCCGTTTACATCTGCTTTGCCTGAAAAATATTCAACAATGTAGTAAACAGCAAGCGCAATGCCGGCAAGTGCAGACAAAAGTCCTGCATGGAAGGTTATATAAAGCGGCATTGTACTAAAACCAAAGAGCATGCGAAGGAAAACCTTAATAGATTTAATCAGATTGTAGTTTGATTTACCCATTTCGCGCTTGTGATGCTCAACCGGAACCTGTGTGATATTTTTTGTAACTTGAAAAATCAAACCGTCAATATATGGAAAAAGATTGTTAAACTTAATCATTTCCTGAACAACGCCTCGGCAAATGATTTTGAACGGGCTTAAATAAATGTCCTTTGGTTTATCGAGCGCTATTTCGCTGATTTTTCCGTTGAACCAGGAGCCAAGATTTTTCCAGAGTTTTTGTTTTTTAGAATCAAAATCGGCATATACAACGTCAAAACCTTTTTTTGCTTCCTCGTAAAGCTTTGAAATGTCGTAAGGGGAGTGCTGCAGGTCATCATCCATAATTACAACGTAATTTCCCTGTGCGTAGTTAAGACCGGCAAGAATTGCAGAATCCTGACCGCCATTTTTTCTAAGATTTATTCCAATCACATTTTTATTTGCGGAGCAGACTTTTTTAATTTCATCCCAGCTTGTATCGCGGGAACAGTCATTTACCATAATCTGCTCATAAGTTACGCCAAGTTTTTCCATTGCGTCTTTTATCTGACGGCTTATTTCTGCAACACATTCGTGACTGTTGTAAACAGGAATTACAATGCTTATTTCTTTTTTTTCTGAATTGTTATTCATTTATAAAATTCCTTTACGGCCTCAATTACTTTGTTTTGATCTGCTTCGATAAGTCCGTAGTAAAGCGGAAGGCGCACAAGTC
>DEEV01000082.1:506-852 GCA_002350445.1 Treponema sp. UBA2869 | reverse complement strand
CAAGTCGCTCTGAATAAGGTGTTGTGATTTCATCTTTCCCATCAAAACGCCCGTATTTTAAACCGGCAGGAGCTGAATGAAGCGGAATATAGTGGAAAACGGCAAGAATGTCTTTTTCTCGCATAAAACTGATTAACTTAGTTCGCTCATCAAGGGATTTTGTAATTATATAGAACATGTGCGCATTGTGAACGCAGCCTTCCGGCACAATTGGAAGCCTGACTTTGCCAGCCGCTTCAAGAGGCTTAAAGGCTTCGTTGTATTTGTTCCAGATATTCATTCTGTCGCCCTGGATTTTATCTGCCATTTCAAGCTGAGCCCAAAGGTAAGCGGCGTTCATATCACT
>DEEV01000082.1:0-188 GCA_002350445.1 Treponema sp. UBA2869 | reverse complement strand
CAGGCAACACCCGCATAATGAACTGCACAGATAGCCTTTGTTTTTGCAGTAATTGCACGTTCAATTTTTGTTTCATCAAGATTCATTGTGTCTTTGCGAACGTCAACAAACACAATTTTTGCCCCGCGTTGAACAAATGCGTCTGCAGTGGAACAGAAAGTGAAAGACGGCATAATAACTTCGTCACC
>DEEV01000045.1:47583-49565 GCA_002350445.1 Treponema sp. UBA2869 | reverse complement strand
CCATTGAAGGGTCTGAAATAACATTGCCATTTTCGTCTCTGCGCTTGTGCAAGTGGTCGAACGAAATAACGCCGCCTTTCAGAAACTCGTCTTTTGATTCCATCAAAGCTCGCTGCAAGACTATCTGATTCTGTAAGTCCAGGTTTTCATTTGACGCTTCGACTTCAAAAATATAGTTTCCAAAATCGTCTGTAGCCCCGGCGGACTTTCGTATATCCAAAGAGAGGTAAACATTGTTGAATGTTTCAGTATCGGTCATTATGCACCCCGAACGAAAATAAAAAAAAGCAGTCCGAAAAAGTCAATTATGCTAGACTTTTCCGCGACTGCCTCTATGAGTGCAAATCATCGAATCTTATACAAGAATTAAATACAAAACAATTCTTGTTTTCTATATCTTAATTTGAAAACCGCTTGTTGTCAAGGTTTAAGAGCGTGTCAATAGGTTTATGCAAATATTTTGTCAATTCCGATTGCCTGTTGACAATCTTTTTGCCCCGAATTGTCATTATATGTTATTTTATTTGCCACTTTTGTTTCTATTTGCCCCAAAAAAATGGTGTTTTAGCGGAAAAGAACTTTTTCTACCGCTTTCAGAATTGAAAAAAACTTTGCCTTTTATCTGAATCTGCCTTAAAGAATAATGAGTTTGAGGGTTTTTGCCCGGAATGTACAAGAAAATGGCTTGAAAAACAAAAAGAAGTAGACCGCGGCAAAAAAGCAAGTTTTGTAATTATAGACGAAGTGTAACTAAAAAAATAAAAAACGCTCTAGGATTGCTTTAGAACGCTTGATTTTAATTTTTGGTGTAATTTATCGTCTGAATACTAAAAAGCCCTTAAAAAGCCCTTAAAAAGCCCTTGTATAGCCCGATTTTGAGCGATACAAGGGTATTTTTATTGATTCTTAAACGCGATTTTTTATTATTAATTTTCTGATTCAAGACAATTCAATTTTCAAAGCCGCTGCGATATGCTCTCTTAAAAAGTTCCTGCAAATAGTTCCTTCCGGGTCTTGATTTTCTTCTACATCAGGATTGAAAGGACATTCCCAGTGCATAAGTTTGCATAAATCGCAAGAATAAGAATTGCGATAAATTGTTTCATTCAGAAAGTCAAGGCATTTTGTTTCTTTTGCCATATAATCACCTCACAACTTAATAATACNNAAGGCGATTCAAAATAAGTCATTCAACACGTAGTTGAAAAAAAATATATCAGTCGTTCAACTCGCAAAAACGGCGTTTATAGTTTCTTCAAATTCTCTGATAAGGAGTACAAAATCACATCCTTGTACATAACCATTATAACGGTATTCGTTCAGTCTTACCGCGCGTAATACTTCTCTGTAATACCATTCGATAGAATCTTTGTCGGCATTAAAACGCTTCCAGAGGTCAACTCCTATCTGCTGCTTGTCGCGGTACATACTTCTGATATTTGATAGCTTGTCTGCAAAGCAAACTAATTTTGTTTCAATACTTGCATTTTCCAGATGGTCTATTGTAGCCTGTTTACGTTCTTTCCAGGTCTTTGACTTGTCCTCGCTTTCAGTCTGAACGATTGCAAGGACATCAGCCCCGAAAAGCTGTCTGATTTCATCCGGCGTTGCGTCCGTGTCTTCTAGTGTATCATGCAAGATTCCGGCAATAATAACATTTTCACTGCAATTCAAAGCCGTTAAAATCTGCATTACTTCCATAGGATGGACAATGTAAGGAATTTCCGTACCCTTGCGTTTCTGCCCCTCGTGTTTTAGTGTCGCGAAAATAATCGCCTCTTGAATCCTGCTCATTTTACCGCTCCTCATAAGGCTCAACTGCCCTACATCTAAATATTAAACTTTTTAGTTTAATCTGTCAAGTATTATGATTAAACGTTTTTGTAATATTATTCAATTTTTATATTGACTTATTAAATTATTAGGTTTAATCTAGTACCATGAACTTATCCGAGACGATTAAAATATTATGTATAAAACGC
>DEEV01000045.1:44027-47449 GCA_002350445.1 Treponema sp. UBA2869 | reverse complement strand
TGGAAATGAAATTGTTTAAGAGTTTATGAAGTCGTCAAGGTCGCGTTCTGCCATTATCCTAGATGATTCTTCATAAGTCGCAATACCTTTATTCAATCCGTTTTCATACGCTTTTTTAAGTTCTTTTTCCTGCTCTGCGGTAATAGCCCGGCTGCCGATTTCATACCCGATTTTTTCGAGTTGATAACAATAAGTGTTTAATTGTGTTCCTGTAATCATACTTTATTTATCGGCAAGAAATTTAAAATAAAAAAGCCCTAGACTGGCTAGGGCTATGACTATTCAGGAAAGAATAGCGGTGTACTTATTTATTAAAATAACTCTCGTAGAGTTTAGCACTTTCAAGGGCTTCTTTTTCGCTGCACTCGTGCCATGTCATAGGGTCTGCAGAAAGTCTGTCAGTTTTTACAGTTTTTCCGTCACTATAAATCTGATAGATTCCGTCTTCTTTTTCGACAAACGCTCTATCATTATCGTCAATGTAATATTTCATGTTTCACCCCCTGCACTTGTATCTTAAACTAAATAGTTTAATTTGTCAAATGCTTATTTAATGTAGTTAATCAAGTGTTCAAAATGCTCGATTGTCTTGTCGGTCAATACGCCTTCTGCCTTTGCCTGTTCAAACAACGGCATAGCCTTATCTACATGACTGCGAATTGCAGCGGCATAAGGAGCGTGTTTATACTCACCGTCAAAAATATTCGCATTGCCGTCCTTGCCTTTTGGAATATCTCTTGTCGGGAAGTTACCCTCTTTTGAATATTTGTTTGAAAGTCCGTAAAGGTCTTTCTGTGCCTCTCCCATGATTTCAGCAAGCTGCTTATACTTTGGATTTGAAGCAACTGAACGATATACTTCATAAAGCGCGTGTCCGTAACGCTCTTTTGCAACCATGTTTGCGGTAGTGTTTACCTGCAATTCAACGATTGCGCCGTTTGAGAGTTTGACATTGCAGTTAATGTCTGAATATCCAACTGGCGATGGTTTACCAAAGTTATTTTTAATACGCGCAACTTCTTTTCTGCCGTCAAGGTGTTTAAGAATGTTTGCAACATCTTCAACGCTATTCAAACAGATTGTATGCCCATCGCAATCGCGGATTGTACGGCAATGATAAGTATCTGTCTTTTCATCGTATATCTGCTTTGCAATATCCGGGTTTGATTCTGATTTTGCGTCCTCGCGTAACTTTTCTTTGATTCGCGCTTCATTCTTCAAAGTAGCGCGTTTCATAACAATAGGATTCAAAGCTGCAAACTCTTTTGTTACGCTATCGGTAAAGTTATTAAACTCACCTCTTGCAGCTTCAATAGTCTTGTAAAGCCCTTCGATTGTGTCGCAATATTCCGGCTGCATACCGTCAGTACCGCGCCATCCCGGTTTAACACTGTTTGCGTCCATAAGTCCGCGGATAGCGTCATTCGGGTTAATCATTTTTGTAACCTGCTTTACATCTTCATGCTTTACCCGGAAAGTCTGTCCTTTTGCGTTTCCAGTTCCTTTGACTGTTACACCCTCTCTTCCAATTCCCACAATTTCGCCGGTCATATCTACGCCGCCATTGTTAAAAACAATGTGGTCGCCGGTAGTATGGGCGTAAGAGTGCTTTTCTTCTTTTAGTGCTGCTGCGCCTTTGTTTTTGCCTTCTTCCGGCTTGTCGATTTTCTTGTAAACGGTTTTACGATGTCCGTTTTTATCGGTAATTATTTCCTTTCGCAATTTCGACAAGTCTTTTTTACTGAACGCCTTTTCCATTTCGGCGTAAACCGACTTTGAAAACATTACCTTCATTTTCCACCTCGCTTATGATATTTTTTCAAGAGCGCTTTTAACAATCTTTTTTGTAGGTTGACACTCTCTTGCAAAAAGTTTTGTAAGAATGTTCGTTATGGATTTCTTTATTTCCAGGAATCTGTTCAACAAACTTTCCTTTGATTCTACGCCGCCAAGAAATATATCCTGCTCTCCGCTTGCACTTGTCCTTAAACCTGCGTTTAGGTTTTTCATTCTCTGCGTAAAAGCCCGCTCGCCTTCATCGTGGATGATTTCAGCAAGTTTGCTTGTTGCCGCGTCCGGGGCTTTGTCTCCGAAAAGACTTCCCTGGGCAAGGTATGATTTTACATCCGGGAATGTTTCATGGTCTTTTGCAACCGTAACGGCAATGTTTACCGCGTCATTAAGTTCTTTGTTGAATGAATATTCTTTGCCTGTTCCCTTGTTTTCAATCAGTGGCAAAATAGCCCTTACAAGTTTCTGTCTGATTCTCTTACCGCCTGCGCCGTCAAGTTTTCTGATGTTATCTTCGTTCAATACGCCGCCTACAAGTACAGTTTCGCAAAAGTCTTTGCCTGTATCATTCAAAGTTCCGTCAGTTCTACAATACTGCGCCTTTTCATTTTCTCCGATGATTCCGGCGGTAATAAGTTTATTTACAAACTCTTGACACCCTTTGACATCGGCGTACAGTTCGCCCATTGTGTCATATCCCTGCAAACTTTCAGCAATCGACTGTATTTTATCTGCATTAAGTGTTTTAGTAAGTTTTACCGCTTTTTCGACATTATTCATTGTCTTTTTTGTATCGCGGTTAAACTTTGCAAACTCTTCTGTCGTATAATCACCTTCGTGTTCATCGTCAGTTTCAAGAATAAGTCGCGGATTCTCAAAGCCGTTCAGGTCTTCCGGCTCTATTCCGTACTCGTCCGCCATATCGTGCAAATCCTGCAAGTATGCTTTATCAGTTCCCTGTTTTGCGGCAAGTTTTGACGACATTGTGCGGTTATTGCCGGAAATAACAATACCGTCTTTTGTTACGATTGGTGGTGATTCCAGTGCAAGAGAATTAAAGTTACTTGCAATTTTTCTTACACTTTCCTGCGCGTCCGCGTCATTCTGATAATCGCGGTCATTTACGCTTTTACCTTCTTTCGTTGTCGGGAATCCTTTAGAAGGTGCAAAAGTCTTTTCATCATGGCTTGCAGTCGGTGCGTCAGCTTCTACAATCTTGTAATGACATTTAATTTTTGTACCGTCAGGAAGTGTAACGGTCTTTTTATTGCCGGTAACGCTTTTTGACGCTTCGTATTTATCGCGTATGTCTTTTATTGTTGTTTCCGGCTCTGCGCCGTATTTTTCTTCAAGTTCTTTTTCTTCCTGCTTTTCCGGGGCTTTTACAAACATTGCTATAATGTCTTTATCTCCCTGTTTAAGCTTGTCAATAGCCGACTGTATGGCTTCCTCTCTTCCTTCGCGTGTTGCTTTTTCGTGTAAAGTCTCATTCTGTGGAATAACAGAGTGTACAAAGTCTTTATGTTTTTTCAGTGCTTTTATAGCGTCTTCAACTGAATCAGCCTTGTTGCTTCTATTTGTCAAAGTCTCTATTTCTTTACTAAAAGCCCGTGTTTTTGTAACCTGCGCAC
>DEEV01000045.1:43605-43951 GCA_002350445.1 Treponema sp. UBA2869 | reverse complement strand
TTTGTTTTTTTGCTTTCCAGTTCATCATTTTTAGATGAAACGTAGTCTGAAAGTTCCTTTACAAACGGCAAAGGTCTTCCGTTTTCATCACTGAATCTTTCGCGGTTTTCAAGAATAAGCTGCAAAAGTTCTTCTGAACTTGTGCATTTGTCGGCTTTTTTCTTTAATGCGGCAATGGACATTTTTGCGCCGCGTGAATTACTGTCATATTTTGGTCGCCACTTTCCAGGAGCAATTTTAATGTATTTTTTTCCCTTCCATTCGCGGATAGTTCCTACCGGGTAGCCCGATTTCTGCATTGATTCGGCTTCCAGAATAGACTTTTTCACCTCGCTTTTTTCTTTCT
>DEEV01000045.1:40506-43569 GCA_002350445.1 Treponema sp. UBA2869 | reverse complement strand
ATTTCGGGTCTTCGGACATTTTCTACTCCTAAAAATAAAAAAAAAGCGCCGACTACCCCTAAATACTAGAGATAATCGGCGCTCGCTCTAGCGTAGCAACCGCTATGAATACAACATCATGATTATTCTACACCACAACTAGATATTTTTCAATAATGCACTTTTGCGGAAATAGACGTTTCCTTTTTTGTCAAAGAATACCCAAGACTTCTTGAACTCACCGCGCCCAAAACGCCTGTCGTTTTCTTCCTTAATCTTTGCCTTAAACTCATCGTCCATCGCATGTAAATCGTTCATAATTCCGTCTACATTCTGCTTTACAAGTTCATCAACGGACAAAAGGTTTTTCTTGTTCGCTTCATTGTAGGCAATGGCTTCTGCCAGGAATTGGTCGCGCATGTCCTTTGCTTTTGCTACGTTGTCTTTAGCTTCCGACATGAGTTTAACATAGTCCTGAATCTTTGCCTCGCAATCTTCCGGTGTTTTCAAGCCCTTAGAATCAAGGTATGCTTTACAAGCTGCCCTTGTGTCCATTCCCTTTTTAAGGTTCTTGTTGTAGGTCTTAATATAGCCTTTTGATTCTGCGATTTCGTTATCAAGTTTGCTTTCGGCGTACTCAAAGCTATGCTCAATTTGGTCAAACTTTTTTGCATAGCGATTGGAATAAACCCCCAAACTGTCTAATTTGTCGAAAAGTTCCTTGTCTTTACCCAAGAAGTCAAACTCCTTGTCCTTGAAGTCTTTTTTAATCTTTGCAGTAAGTTCTTTCAACTCCTTCTTTCGCGCAGTAAGTTCATCAACTTTCTTTTGTTCAGCTTCCACACCCTCGAAACGCCATGAAACGCCGTTCTTTGCATTTTCCTTTATTGTTTCATCCGATTCAAAGGCAACGTCAATCTGTTTGTGCAGTACGTCTATAAGCTGCGCATACATCTTTTGGTCGCTCTTGTTCTTTTCTGTGTATTCCATTACCTGCAAATCAGCACGCTTGTTAGGGTCTTTTATGAGCGAAAACTTCAACTCTTCCGGGTTTACGTCATTAGAGTTCATTGTATCGCCCTTGTAAGAATAAAGGTCGTCCGTTCTTGATGATTTTTCATCGTGCTTCTGGTAAATCATCGGGTCAAGTGAATCGTGCATAAGTGGCGTTACACAATGAACAATTCCCTGCCTATTTCCCTGTCTCCAACCTCTACCCCATAACTGTTGTACGTCTGTCGGATTCCAGTCAAGTTGTGTACAGTAAATTGTTGTAGTATTACCCTGTAAGTTACAACCTTCTTTAATTGTTGAACTACCGATAATAACCTTACATTTACCGTTTACGTCATTGAACTCGTTGAAAACTTCCTGTCTTGCGTCCAGTGCCTTGTCTGTTGTTGCCGCACCGGCAAGTGTCGCAATGGCGTCTTTAGGTATGCCGTTCTTAATAAGGTAGTTCTTAACCTGTGGGAACTGCTCTACGCCGCTTGGCATGTACATTATCTGGCCGTTAGACGGTGACTGCTTGTACTGTGCAATAATGGAATCGCAAGTAAACTTCAACTTTGGAGAAGATTCTACAAACTCGCTCATTGGTGGGGCTTCGTAGCCATCGGGAATAAAATCAGTGTCCACTAGAGCCGGGCTTAAAGCGCAATTCTTCATTGCGTTCATGGCGCGGAACATGTAGCCATCGTCACGGTCTTCTTTCGGAAGGCTTTCTTGTTCCTCGATGTATTCAGAACACCTGTCCATAATTGCCTTCTGCAAGTCGCTTAGTTCAAGTTCCGGCGCGTGCATACGCTTGTAAGGTCTTACAACCCCTGCCTCTTCACCGTCTACCTTGTCCATGTAGTTTGTAAGCAAGCCCTGCAATTCTGAAAGGTTTTCAAAGCCCTTTACAACAGGCGCTTCCGTTACGCGGTTAGCCTTTACAACATACTCACGCTGCACTTTGCAGAAGTTAGAAACGAACTGTTCCAATGAGTAGTAGCCCATTTCTTTCAGCTTGTCACGTGCCATGTAAGACAAGATAGAATAGACTTCTGTCGGTGAGTTTTGGAATGGTGTTGCAGACAACAAGAATGTGTTTCTGCCGTCATTTTTCCTTTGAATAAGTTGTGTAATGGCAAAGAGTTTTTTTGCGCGGTTGGAAGGTTCGCCACCGCTTCCCAAGCCGTCAAACTCGTTAGATTCGCCTTTTTCGCTCTCACCCTGTTTATTCATGTGTTTAGGCATTTTGAAAAGATTGCGGAAATTGTGAACTTCATCGACTGTAATATGGTCAAACCCTAATTCACTAAACTGTACGCCTTCATCGCGTGTACGCGACATTTCGCCGACAAGTTCAGCGTTCTTTTCACTGTCACTTGCTGCCTTGCGCTTTGACTTTTCTCCGCCGGTTTCCATTGCGCCAAATTCTACGTCTTCCTGGATTTCCGCCTCTTCCTGTGCATTGAATCCGATGTTTTCAAGCCCTTCATAAGTACACACGGAAAGACTTCCTTCTTCAATTTTCATTCCTTCTTTCCAGTAGTTCTTTGAAAGGTTACCAAGTTCATTAACCTTGATGTTAGGGAATAACTGATGAATAGACTTAATCCAGTTGGTGTAAACTGCCTTTGGTACACAAATAAGCGGTTTTTTTGCGCGTCCAGTCTGAATCTGATTTACAGTTGCAACGATTCCGCAAGCGGTTTTACCTACACCAACGTCATAGGCAAGAAGTCCAGTGCCTTTGTTTGTCAGCATGGAGATTCCCTTCAACTGCTGCTCTGTCAAGGTAAACTTTTTCTTGCCCTTGTGCGAACTCATGCCGTCTACGAAAATTGGAATCTTTGAGAAGTCCGGGTTTACAAAGGAATTGGCTTTGTCATTCCATGCCTGTACAAGGTCTTTCTGGTCTTCAATGCTCAAACCTTCGCGCAAATAGCGGTTAAACAGTTTTATAGCGGTGTCGCGCCTTGCCTGTTTTTTCTACTCCTTATAGCGGACTTTACCCTTCTTGTCGTCTGTTCCTGCCTCTCCCTTGCCGACTGTAAGAGATTCTTTTCTGATAAATCCCCTAATGTCGTCAAAGTT
>DEEV01000045.1:39550-40485 GCA_002350445.1 Treponema sp. UBA2869 | reverse complement strand
ATTTCTTCACGTGCAATCGGGGAATCGCTTGCATTGTAATATCCGTGTCCAGCATAAGCCCATTCAAAGAATCCGTCAATAAGGCTTAAACCATCCTTTGTTTTATAATCCCTGGTCCAGTCTGTAATTGGTGACAGAGTGAATCCCTCGGACTTTTCAACTTCTACGCCGTTTTCGTCCGTTTCCTTCCATGTGCGTAAAAGTCCTTTTTCTTTTGGACATACCGCTTCAAGCAAGGCTTTTTTGGTTTCGTACTGTGGGTCTTCCGGGTCAAGTTCGCGCAACTTTTGGCGGACATTGCCGCTTGCATAGTTTACGGCATTTACATAAGTATCGCCCTCTTTTACGTAATGGTCAGACGATTTAATGTAATCCTTTTGCTGCTCTGAAAGTTTAGTCATGTCAATGTTACCAAACTTGTCCGTAACCTTCCAAACTTCCATGTCTTTAGGGTCTACGTTCTTGCCGTACATCCTGTTGAACTCTACCGCGTCAATTATATGCGCTTCTGGGTTTACAGGGTAATCGTGTTCTCCCTCGGCATTTTTATTGCCCTTCATTGCCTCTGAACGGTTGCGTTTCGCTGCCTGTTCATCAGTCAGCTTTACATTTTCACTCTTGCCGTCCACGTTTACAACAAAGCCCGATACCTTGCGGTTTTCCTTTAGATAGCCTGTTACAATGCCTGTCCTGCCGTCTTCAAGTTTTACCGTATCGCCAAAAACAGTTTTGGAAGTTATCTTTTTGGGTTCAGGCTTTTCTTCTTTGACTTCAACCTTTGCAGCTTTCTTTTCCACCGCCTTGTCTATTTCTGCCTGTCCGACATTGATATTGCTTATGGCAGTTTCAAAAGTCTCGCCGTCTTTTGGCTTAACGTATGTTTCTTCGCCAAAGCGTCCGATTCTTGTAGACACTTCGCCGGCAATATGGTCGGG
>DEEV01000045.1:39394-39515 GCA_002350445.1 Treponema sp. UBA2869 | reverse complement strand
TATTTGTAAAATAGTTTTTAAGCGCGTCAACTGTAGTTCCTTTACCCTTGCGGAATACAACAATATCAGTTCCAACATCGGTACTGTCAAAAGTGCCGTTAGGAAGTCTCCATGCTTCAAG
>DEEV01000045.1:38363-39362 GCA_002350445.1 Treponema sp. UBA2869 | reverse complement strand
TTCAAGGTCTTTGCCGTATGAGCTGCCGCCGTTAAGGAATCCGCTAGGCACTACCATTGCCATAATTCCGCCGTCTTTTACGGTGTCAAGGGTTCGCGACATAAAGTAAGTTTCATAGCGCTTGTAGTCTTTGCCCTCTCCCATACCCTTGTATTTGCCGGTATAAGCGCCATACGGCGGATTGCCTACCGCAACATCATATTTTTCAAAATCCTTCGTAAAGCGTCCTTGCTTGTTCTTCATGAAGTTTTCTTGAAATGCGCCCTGTACAATTTCGGCTTCCGGGTGTAGGATATGCGCGATTCTTGCAGATTCTTCTTCCAGTTCAAACATAGTGAACTTTTCGTTTCTGCCTTCTGCAAAGCGCCCAATACCGCTAGAAGGTTCGATAACGCTTTTATCCTGTCGCGGATTATACTTGTCAACAATCTCCCAGACTTTGGAAATAACGTTGCGTGGTGTGTAGAACTCGTAAAGAACGCCACTATTAGAACTTCCTTCTTCATCCGTACCACCTGCACCGACATACTGCGCAAGTATCTGCTTGTCCGCTTCTGTAATTTCGGAATCGGGCTTTTTGAGTATTTCGCGGCACTGTTCGCGGATTTTCCTTGCCTGTCCTTTTGTTATTCTTCCTCTTCCTGCATTGACATCGCCGTTTGGTTCTGCAAGTCCTCTTCCAGGTTCGCTAGAACTGAATAAAGGTTCGTTTCCGTTACCTGTAGCCCCTGTGTCAATAACATCTTGACCGCTAAGAGTTTCGCTCCTTCCAGTCCGTATGTTTTCAGCACCATTGGAAATTCTTCCCTGCTCAACGTTATTTGCATTTTCGGCATTTTTTACCCCCTGTAATTCGTTAAACTGCCTCTCCAAAAACTCTTTTTTATAGCCTAAAAGAGCATTTGCTTTTATTCTTTTTTTAGAGCCAAGTTCGTAATTTTCCAGATTCTTTACATCTTCATAAAAATCTTCAAAATTACGGTAGTTTTTTTCTCCTGC
>DEEV01000045.1:37976-38252 GCA_002350445.1 Treponema sp. UBA2869 | reverse complement strand
TTTCGTGCGCTTCGGCTCCACTTATTTCTTTGTCAGAAAAAACACCGTCTTTTGCATTTTCCTTTGCAACCGTCTGATTTTCAGACGCTGCAACCCTCTGCCCTTCAACAGAAAAGACGCTCCATACCTTGCGCATTAAAGAGCGGTTTATAACCATTTTGTCACCACTCTTTGCTTTCGGTTCTTTTTTTGCCGTGACTTCGGCATTAACCTTTGCCTCGACTGCCTTTTGTGTAACAGGCTTTTTGTACTTGTCGCTATTTTCCTTTTTGGAAA
>DEEV01000045.1:25709-37952 GCA_002350445.1 Treponema sp. UBA2869 | reverse complement strand
GTTAGTGAAATACTCCAAAACATGCGCCGCCCAGGTCTGCTTGTCCGCGCCGTAATCCTTCTTTATGTCGCTAGTGTATGTTTCGTCAATCTTCTTCTTCCCGATTCCAAAACATTCAAGCAAAGCCTTCAATGGATGTTTCCAACTGTCTTTGTAGACGTAGTTCCACCCCTTGCCGCTTGCCTTCGGATAGCGCCTAATGTACTTTACTGGACGTGATTTTTGAATGGAATCCCATTCTTTTTTTCGCCCTGTACCGTGCCAAAAATCCAATCATAGCCATACATAGCCCCCTAAAATTATTTAATGTTCCTGCAATTTCAACCTTGCAGAAATCATTAGCGCAGATTAAGCCTTTTTCCGTGCCATTTCTTCAAAAGAACTTTGTTTTTGAACACATCAAAAGGAACTGTATCAACTCCGCCGAAAAATCCCGGCTTGTCATACTGCCTTAAATAAGCCGCCTTAGCGTCTGCAAGCGTATCAAATCCAAGCATACACTTGTCTTCATCGTATTTATCCGTTCCCGGTATTTTCTGATGAATGATATAAACGTTTTTAGCGTCAATGTTATCACCGATATAACAATCTACATGGTCGCCGTCTACGCCTTCCGTGCCTCTGATATATCCATAGTCAAAGTGCATTTTAATAGCCCATTTATGACCGTCTGAATCAACGCCGCGCCGGATAGTTCCTTTTTTATTTTCAATGCTTATTTTTAAGCCTCTAAAAGTGGTTCTATCTTGTAATTTATGACCGCTAAAAGTCAAAGATTTTTCTACGGAATCCGCGCCGTTATAAAGTTCTTTTATTCGCTCCGTAAATCCTTTTGTAGAATCGTCAGGGTTTTTAATTCCCTTTTCTTTGTACTCTTCTTTTGCAGCTTTTACGGCGTTATTCCACTTTTTAGCGTTATTGCTCTGCTCTGCTACAAGCGCGTCAATGTCGATGTTATCAAGTCCAATATCATAACGCGCCCATGTACCGCGGCAGTATGGATGTTTAACCGATAATGGACACTCCCACTCAAAGCCGTCTTTGCCTTCCCATATCACATAATCAGCGTTTTTATCCTTTGGTTTTTCATCATTCAACGGCTTATCGCTCCATACTGCAATTTTACCGTTGATTGCCTTACACTTCGGGCAAGTGTTAGCGTCAATTACTTCAATGCGCCTAAAATAAGTTTTTTTCCCTTCTTCGGTGTTATAAACTTCTTCCTGCACAAAAGAATTATTAAAGGCGTTCTGAATCTCCGTGTCTGCAACTCTCTGAAAATCGCGGTTATTGCCTACCATTTTGTCAAACAATGCTTGTGAGACTTGCCCTTTGCTCTTTTTTCCGCTTACACCGTCAATAAGAATCTGCTTTATATCTCCGCGCATTTTGTCGGAAATATTCGTTACCTTCTGTGCTGCCGACTGCTGCAATACCTCAATTCTTGCCATTTCCTGCCGGGTGAGACTTTCGCCAAAAACATTTTTCATGTTCTTTACGCTTTCACTTATCCAGTCAAAAGATTTACCGTGATATGAAACATCATTAAGCCGTAAGTTTTTTACAGCTTCAAGTGAATTGTATTTCAACATGCGGTCCAGGATTTTTGAAAGTGATTTTGATTCCAGAATGATTTTCTTTTCCACGTCTTTAATATTGCGGTTCAAAAACTTTTCAAGGTTGCCTACAAACTTATTCCAGTCTGATTGTTTAATCGGTTCGCCGGTAGAAGGATTGTAAAGAATCCTGCCTTTATGAGTGAGTACATCGGATTTTGTCATTACGGTTTTCTTTGGTAAGTCTAAATACTCTGTTACATAATCATAAGTATTGCGTACAAATTCGGAAAAGAACATGCACCACTTGTCTGTTAGGTCTTCTTGTGCCTTGTAAAAAAAGATTTCACCCTTTGCAGCTTTCAGTGGTACAGATAAACTCATAGCCATAGTGCGCAATGCTTTTTCCACACGTTCTCTGCTAAAGTCCTTAATTTTTATATTAACCATTGGCAATCTTGCCGTACTGTCTGCCGGAACATATTCAGGAATACCGCCATACAAGCACTTTTCAAGCTGCTCAAACTTTGCCTGTTTGTTTCCTTCTGTTATGTCCTTTATTTGGATTTCAACAGGTTTTAGAGAGTGATTAGTTTTTTTCTTTGGCTTGCAAGATTCCACTTGTTTTAACTCCTAAAAATTAAAGTTTAGCGATTTGTTTACGCCGCCGTTTTCTTCTTCGGGTTTTTCTTCTTCACCCTCTGTATTTCCGCCGATTTCACCCCATGCGCCTTCGTCCACGTTGCTTTCTTGCTCGCTGTTTCCATTTTCCGCGCCGTTTTCTTCTGCATTGTCTGCATTTTCGCCTTCGCCGTCTTCTTCTCCGCCAAAGTCTCCGCCTTCTTCGCCCTCTTCCATGTCTTCCATTCCGCCGCCATCGTCCATTTGTGCGGCTTGGTACATCTGTACAAACTGCGGATTAGCCGGGCATTTGTCCGCCCAGTCTGCCTCTATTGGTTTTAGCCCCTTTTCCTTGCGTACTTCGTTTAATGTCTTGAATGATTCAAGTTCGGTTTTGGTAAGGTCAAGTATTTGCTTCGGGTCGTCGCGTTCATATCCTACAAACTCAATTTCGTAGCCAGGATAAGCCTTTTCTAGTATCTGATTGATGTACTGCTGCAAAAATGACAACATATCGCCCAGTACAAGAGATTTTGACGCTTCAATTTCAGGTGTTGTATTGTGTTCAAACATCGGCTGCGACTTGGAAGAGTGAAGCCCCAGTTCTTCCATAGAGCAACCAAAAAGCGAAACAATAGCACTTGTCAAAAAGTCAAGCCACCCTTGGAACTCCATTTCTTTGTTTGTTCCGCTTAAACTTACCCACTTGATAGAATTGTTCTCACCGCTTCCGCCGTTACCTGCCGGGATAATAGGAACGCGCCATTGGTTAGCGGTTGTTCCGCTCATAATATCGCATAGGTAGTCTTCCATTTGTTCTACGGTCTCTTGATTTGCGTTACCATCCAACAGAAGCATACCGCGCGGCAATTTGTTTTCGGTAAAAAATCCGGCATTGTAGGTAAAAGCATTGATTGTACTTGTTATAAGGTCTATTGCCTGTTCTACCGGCGAATATCCGTAAAAAGAATAGCGTACATCGCTACGCGGATTTTGGTAATCGAAAATAAGACTTTCTGCCGGATAAAAAGCCTGTGGGATTTCGTCTATAACCTGTATGTACTTAATGTGCATAGGGTTGTCTTGGTTTGGCAATACGCGCTCTATTGTTGCACCGTCCACCGCCCAAAATGCGTAAACCTTGCCCGATACTGTACGCCCAATTTCAGTTGCTACCTGGTCAATCTCTAAAGCGTCTCTTAGTATCTTTGTGCAATAACGGACAAAATTATCACGGTCTGGAGATTTTTCAATCCCAGTGTTAAGCAAGAACTGCTCTATTTCTGTTCTTGCCTCTGATTTCTGTCCTGCCGCCTTAACCACATCTTCGCCAACCTTCTTAACAACAAAACCGCGCAAGTTGCGGTTAGTGGAAGGTTTAAGGAATGGCTTAATTTTCTTTTGTACGTTGATAATGCAAAGATTGATAATCCAGGCTTTTTTAGACACACGGCGCAACGTCTGGCAATCAACTTCCCTGTTAAAATGTCCGTCTGCGGTTTTTAAGTTTCCGTATTGATTTTCAACGTTGCGATATGGGTCGAAAAAAGATGATTGTGAGCCGCCCTGTTTTGTCCGCGCATAGTCAGCGGTCTGGAATCCCCTTGCGTATCTTTTAGCCCTGTTGATTTCCCTCTTTATGTCAATCGGTTCTACTTCAATAGTCTTCTGTACCGGGACAATCTGCCTTTCGTTATCTGTTGCCATTGCGAACGCTCCTTAATACCGATGATAAGGATTTACCGCGCGTTCGGGTCAGCGATTGCGGATTGTTTGAGAGTTCTATATTGCCGTTACTTAATGTTACCACTGATTCATTCTTTTTTCTAGCATATTCTGCGTAAAAATTAGGTTCAATTTTCTTGCCGTCTGTCGCGTAACTCGCCAACGCCCACGCCCAAAAACTATCGGCGTGTCCTTTTTCGTTTCTTTCCGCGTCATATCTAAAACTCCCACCACTTGACGGCGTTCTTTTTATGCTATGAATCTGCGCGTGAAAATCTCTGTCGTTATCTAGTTCGTATTCCCGGCGTTCAAGTCCAGTTCTTACGCCCATAGCAAGCACTTCTTTTGACTGTAAATCAAAATGATAAAGTTCTACGCGTTCTCCATATCTTTTATGAGCATTTTCTGCAAGATTGCGCCCTATGCCGCCATCGTCAATGCAACAACGAAAAATAGGCAAGTTTTCCATGAGTTTATTTAATACGGCGGTCTGCGCGTCAAAATCGGCGTTTCGCATTTCGTGCCTTAATACACTTCTTTTCTTGCCGTTGATACGTCCGATTATATAAAAGACTGTTGCGTCTGAAGTTCGTCCAATATCAACCCCCATAAATAAAGGTGAGCCGTATTTTTCCGGGCTATAGTTAAAAATAAGGTCGTCAGCGTTCCTAAAACAATGTATTTCTACATCGCGTTTTGCATTGATATAATCTTCGTCATTTTCAATATTTGTCGGTATATCTTCCTCGCGCCGTCCGGGTGTATTTGCATAAATCAATTCAAGTGAAATATAACTCGCGCTTGAATCAATAAAAACACATTCACATTCCTGTTGAAAGTCTTCCAGTGTAGAGTTTTGAAATAGTGATATAAGGCGGTCAGTTCCAAAACGCTCTACGCGCTCGGCGGTCTCCATTTCTTTGGCACATTGCACCGCGCCGCGTACATCTTTGCACATAACTTTTGCATACCACCACGGCACGAAATAGCGGTCAAAGTTCGGATAGTTTTCTCTGTCTGTACATATTTCGTAGAACTTGCCGATAGTTCCCAAAGGTGTACTTCCTACCTCGATACAACCTCTACGCAATGTACAGAATGAAGCTGCGGTATAGATTTCTTTTGAAAGTCGCGGTAAATAAATTGCAAACTCGTCTAAGCATACATCGCCGTTTTTACCTCGCGGCGGTCTACACGGCAAACTGATTAAACGGCTTGTCGTTTTACTCCCTACGTCCTCAAACTCTAGCATTGTCGCGGTAGAGTGTACAAGTTTCTTTTTGTATCTGTTTGGAATTGAATCGTAGAACTGGCGCGCATACCTTATTTTTTCCTGCGCGTCTTCTTCATTGTATGATACAAATTGCTTTGTGTATTGTGTCCTTGCCGGGTCCAGGGCTTTTACAAGTCCTTTAATTGCGACAACAAAAGAAAAGCCTGTTTGACGGCTTTTCAAAAGGCATATATAGCGGTTTCTGTTGCGGATAAAATCGTCCTGCCAAAAATCCAGTTCTATGTCTTTGTGGTCATATTTCATGAAGGCATAGACATAGTTCAATTTTTCTTCGGGTGTCCACAAGTCCATATATGCCTTTAATCCTCTTCTTCTTTGTTTGCAGCTCTTATTGTCGCAAGTTCCGACATATCCGCCGTTTCTTTATTTGCGCAAATAACTTTCGTTTTAAGCTGCAATTTTTCGCCGATAATTTCCGCCGTTGTCTCTATGTCAAAATCGTTGCCGTTTTCTTCGACACTCTGCATTTCTTTATGAATCTTCAAAAGTTCGTTTTCTGTCTGCGTTTTAGAAGGTAATTTATAATGCGGTATGCTTCTCTGCCCCACATACTCGACATCTTCAATAAGTTCTTTCTGCGCGTCTGTCAGTTCGTCAGGTGTTTTTATTGTTGCGCTTACATACTCGTAACCTTCGGGAGTAGTCTTATTTTCGATGTTGTAAAAGTCTTCGGGTTTCATGTTCAGCCGGTTTATTTTTCGCTCGATAATAGCCTTTACCGCCGATTCTAAGTTAGTTTTTGTTAGATTCTTTAATAATTGAGAAGTTATGTTTTTAATTTCAGCAAGTATTTCAGGCGATTGTAAAAACTTTGCAGCTTGTACTTTTGCAGTNNAGTTTTTTCAGAATATCCGGCAAGTCTTACTGCTTCACTTGCATTTCTTTTTAATGAGTTTTGATTGCTATAATAAAAAACAAAAAGTCTCTGCGCGTCTGTTAGGGATTGCGTCCATTTTAATTCAGAATCAAGATTGATACAGTTTTGTTTTTCTTTATCCGTAAAGGCAATAAGAGGTAGTTTATCTTTTTTGATTTTTGCCGGTGTTTTACGTTTTTTTGTAGTAGTAATTGTATTGATTGTATTGTCAATAGAATTATTGCTTTTCGTTATTTCGTTCATCGGTCTTTATATCCTCTTTGCACTTGTGGAGCGGATAACCCTTAAACCTGTGTCCGTTGTCATTAACCACTTCCAGTGGTTCAGCCTCACACACCGCCTGTGTGGTGTAGCCTGTTGCTATGTACTTGATTTTTGCGCCGCATTTTGGGCATACCTGCATATTACGCCCCCAAAAAATTTTTCAAGGTGTCGCCTTTGTATGTCCTGCTATAAGAATAGTCTGTGCATGTGCCGGCATTAAAGACGAAAACTACCGCGCCGTTAAAACTGCGGTCTGTTGCGGTTTTGATGTAGTCGGTTATAAGCTGCACACCTTTGTCATTTGCCGATGTTGGCAAATCATGCTTGTTAGCCTCGTTGACGGCAACAATTTCGCCGTTTTCAAAGGATAACTTGACGCTTCCTGTAAAGTTTGTGTTTTGCTTTTCTTCCAGATACTCAACAATACGCTTATAATGAGTTTTCACTTTTGCCCCAAAATAATTGTATCATCGGTCAGAATGATAATATTTTTTTTGTTCTTTTGCCTGTTTATTATACACCGATTTTCTTTATAAATCAATGTTTTGCGCCTTTATTTCTTTCATGTTTCCCTAAACTCATAGTCGGGATATTGCCACTGCACAAGGGCTTTTTTTAGACTGTAAACGGCGTTCTTTCGTGTAATTTCTGATTTTACATCTTCAATGATTGTCTTTCCGCCTTCATTGTAGACAAAATCAGCTACATAATAACGCGCTCTTTTGTTTCCGCTGCTCTTCGGGCATATTAAAAAGCGTACCTGCATTTTAAGGTCTGATATTACGCCGCCGCGCTCTAAAAGTCTCAATTCTTGAAATCGGTTTGCCTCTTTCTTTGAATCAAATACCATATCGCCGATTTTTGTTTTCTGATTGTGGTATTTGTTGCCGGTATTACGCCCCGGAAACGGATAGCCGCTATAAAATGTATTCATTCTATCCGCCTCTTAATTTATGTTTGGATTGTAACCGTTAGCAATAAGCCATTGTTTAGCCTGTTTTCTCAATTTCGGATAAACGGAGCGCTCGTTGTACATTGTCTTGTAGAATGCAACTTCAAAAACTTTCGCGTTTGGAATCGGCGGTAAATAATTGCTCCACCTTTTACAATGTCCTTTGAACGCTTCAATATCGTTTTTGTTAAGCGTTGTAATAAGTTCACGCCTGTAAACTTTTAATAAACTAACTGTTTTCGCCATTGTCATACCCCCAATCTTTACAAGGTTTTTCGTTTTTCTCTACACCGTAGAATAAATCGCGCAACGCGCAAAATCCGCTATCTTTATTCCTGTCATGGTGAAAATCTGTAAGTTTGCCGTTTTCGTCTTCATCTGTCAGATAGCTATAACAATTTCCGCAACATGGGTTTATTTCAACTTTCTTCGATTCCATCCCCTTTGTTTCCTTTTCAATCAGTTTATTCAAATACCATTCTGCTTTTTTAAGTTCCTGTACGGTATTATCTTTCTTTCCAACGCGGCATAAATATTTAAGTACGTTGCCGCGTAAGAATCCTTTGTACTCTTCCGGCGGTAACCACGCTTCTAAAACCTTTATACATTCGTAGGTTGTGTCACCACCGTATCTTTCAGGATGATTAACTTCTTCTGTCATTTATCTCTCCTTTCAGCCATTTCAATTTCTTCAACAATAGAATCTATCGCCAAATATAACTCTGCGCACAATTCTCTTGCCCTGTCAGATGTTATTGTATCAACAGACCTCAACGCCAACAAAGCAGATAGCTTCCCCAGTGCATGTCTCGCTTTTCTGCTAATATTCATCCTGTCTTTTTGAATTAATTTAGCCATCTAGTCTCCTACTATCAACAATTCAGCTAACGGCAATGTCAAAATCCAGTCGCAAAACTTGTGCCATTCTGTCAATTTGTGTCCGCGTCTCCATGCGTAAATATTGCGTAATGTCGCATAATTGCAATCAAACATTGATGTATATTTAAAACTCATTGGCAATATTTGCCTAATGGCTCTAAAATACGAATAGTCTTTTGTTTCAAGATATTTTTCTCTTAGAGAGTTTAGTGTACTTATGAGTTCTTCCCAGTAATAACACATCTCAAATAAATCTTTGTTTTTTGAAGTTGATTCAGAATCCCTTAGTATTACAGATATTTGCGCTTGCGACATCTGCATAAATTCTGCAATTTCCTTTTGGGACATTCCATTTTTATATAAATCTCTTATCCTCATTCTTTCCGGTGGCATTGTTTTACTTGACGCTTTCCAGTTTTTGTACGCTTTTTGTTTGTCAAAACCTTTATGATTCTGCCATTCTCGCCTTATGTTCTCTTCAAGAGTAACCCATTCAAGATTTTCTACACTATTATCGCCTTTATCCGTATTTATATGGTCTACTGTTGAAAGTTTATCAGGATTATCAATCCAACAAGTTGCAATCAATCTATGCAAAAGCCACTTTTCGCCATTTCGTCCGCCTATATTTATTTCAAAATATCCCGACGGTGTAGCACTTGGAACACATTCTTTTTCTTCAAATTGTCGTGTTCGTCCAGTTGAATCTGTTAGAGAATAAGCACATGAAATAATTCTGCCGTTTTTGAAAACTTTATACTTTCTGCCGTTCTCGCAAGTGTATATGCGATATTCGTTAGTTTCATAAGGATATGTTAATGTTATGATTTCTCTGTCTTCTTCTGTTAAGACTTCTAATACATCATGCTCTACCTCAAAATCGTTTATGCTATATGCTCTCGATACGCCTTTATGTTGTACTGATGTTGAATTGCGTACAGTTCCAATTTTATATGTATCAAGTTCTGCCATAAAATATGACGGCGCGGTAATTGAAACCTGTACATGAATCATGCGCAAAAACTTACTATTCGGCTCTCCGGCTTTTCCGCTGCCGTCCGCTTTTATAAGATTCTGCATAATGCGCATATCATCAGCCCCGATTTTAACTTCTGATATTGCACCGGGAATAAATACAGAATCCGACTTACTTTTTGCGTCCTCAAAGTTTTTTGACATCGGCAAGCGCAAGCCGATTATTGCGTTTTCAATCCCTGTAACCGTTGTATTTTCAAACTTCATTTTTTTACTCCTTTTATCTCTCTCATAACTTTATCTCTTCCATAATTCCAATAACCTTATTTTCATAGTGAACTTTTACAAGAATTCCCTCGAAACAAAAAACATCGCACGTAAACATTGCTTCCCAATCAATAACTTCTCCTTCTGAACATTCGTATCTTTTTGCAAATTCTATAATGGTGTCTCTGGTAAGATAAATACATATTTTATCATCAGTATAGCCCTTGTTTCTTAGGGTGTAGATTGCTTGTTTTAATTCCCTTATTGATAAAATTATATTTTGCCCATTTTTTTTGTCATTCACTATCTTTCTCCTATAGGTTTTAAGTTTTTCTTGCATTTCTGCTCTAGCATTGTTATAGCCGAACTCTGCACCGTCTTTGAAAGCCTTTTCGACGTCTGTCCATTCATAATATCCATCATCGCACCCAATCTGCTTATCAGCATAATTTTCTGCTTCTTTCTCAAACATAGTTACTCCTTCTGTTGTGAACTAATCTCCGCAATCATTAAGCGTAACAATTATCTTTTCGATAACTGATTTCTTTCCACTTGGCTTCTGTTTGATTTCAACTTCCTGTCGATAATCTCCAACTTCATATTCTTTGCCCCAAATCTTGATAGTATTTTGATATTGTGGAATTAAGGACAAATCAGCATTTGCAATTATATTGTCGTTATATTCAAAACTTACTAACATAGTTTCTCCTTTATTTTAGTTTCCGCCTTAAAAGTAAAATAACAGGTTTTCTTATTTTACTTTTCCAAATCCTTTAAGAATTGCTCTGTTTCAACTTGTATCGGTGTTGGTGGAATGTTACCAACTTTTGGCTTAAAAAGTTCTACCCACTTTTTAAGAAGTTCTTTTGCTTTGGTGAGTTTAGATTTTTCCCTTTTATCTTTATGTCGATAACAAGGTATATCTAATACTTCCATCACTTCTCTTGCACTCTCCGCCATTTCAAAATCATCACCACTTGAAGTAGAAATAAAACACTCTCTAACATTTGATATTTGCTTTTTCAGTTCTGCATTTTCTTTCTCAAGTTGCTTCATCTGATTTTCTAAATCATACATTCTGTCTGCCATTCTCATATATTCATTCATTTTTCTTTTATCTCCCATTTTTCGTGTTTACCTGTTTTACAATGCTCATATTCTGTTCTTGAATGCTTACAGTTAAAGCAACACTTCATTTGCTCAATCTGTGCTTCTAGTTCTGCAATACGCTTTTCATAAGGTCTTGTATATTTTCTTTTGAGCATTTCTTCTTCTGACATTGATAGTTTAGTCATTTTCTTTTATCTCCTTTTCTTTTGCCAATTCCCTTGCACGTTTTCTGCACCAATTCTGATACGCTTTGAAATCTCCTTCGTCTGGATCAAACTCATTCAGTAGACTTTCATAAATACTATCATAACGATTTTCTTCTTCAAGTTCGTCTGGGCCTTTAATACTCTGATAACTGTCTACACTTCTCATATTTCCACCTCGAACTATGCCCACCATCCATCGGGATTGTGTTTTTGCTCATACTTTGTAGATATAATCGTAAGTGTTGCAACTACAACCACAAACAAAACTATACCACCAAAAAAAATTACAACTTCTGTCATTTCAAATCCTGTCATTTCAGTCCTCCTTTTCAATTTCTTCAAAGTTTTTCGGCTCTGTATCAGGGAACCAGGATAGATGAAAACAACGTTCATCAGTTACAAGCGGATGCTCGCTTTTCAGCTTTTCAAGGTCTAATTTAACAGACGCCGCCTTTTTTACTGGCTTTGGAATATCACGATTCTTTGCACAGTCAAACCATTTTTTATTTTTTATAAGCCGTTCTTTTACAGCTTCTAAAATCTTTTTTACCTGCTCTTCAGTCCATATCTTTGTTTGCGTATGATTTACCCTTCCCCAAGTAGTAGGGAAGTGCTGTTCTCTTGTTACTGCCAGAACTATAAAAGCAGAACAGTTCGCAAGTTTTGCAACTTCCGCCGTTGTCTTATAGCCTCTTGTATCTTTTGTAAATTCTATATTTGTCATTATTCTTTCCTTTTGTTCATAGTTTTATTTTTGTTAATTTCATCCCAAGTCTGATGATTTTCTGATTCCCTAATCTTTTTAGGCTTTCCGCCGTTTAGTGCGTTGTAAAACTCCTGGATGTCGTTTGTGGTAATACATATCCACAAATTAAGCCACGCCATTTTTTTAGGATCTTGTCTTTTATAACCTCTGCTTGCAACTTCCATTTCTAAAACTCCAAAAAAAGCTGTCCGTTTGGATCTTCTTTTTTTTCTGAATTAATTTTTTTCAACCTTTCAACTTCTTCCTCTTTCAGTCTTTCTGACTTTTCTTCTTCCGTTTCGTATTCGTAAGAAAGATTGTAAAAGTCAGATATATCTGCTGTGCGCTCGTCAATCTGCAAGTTTTGATTAAATAAAACTTCCTTGACTTTCCAATAACAAACGTTTTCAAGTTTCTTTACATAAAAAGTCTTGTTGCTTTTATAAATTGCAAGAACTCGCAATGCCGCATCTTCTGCTTTGAAAATCAAATCAGGAATACGGATTCCCACAGCCTGTTTTTTTGCCAAAGAAATACAAACATCTCTTATTACCGGGTAAACTTCCCAAAGAAAATTAAAATCTCCCGTTTCCCAGTATTTATTCTGAGCTTTGTAAAAAGGCAGGTTACGGTCTTTTTCGTATTCTGACAAATCAGAAATAGGAACGTTCTCCCGATAATCTGCAAAAAAGTCAAAGTCTGTCTGTCCTTTTGGCGTTTGTTTCATTTTCTTTTTGTCTGCCTGTAATCATCAGCACTAATTGTGATAACA
>DEEV01000045.1:21166-25639 GCA_002350445.1 Treponema sp. UBA2869 | reverse complement strand
CAATCCTTTCTTGTACACTTTGAGCAGTAGTCATTGTTGTTAAAAATACATTCAGATTTTTTTACCAGGTTAGAAGTAAAGCCTAAAAACTTTCCGCTTGTTGTGCGTCTGTTAACAACTTCCGATAAAAAGTTATTTTCAGCTTCAGAACCTTTTGTACGCCCGAACTCATCAATAACAAGCGCCGGTGTTTCTGTCAGTTCTTCCAAAAGTGCTATTTCTGTTTTTTTAGGATTTACAAAGCATTCTCTATAGCGTGCATAAAGCTCATACGCACTAAGCATTTTTCCGCCCAGACGTTTTACAATACAAGCCATAAGCATAGTTTTTCCAACTCCGTTCGTGCCAAGAAATACAAGTTTATTTGTGTTCCCATCAACTACATCTTTACAGGCTGCAAGGGCTTTTTTCTGTGAATCTGTTGTTGCTTTGTATTTTGAAAACTTTGCGTCAAAATATTCTTCCCGGATTCCCATTGCCAGATAAGCTTTTTCTTTGATTTCTCTTTCAAACTTTAGTTGCTTACGTCTTTCTGCTTCGTCATACTGTTCAACGCATTCGTTGCAATAAAACTGAGCAACAGTATTTTTGAAAACTGCGCTGAAATAAACCGCTTCGAACTCTTTGCCGCATTTTTTACAGTTAGTTTTTATTGTCTTTATCGGGAACAGTTTATTTAATTTTTCCTGCTCCATCGGTGCAAACTCAACAGCCTCCATTTTTCTTTCCTCCTACCCATCAATTACAAAGTGTAATTGTTCTTATTGCCTTTCAGTGCCTGGCTCTGTTGTTGTCCTGTTTTGGCGTTTCTTGTTGCCCACCCCTTAACCGCCATCTGCCAATTTTTCATAGCGTTCCTTCCAATTCGCCAACCATTTGATTCGTAATAATTGCAGAATACTTCTGCATCTACATTTGTTATATTTTGTGTTTTTATAAAATCCTGTACTTCTTGCAAAGTCGGTTTTACAAACTTTTCTTTTTTTGCCTTTGGCTTTGGCTTTTCTGCCTTTTCTTTTCTGTTCTGCCATCGTTTCAAAGCTCCGGCGGATTTCTTTGCATTTGTCCGCATTGGCTCACCGATAACAAGTAATACGTTTTTTTCTTTTTCGCTTAATTCAGAAAGTGCAGAATCGTTTCCGTTTGCGTAGTCTAAAAGTGCATCAAGATATTTTTTAAAAATCAGTGAATCACCTTTAGAAAGTACGTCAAGAAAATCAAGCCATTCTGTTTTTATATTCATCTCTGTCTCGCCTAAAAAGCCGCACCATCTGAAAAGAGTAGTGCGGCCTTGTGTTTAGAAAATATCAAAGTTTTTATCTTCAAGTGCGTCTCGTTCTGCAGCAAGATCACCGTCAGACTTTGCTTTTTCTTCAGTCTTTGTTTCAAACTTTGTTTTGAAAAGAACAATTTCTTTGTATTCAGGTTTCTTTTTCTGATTGCGAACTGTGATTGTTCCTTTTTTTCCTATCCAGGTCTTAACATCAAAGTTTCCTTCTGGAATGCCAAACGATGCAAAAACTTTTGTCATTTGCTGATTCCAAATCTTCAAAGCATCCTCTTTGCTAAACTGTCCATAGCCTTGAGTTGGCGAATCGTTTAATAAAAAGATGTTTGGGTAAATGTCCTTATCGCCATCTACAGAAACAGTTCCCTGAATGTAATCACCGAAAGAACCTTTTTTAATTTCGCAGCTTGTAATAACTGCATTTTCATAAACTCCGCAATCAAGCCCACGCCTTGAATCTTCGTGTTTAAAACCGTTTCCAAAAGCCATATACTACTCCTTTGCTTTTTGTATTTTATTTGCCGGAATATCATTTTTAGACATATTCCAGAATTGTCTGATTCTTGAATCAACAGCTTTTAAGTCATTGTCAATAAATTCTTCTTCTGCGCTGAACATTCCTAAAGGTGTTTTTACAGTGTCAAAGCCGTTGTTTTTTGTCGAAAAACAATAGCGCCCATCTTTTACGACAGACTTCAAAACAATTGTTGAAAGCCCTTCGATGCAGACCATCGAATCAAGCATTTTTCCAACAGTACGGAAATGCTCTCTGCCATCTTCGTGAACTTCAGACTGCCCGATAAAATACACAATCTTGTCATTGTCTAATTCGTTGGTACAGAAGTTCAGCAAGTTATAAAAGTTATTAGCAAGCTGCACAAACTTGTCAAAACCTTTTTCCGCACTTTTGCGCATATACTCATCTACAAGTAAGTATGTGCTATCATCTATGATGATAGATTTTGATTCTGATTTTTTTAGAGCTTGTGTAATCTGCTCATAGTTCTTGCTTGTTGCTACTGCAAAATCAGCCCGGAAGGGAAGCGGCTTGTTAGTAACATTCACAACAGATACTTCACCTTTTTTGAAATTACGCATAGAAGAACTTTTCCCCGTTCCGCTTTGCCCATAAAGAATACAAATAACTGCCATCTTTTTACCTCCTCTGGCTTATCTGTAAAAATAATTAAAGTTTTCTTTATCGCTTTCTCTATCCCATCTTTCAGTCATTGAACCATCAGAAAAAACTGTCCTTTCAATAATTCCTTCTTGATACTGTTCAACTTTTTCAGGAACACCTCTTTTTTCCCAAAGTGAACGAAGCCTTAAAAGTTCTTCTCCAAGCGGCGTATCCCATACAGCCATTCTTGCCTGGTGCATTTCGTAGTCATAATCAATTTCCCACTTCAAATATTCTTCGTTAGCTTTATCCCAACACCAGTCCGGCGCATTTTTGCGAACTTTCGGACATTCCCCACGCCTTGCAATAAAAGCCTTTGCAGCTTTTTCTTTTTCAATGTCTACGAGCTTGTCAAACTCTTTATCCAGTTCTTTAATTCTTTCCAGTAGATTCACGCTTTAACCTCTTTTCAAAACCTTTTTGTGCGTTGTTGTAAAACTGAGCCAAAAGCCAGTCTTTACGTTTTTCGCAAAATGATTTCATTGCAAAGCAATACTTAATTTGATTTTTTAGATTCTTGATTCCCATTTCTCCATCCACACGAATTTAAAAAAAATAACCCGGTCTAATGGCGTGAACATCAGACCGGGTTTTATATTTAATCGGTTGCCCGAATAAACTCCAACTTTTAGATACTGTAAACATTCACGCCGTTTACAGTGTTAATTTTAATGGTGTTTTGTAAGAATGTCAAGAAGTTTATTAAAGTTTAACACTTTTTTTTCCGACAAATAGATTATGACACAATACGAGAGAAAGCAAAAGCGCAAAATGCTTGTAATTCCTCTTGTAGCTTCAGGGCGCTTATCAATACGAAAAGCCGCTAAAACATTGAATATGTCCGTTCAAGGCGTATTTATGCTAAAACACCGATACTTAAAAATCGGGAATAATGCCTTTATACGCCAGTGCGATCATGTTGCTCATAACCGCAAAATCACAAAAGAAGCTGAGAAAGCAATCATAAATCTTTACAACAACTTTTATTCTGGAGAAAACTTTTCTGCGTTTCAAAAAAATCTGTTGCTTGCAGAAAATATTAATTTACCTTACGCAGCAGTATTGCGAATCTTTAAGCGGAACAAAATTAAATCTCCAAAAACCTACAAAAGAAACACAAAGACTTTTGACATAAGACCGGAACGAATGGCAGAAGGCGAACTTGTACAGATGGATGCATCAAAACATCAGTGGTTTATGACTCCCGAATATTTCACCCTTTCAGGCGCTATTGATGATTCCACGCATAAAATACTTGCACTGTATATGACTAAAAATGAATGTCGGCAAGGCTATAACGGAGTTCTAAAAGAGATGTTCAAAAAAGACGGTGTGCCGCTGAACTTTTATGTAGACAGACACAGCTCCTTCGTGCGTAATCCACGCAAAGATTTTGGAACAGAAAGCGAACGTCTTTTTTATAGCCACAACGAAAAAACACACTTTATCGACATCTGTAATAAATTAAATATAAATGTGATCCTTGCACTTTCTCCGCAGGCAAAAGGCAGAATTGAAAGGCTCTGGGAAACCTTACAGGGACAATTACCTTTCCTTTTCAGAAGGCTGGGAATCAGAACGCCACACTCCGCAAACATCTATCTTCGTGATGTGTTTATCCCGTTCTACAATTCCCTTTATGCCATTCCTTCCCAAAATCACGCCAATTGTTTCAGGCAGATAAGACTAGACCTTCCAGAACTTCTTGCTGTCAAAATCCCACGTTACTGCGACAAGGAAGGCTATTTCACTTTGTATGACGATTATTTTTTTGTGCCATCTCTCGCCGGGTCTTACCGTAAAAAAATTACAGTTTACATTTCTGACGATTTTGGCATTAAGGCAAAATACAAAGACAAGTTTTATGAAGTGGAATATACAGACAATTTCAGCACTACCCAAAGTTCAGGACTTCCTGCAGAAGTTCAGCGCATTGTATCTGATTTTCTCTGTTCAGACTTACGACAGGAAAGCAACTAAATCAATTTTGCATACTATATCTAAT
>DEEV01000045.1:19255-21148 GCA_002350445.1 Treponema sp. UBA2869 | reverse complement strand
AATATATATATAGTATGCATTTTAAAAAAAACGCAATTTTTAACGCAATTTTTACGCATTTTTAACACAAAAAAACGCATTTTTTCAACTTTCTTCTATATAACCGACAGCACATCTTTTTGCATGCATATTAAGTAATATGCATTGTATGCATTTTACTTCTAATATGCATATATGCATTTTACTTCTAGTAACCCCTATGCATATTACTATGCATTTTACTCTTTCTTTTACTCGTTTTTTAGGTATTTTTTGGTAGACAGAATACAAAAAAATCTTCAAAAAATATTAATGTTTTTTATTTTTTTGAAAAAACTGTTGACATATTCAAATAATGGGTATATTATAATAATCAGAAGGGCGCAAGAGCCATCGAGGAGGAAATTATGAAACAATTTTACATGACATTCGGAAGAGAAAGAAACCTGATAAGATTTTCTGAGACATCAGATTTGAAAGATTCTAAACCATTTTCTTATGAGGAAGCAAAAGAAAATTTGATAAAATCGAATCCTGCCTATGCTGAATTTGACAAGGCTGAAAAGTTCTTAAATGGTGTAAAGGCTAACCCTTTCAACGATTGGATTCAATATTAAAAGGTTACCCGCTTACCTTAAAAGCGGGAAGAAGTAGACTATGACAATGGTAAAAGCAAACGTAACAAAGTTTAATGAACTTTCAAAAAAAGGCGAAGTTATTGTAATTAGAAAGAATGGATATGATTACGATGTAATTAAAATTAATGGCGAAAGAATCGCATTTTTTAATCATCAAACTAAAAAAATTAGAATTCGTGAAGATTTCTTGAACAATTAGGAGGAACAATGCCAAGAGGCGGAAAGCGTGAAGGTAGCGGCAGAAAGAAAAAACTGGATGCAAAACGGATCGTATTTTCTATTGTCTGTTCAGAATCAGAAAAGCAGGCAATAGAACTGGCGGCAGAAAAAGAAAACCTTTCTAAAAGTCAGTTTATAATGTCGCATATAAAACCGTTTTTAAATTAAAAAAAATAAACCCTGTAGGCAAATAAAGTGAAAAAATCCTACAGGGCTTATCCTAATTTTTACCAATTTAGACTTACTACTACATAATTGGTTAATCTGCCAACGGCAGACTATAGTGCAAGTTCTTCAACGAAGCTGCTTGCATTACACTATATTAGTAATCCGTATCTAGTCTATATCAACCTCACATAAAATACATAGGCAGCATTATTAAGCGATTCATCCCATGAAAAAACTATGTTTAAATCGCTGGTGTCGTTGTTGTGTTTCTGCCAATAGCGGAACACTTTGTATAGTTTTCTTTCTTTGCTCATTTCTAAGCGCAAATAAATTACATCGTGTAAAATACAGTATTTCCGGAAGGCTCCAAGCGCTTTAATTACGCTGACTGTGGGCTTTTGTTTATAAAACATAATTACATTATTAAAATCGTTTGTACGCTGAATTAAAAAAACATATCCGCCAATTTCAAAAATAAGGTCTGTGTCTTTTGCTACTACATCGCAACTGGAAGGCTTTTGCATTTCGTTAAAGTCTTTTACTGTCATTTTCAAGCGCCTCCATTTCATCAAGAATCTTTTTCAAGCGTTCTAAAATGAACTTATCTTTTTTGTAGTACGGATATAAAAAATGTATTGCTTCGTGAGATTTTGAATTAAGACAGCAGAAGTTTTCGGGGCTTAAATCTTTGTAATGTTCGTGCCTTAAATCTTTATGATGCAGATTCCATCCGTTATGTAATGGCTTACAAGTCAGCGCATCTATTCCAAGCGAACGCCCTTCCATTTCGTGCCTGAACTCCCGCCAAAGTCTGCTTTTTCTAAATTCGTTTTTCTCTTTCTGTGCTTGTGTCATACATTATTAGTACGTTAAACAAAAAACCCACCTT
>DEEV01000045.1:17518-19156 GCA_002350445.1 Treponema sp. UBA2869 | reverse complement strand
ACTTCGATAATTGCAGTTCCTACTACAGTAATCGAACCATTGATAGCAAGCATATTTTCTGGCTGAATCATAGAAACAATTCCAATAGCAACTGTTTCAACCAATCCGACAATTCCGGTTACAATCTTAAAAGTTTTATCACTCATAGATTTTTACTCCTTAAATTCTTAGTAAAATTAAGATGCAATTGTATATTCAAACGTTTCAACAGGTGCGGCAAGACATCCGTCTTTATATGCAACAGCTTTAATTGTCTTATCTGCTGAAATTGTAATTTTGCTTGAATATCGGCTAGATTCCATATCTGGGTCTGAGCCGTCTGTAGTGTAGAAAATAACTGCGCCTTCTGTAGCACAAGACAATGTAACCTTAGTTCCGCTTGCAACTGCTCCCGCCGGAGTATCAGAATTAACTGGAGCAACGTTTTTCACAATAATTGCCGGGTCATTCAATACTTCACCACTTACAAGCTCTATTTCGGTAACTCTGCCACTTCTATCACTTTTGAACTGTTTTACAACCATATTTCAAAACTCCTATAAAAAAAGGGCAGTATATTTCAACCGCCCTTTTATTTGTTTCAAACTGCCTTTTTAATTAAGCAGCTGCAAAGTCTGTTGAACCGTAGAACTCACCAACACCGCAAACCGATGGGTTTGTTACTACGAATGAACCAAAGAGATTCAATGTTACAAGTGTTGCAGGGCCTTCGAATGTATCGTTTCCGCCAGTAACACTGAACAAATCATCAGCCAAAAGCTGCATAGGGTCTGTAGATTTATCTTCTTCACCATTAATCGGATCTACCTTTCCAGCGTTGTTTCCTTCGATTCCGTCAGAAACTTTATCTGTATTTGTGTATGCCCAGAATGCTACAGCTTCACTTGAGAGAATATAGAAGCGACCTGCTACGCAGTATGGATCATCAATAATGTTTTCAATGTAGTTTGTTGAGAAACTAGCAGAAACATCTGAGAATCCAATAGATGCTTTCTTTGATTCTTTTGTAGAAGTCTGTGTGAAGTAAGTATTTGTTGTTTCAATTTCGTTAGAGAAATCCATAAAATCTGAATCGTTCATAACGATTAAATCACACTGAGAACCCTGACGGCGGAGCTTCTTAATCAACTGCATAACTGCATATGATTTTTTCTGTGTTGCGGCAGAGCTTGCGCCTGTAGCGTCATAGAATGCACCTGCAAGACGGTCTGCACAAACAGAACGATCTACACCAAAGAAAGAAGTTCCAATGTATGAATTCCAACCTGCGCCTGAACGTTTCTTTGTTACAGGAAGCCATCCATCAAGTCCAACAGGAAGAAGTGGGCTTGTTCCGTTTGTTGAACCTGCAAGGCAGAGTACATAACCGCTTGAAGCTGTTGCTGTGCTTTCAGGTGTTACGTTTACTGTAGTTCCGTTGATTGTGTTTACAGTAAGAACGTTTGTTGCTGAACTTTCAGCCGTTGCCTTTGTTGCTTTGATTACGAGTTTTGAACCTACGTCAATCTTCATGATTGCATCTTCTGGCAAAGTAATATCAACGGCTGTGTTAGCAGTCATTGCTGTTGTTGGAGCTGCGCAAAGTTCACCATATCCCGAACCGTACAAAGCGGCAGCCAAAGTTTTACGGAGGCTTTC
>DEEV01000045.1:17219-17446 GCA_002350445.1 Treponema sp. UBA2869 | reverse complement strand
GCAAGGGCTTCTTTTGCGTTCATTGAATAAACAGAGAACAACTGTCCTGGCTGTACTTCAAACTCAACATTCTGTGAAACTGTAGATGCCAAAGCCTTTGCAGCTGTGAAATCTCCAGTACAAGCGCCACCACGACCATACATAGCGGCAAAGTTCTGTGTCTTACCTTCAACTCTGTCTTTTGCAATTTTCTTCAAAAGTGGAGAGTTTCTGAAAAGAAGATTCTG
>DEEV01000045.1:15308-17096 GCA_002350445.1 Treponema sp. UBA2869 | reverse complement strand
AAGCTCTTTTTCGTACTTTTCTACATCTTCTGGAGATTCATCCGACTTTTCTTCGTCAGATTCTTCATCTTCATCAAAGTTCAATTCTTCCTGCTTTCCAGGTGCTTCATCTTTGTTTTCGTCAGATTCAGCGGCCTTGTCTGCGACTTCTTCAACGTTTCCGTTTTCGTCAATTTTTGCAACTTCTTCTCCTTCAGATTCAACAGTTTGTGTTCCGTCTGCTTCCGGTTTCAAAGTTACTTCGGAATCCTGAGCCAATCCAAAAGCCTCTTTTACTTCGGCAATCTGGTCTGCAAGTCCTTTGACAGATTCTTCAACATATGCATCAGCGTCTTTCGGCTCTGGCATAGAATCAAACTCGTCAAAGGCTCTGCGTGTTGCGTCATAATCTGCATCACCCGTAATTGCTCCAAGAGACTTGTTAAATGGCTCGTACTGTGCGCCATACTTTTCTTTGAAGTCTCCGAACCGTTCTTCCTTTGCCTCGTTTTCAAGGTAAGACTGAGCCGGTGCTAAAACTTCGTCATAAAGTGTTTCTGAAAGTTTTTTAACGTCAGCGTTACAACCTTCAAGGCGCTCTTCCAGAGATTCAACTTTATTCAAAAGCAAATCAATTGCATCTTTGAATGAGCCTAGAATCTCGTTCAGTTCGTTTTCACCCACTTTTACAACTCCTTTATATTAAGTTTTTTTAGTGCCAATTTATTGAGCATTATTCCAAGAGCCTTGCAACTCTTGTCCTTGTGCCGTTTCCATATCCATATCTGCGCCAGCCATATCTCCCGAAGGAACAGGGGCTTCGTTTGGATCAACTTGCGTCATATTTGCTTCTTGTGTCAAAACATTTTCAGTCTGCGGAATCTCGCCTTCTGCTTGTGCTGTGTCCTGAGCATTTGCAAGCTGTTCTGTTGTGTTGTCTGCCTGCCATTCAGCTTCTTTTATTTCAACATTCTCATATAGCTTTTTAAGCTTCTTCATATCTTCAAGATTGTCGTTTTCTTCACTTGATGCAGAAAGAAGTGAAAGCAAAGTATTAATAATTTCTTCTTTGAGCATTGGGAAAGGAAGGAAATCATCAACTTCCATTTCGTTCTTTTCAATGCAATTCGTAATAGTTTTCAAAACTGCATTAATAGCGTTATTAGAAAGTGAGTAACCGCTTTGAATGTCCGGCAGTTCCATAAACTGCGCAATGCGTGTCTTTGGAATAATTCCCGCCATTGCAAGAGCCTGTAACTGCTGTAGTTTTGTTGATGGGTCTTTAGAAAGTGAATCGGCTGCAGAAAACTGAACAACCATTTTCTTTGATTCTGCTACAATGTCAGCCCATTCAACAGAAATTCTGTTGCTTGTTTCAGGAAGAATATCTTCATCAGCAGGGAAAACTTCAATACAAGTTTTTGCAATATTTACATACATTCTGACAACTTGATTCAACTGCATTTCAAATCTGTCAGATTCAATATTTTCCATTGTAGAAAGTGCAACACCGCTATCAAGTCCAGTAGGCTTTGTACTCATTGCAGAAAGCTGAGAAATACCAACCATTTCATAAGCAGTTTGTTTCAGCTGCTCAACTGTTGCCATATATTGCGCATCAATAAAAGGTGGTGTTGCAACAGTAACAGGAGAACCGGTCATATTAGGTGTTGCTTTGTATGTAATTAAATTACCAACTCTGTTATTAATCTGTGTTGCCTTAATGCTTGAATCCTGCGGCAAGAAGTAAGTATTAGCCGGATTCAGCTGTGAAGCGTCTTTAACTTTCTGCATCAAAGAATTAATTTC
>DEEV01000045.1:9098-15227 GCA_002350445.1 Treponema sp. UBA2869 | reverse complement strand
TTCTGCTTTACAACTTTATCATCTACAGTCCAAGCAACAATATGATTAAAAGTATCGTAATAAACACCGTATTTTACATAATCAAGGTTTTCATCTGCTTTAATGTCAGATGGCAAAAGACTTGTAGGATAATCAACCTGTTCATAAAAAACCCTTGTAATTTTTCCGTATGTCTTTTCTGCAGGTCTTACAAATACCTGGAAAGGAAGTGCGTTTATAATTTCCTTTGTTTCTGGATTTATATAAATAACCCCCGTATCAAAAATACAAGCATTGCGGAAACATTCAGAAATTTTTCTGTTTACATCCTGAAAGTCATAATACAAATCAAAAAAAGCTTGTGCCTGCTTTACAATCTGAATATCTTTAAAAGTTCCATTCTGTGTATTAAAAAATGGTCTAACTTTACTTTGTGCGATCTTGCTTGTAAGTGTATCAATACAACTTTTAATAACGTTTACTTGCGGAGTAGGTGTTGTGTCGCTTTCTACTTCGTTATTATCTTCATAAAAGCCAACTACAGAAGGATTTTTTATGTTTGTCAAGGTAGCATAAGGTGTGTAATTATAGCGCCTGTAGTTTCTGTGATATTTTCCAAGTCTGTTAGAATTAAGGCTTTTTAAGCCATAGATTGCGTTTTGAATATCTTCATTTGATTTTACTTTAAGCATTTGCAGTTCCCCATCCGTTTTGATTCTGTGTCTGTGGCTGAGCTGGTATTCCCTGCGGCTGTTGTGGCATACGTTCCCCAAGAGCGCCGTTTATTGTCGCTTGCATACTCTGTCCGAGTTTTGCTCTTGCTCTCTGTTTTTGTCTGAGTTTGTTAATATCAACAGAAAAATTGAAATCCATACTTTATTAGTAAAACTAACACTCGTTAGTTAAAAGTGAATACGTTTTCTGTATAGATATTTAAAAATATTTGTATGGTATGAAAAAGGAAAAAGTGAATTAAAATAATGCGTATGAAAAGAGCATTTTTTATAGTTTTATTTGTCCTGATGTTCGGGGCTGTCTGGTGCGAAGAAAAAAGTATTTATACATATACTTTTATGTTTTCAAATAATGGTGGTGGCGCAATAAATATTCTGGAAGATTCATCATTAAATATTTATACTGTAAAAGTTCTTGAATCAGAACAGAATCTTAGCGGAGAAATGCGAATAACTTTTTTTACAGATAAACAAGAGGCTTTGAAGTTCGCCTTTGAATGTAAAAAAACTGTCGATTCTGATAAATCCATAGTAAAAGAAATTGATAAAAAAATAAAAGCAGATTCAAATATTGTTTCTTTTGAAAATTATTCAACATATCAAAATGGAATGATTCACGAAGTATATTGGATGTCAAAAGAAATGGCTCAGGCATTTGCTTCTAAATCAGGACAATAAAAAAACTCTGTATTTCTACAGAGTTTTTTGTTTTTATTTAGAAGGATTTCTTAAAACCCAAGCTTTAGTTATGCGCTTTTCTTTTGCTAGATCGGAAGGATTTCCGCCGGTCTTTTCAAAGTTTTTAAGAATATTATCATATTGCTCATTGTATGCATCAAAAGAAATCTTCCCTTTTTTGTCATTAAGTTCTTTAATTTCTTTTTTTGCTTTATCAATTCTGCCTTTATCCATTGCTTTTATTGCGTTTTCGGGCTGCAAGTAACTCATAGACGGATGTCCTTCTTTTGCCTTTACATAAGGCGTATAAAGTTCAATAAATTGTTCTTTTGAAACTTGCCCTGTCTTGTATTTTTCATACAAGGCCTTTACAGCTTTATCAAACTTTTCTTTTTCTTCTGTTGTTGCAACCGTACTTAATTTGAATGGCTTTCCGTTTATGTCTAATATCTCTTTATTACCAGAATTGCCGCCACTAATTCCCGCTGTTGCTTCTGTAATAGTATCAAGTACGCCATTATTAAGTGCGGAGCCTGCAGCCTTACCACCAAGAACAGCAAGGGCTTTTGTTGCATCCAAATTATTCAAAACAATTGCGCCTTCAATGAATCCAACTAAATCTTCTGGAGAAAGGTCATTAATATAATTGCCCGCTTTTGCAAGTGTAAGAAGTGTATTCTTTTTTTGTTCTTCGGTCATTCCTGCCATTGCATTCTGCAATTTAGAATTCTGTTTCCAAAGTCTCAAAGCTTGCGTCATTTCGCTTGTTGTAGCCGCATTATCTTTAAGAATCTGAATAGCTTCATCCTGCATTGCATTAATTTTTTTCCAGTGTCCTTGCAAGCCTTGTTCAAGGTTCGTGCGCTTGATCTTGTTCCAATCGCTTTCAGTATCAGTAAAAGCAGGACTTCTTCCAGCGGCAGCTGCAAAATTGTTAGACATCTGCTTTAATCCACTTGCAAGATTATTCACAATCAAATAACCAAGCCTTATTTTTGCGTCTTTTTTTGTTGCTGGGTCATTAAGATTTCCTAAATGTCCTTCCTTGTAGTATTTAAATAAAGATGTCGGAATATTATCAGAAAGTGGGTCAGGTGCATTTTCTTTTGCTAAAGCAATATAATCATTAACAGTTTTTTCTGTCATTTCATTTGCTTTTTCCCTTCCTTCTTCAATGTCGTTTTGTGCATTTTCTGCGCCTTTGTCTGCAAGCTCATTCGCACTATTTACGATAGCTTGTCTTTTTTGTGCGTCTTGTGTCTGTACTTTCGGAGTTTCTTCTATCGGTGTTTCAACTACCGGGTTATTCTCGTTTGTTGGTGTATCTACTCCAAAAACTTCATCAAGTGCGCCTTTCATATATTTAGAGTTTTTCCAAGATGGAGAAGCAGTATCAAGTGCAGATTGTCGGGTATATCCTGCGGCTTTTGCAAATTCAGCCCATTTCTTTGCTGTTGTTTCTTTATCATTGTATGCCGCTTCTGTATTGTATTCATCAAAACTATTATATGCCATTATTCAACTCCTAATTTCTTTTCAATATTTTCAAGACGTCTGCAAACTTCCGCAAGAACTGCACTGTTAGCCATCGTCATTTCTTTTGTATCAACGGTTTTTACACCGCCAATTTCTTGAACTGCTGATTTTGTAACAGGATTCTTTTCCAAATCTTGCGCCAAAATGCCAATATGCTCATCGCCATCAACACCCAGGTTTTCAGCGTCAGGAACTACTTCTTTTGCTTCCGGTTTGTATTTAAAATCTACTGATTGAATCTTCCCGAACAGTTTTACAATATCTTCGTTTCCGCAGAATATTTTTTTAAGTCTTTCGTCTGATGTTGTTTTAGAAGTTGAACTGTTGACAGCTCTTTTTCTTGCCGCTTCAACTTCTTTTACTGCGCTTTTATCTGTTCCTTTTGAGATGTTTGCGCTGTTCTGATTTCTGCCCTGAACTGCCGCACTCTGTCTGTTATAGTCTTGAATCTTATCATTAAGATTTCTTAAACGATTCGACCAATTAACCATTTTTTGCATTGGCTTATTGTTCAAAACAATATTTGCAAGCTTTGCTCTTATTCCGCCATATTCGTTTTCTTCTGCAAGTTTGCTCGTAATCTTGTCTGCCATCTGTCCGGGATAAGCACCTGAAGAAAGTTCTTTTTTTTCTTCGTTGCTCATCCACTCATACGGATTGTCATTGCTTGAACTTGTATTCTGTTCAATCGGCTTTTTCTTTGGTAAAGGCTGCTGAACTGGCATTGTCTGTTCAAGAACTGGTGCCGATGTTGTTGGAGTAGCAGGGGCCGTAGGCTGTACGCCGTTTACAATTGCGCCGCCTTGTGCAAGCGGATTATTTGCATTCAAATAACTAGATATATTTGCCATATTAATCTTCTTCTCCTTTTTCTTTGATAACAACTTTAAGAGAATTAGGACTTCTTTTTATTTTTTTAGAAATAATCTTGTAATTTTTTAAGCGTTCATCAGATAAGCCTAAAACAGTACCAGCCGCACCAAGCCCAAGAGAAACGTTATTATAATCGTTCTGTCGGTCTGCTGTGAGCTTGTTAAAGTCTTGCCCAACCTTTGAACCAAGTGCAGAAACTTTATTCAAGTTACTTGTGAAAGCCTGATTCTGTTGGTTAGAGATATTGTTGTTAAACGCATTTTGATACGCTGTCGAACCTTGCTGAGAACCGAGCATTGCCGCCTGCGCTTTGCTCATTCCGCTTTGTCTAGCTCCAGTCTGTGCCTGTGCAATTGCGCCCTGCGATGCAATATTAGAAAGATTCTTTGTTGCACCTATAGCAGTATTAAGCGCCGTTTTATATCCCGATTCGCCTGTGTACTGCTGAATTGCTTCTTCATATTTTCTTTTTGCTTTGTCATATTCAGATTCTGAACTGCTTGATTTTCCCATTTTAAACCGCCTTTATATTATTAGTTTTAATTTTTAGAGATACACATTTGTTATGCGTGTATTTCCAAAATCATCATCGCCAAGAGTATCAAAGAATGTTTCATTCATTGCCTGTAACTGTGCCGCAAGCTGGCTATAGTCTGCGCCTTGCTTTGCTTTATATGCAACTGCGAGCTGATAAGCCAAAATATCAAAAAAGAATGAATTAGGATAATTCAAAATTACATCTTCTGCGTAAGGTTTGATAATTTTCCTGTTTCCGCTTTCGACCAAGATTCCGTAACCGCTTTTATTGTTAATTCCTGTAAATGCAATCACATTCCCGATGTTGCTTGCAATAATAAAGATTTCATCCTGAATACATTTGAAAAGGTTTCCGTTATCACAGAAATAAAGGATTCCATTCTTGTATACAGCATCTTTTTCAACAACATCTTCTACAAGCAGATTGCCATTAAAATATAAGTTATCATCATAGAAGTAATAAACTTCTTCAAAGTAATCATCAGAAACAGCATTTGCAGTTAGTGTAAACTTCAAATCTGTAATCGGGTTCAAGTAGTATGAATCACCATTTATGCAATAAAGGCATACTTTATTATCAGAAACAATATATATATTTCCGTTTTCTGCCCGGATAATAATATATGTATTATTAAGCGTTCTAAGCGTCTGTGATTCAATATCCCATACTTTTTGTGCTCCATTGTCTTTAATAATTACAATGTTTTTTCCACTCCAGGTACTCTCAACATTTGTTGCATCATCAAGAATCTTTGTTGATTCTTCCCTGTCCAAGTCATAGATATAAAGTTTTGAATCTGCAACATAAATAAACTTATGCTCATAACAAGAAAGAATTGTTCCTTCTGGAAGTGATATTTCTATATTGTCCGGCTTTGTGCTTAAATGAACCGGTGCAGGAAAATACTGTACAAGGACATCGTTTGCGTGTCCGAAAATATACAGTTTACCGTTTTTTATTTCGTAACTTCTATTATTAAGATTTCCGTTTTCTGAACGTCTGTTTATTACAGAAAGATTTCCGTTATTAAATGCAAAAACCCCTTTAAGCTGCATAAAATTGTTTGGCAGATCATAAACACCGCTTGAACATCTGAACTCTTTAAGAAATGCTTTATCGCCTTTGTTTACAAGCTTCTGATAAAGTTCAGTGTAGTTTTCATTCAAAAGGTGCTGATTCTCATTCCAGGAAATAAAGTTTGAGCCTTCCAAATCTGCTAATTGTTTTGCTCGTTCTACAATGTCGGCTGTAGAGTTTTTCATTTGTCGCTACTCCTTAAAAATTATATTTTGCAGCCGACACACTCGGCTTGTTTATGCTTGTTTTAGAAACAGAATCAATAACTTTTGCATCTGCAATATTGCCTATCCCCATATATCCAATTGCAAAAGGACTTTTTATATGAATACAAGTTCCTAAAGCTCTTTGTTTCTTTGGCTGATAACGTACATAAACCGATTTTGTCAGTTTATCCCAATCTGAATTATTGATTTTAATAACTGTTTCTTCGGTTTCCCTTGCTCCATCAGTAAGACTTTCCACTTTCAAAGAAACTTCGCCTTTGCTTAAATCTTCATCAAAGAGCCTTAAATAAATACAGTCATTTACACTTTTTTGATGGCTGGAAAGTCCGTAAAACTCTGTTGCAAGTTCAATATTCTGCTTTGTAAATCCTTCAAGTTTTGTGAATGAGTAAAGAGCATTTACTCCATTCTGAAGAATCATTCCTTTTTTCCACGCATAAGCCTGTTTAACAACAGAATCAGATATTTTGTAACTTCCATTCTGCCC
>DEEV01000045.1:432-9018 GCA_002350445.1 Treponema sp. UBA2869 | reverse complement strand
CTGGTTTATTGAATCAGCAGTAAAAGCCATTTCAAGCGTATTTGCGCCGCTAAATGCGTAAACAGTTTTGTTCATATCGGCCCAGAAGTAAGCCCTATGTGTATCGCATCCTAAATATTTCATATTTGAAACATTTACAACACTTTGAATATTAGAAATAACTCCGTTTTGGTATAAACATGAGAAAACAAGATTATTTGATACACAATACGTTTGCCCATTAATAACAAAAGCCGCATCAAGGTTTTCAAACATCGAAAGGAAGTAATACTTAAACTGAACTTCATTGTTGTAATAAACCAGCGGATAACCGTTTCCATTTATTACTGCAAAATCTTTATTTACATAAGACTTAATCAACTTGAAAAAGAAAGGAAAGTTATAAAGAACATTTCCGCTTGTATCTACTGGATATTGAACGCCTTTAAGTTCGGTTTTCTCTCCACTATTAGAAGTATTTGTATATGATCTAAAATAAACAGGAGTTCCCGCACTATCCGCAATGTAACAATCAACAAGCGCAAGCAAAGTTTCACATCGTTCCGCACATAAAGGCATAGATTTATTTTCCTGGACAACATTCACCAACGCCTTAAATCTATAACAAACAACAGGATTCAAAAGAATTGAGCTAAAAGGATTTTTTGTAATTTCATAATTTGCATTTATTGCTGTTATATAATGATTGATGTAACTTGCGTTTTTTAATGAATCATAAGTAGTTTTATCAAGAGGTGTTCCACTTGTGAAATAAAACCGACCTAACGAATTAGAAGATGGCATTAATGGATATCCATCATAAACTCTATTATTCCAATCATTACAGAAATTAAATGCTTTTAAATTATTTAAATTAAAACAGTTAATTTCAGAAATTGTATTCATATAAAGACAATTTTCATAAATCTTTAATTCTGTATTTATTTTTTTTGAAATTATGTGAAGTTTTGAGTTGTTATCTTTATAAAGAATTTTATCTGCAGAATATTGAATCTTAAAATCTTCATTTATAGAGTTCCATTCAGTTAGTAAAGTTCCAATCCTGCCTGTCGCCGCATTACTGTCAGCATATAAACCATAACTAATTCCTGAAATATGCTCATTATTATAAAGAATACGCCATTCTTCTAAATTATCGATTGGAATATTGTCTAACATTCCCCAGTTAATGCCGGGCTTGTTATTATCATCATAAAATGAAACAAAACTATATACTCTTTCATTTTTTATATATAAAAATGCATTTCTGGATTCTCCATCTGTGTAATAATAAAAAACTTCTTTTATTGTTAAGGAATTACCTTCATATTTACATTCACTAGCAAGATCTGTAAAGTTTGTAACAGAACGCCCATGTTCATTTAATACCAGGTAATCAAAATCTAAAGGATTTTCTACACTTGCTCCGAGAGTAGCTCTAATTTTAACAACTGTAAAATCTTGTCCGTTTACATTTTCAGTAATTACAATAAATTTAGGCTTCCATACATAAACATTATCTACAAGAACTTGTATTAAAGGATAAAATACTCCCTCATAAAACAAAGAACCTATATCGTATGAAACTCCGCCTTCTGTATAAGATCCAAAAAGACCACCGTATAAATTGTAACTTTCAATTGTGTATCTATACCCAATATTAGCTGCTGTCAGTAGCCCGTTTAAAGGCAATTTATAAACACTATCCGAACGGCTTCCTGTGCTAAACCAAATCTCATTAAGAAAATCTACTTTCCATATAGAATACAATGAATATCTGTCTGTCAGGGCTTTCTGTGTCGCAATCCCATCATAAATTAAAATAATATATCTTTGAGTAATTCCGCAGAAAAGTTTTTTATCATTTACTTCGTATATTTTACATAATGCAGCATCGTCAAGATAAGTTATATTTGTATTGTATTCCACACCATCAAACTTTATCCAAATCTTATTAAACTTTACGAAAATATAATCATCAACTGAAAATCCATTATCATTTTCAATTGTTGAAACAGCAAGAATGTCATATTCACTTTCAATTATTTTTTCTTCAAAACCTTCTTTCTCAACTTCAAGAAGCTGGGTTTCATTTCCGCTTAAATCTTTTTTAGTCAGAATCTTTGTTGTTGTGCCTTCCGGAAGTGTAAAATAATACTCATTTCCATCGTTATCAAACACACTGCCATTAGTTTCTGCTGTGCGTTCTTTTTTCCACATCGGCGAGAGCTTATCACCAAAAAAAGGTGCATTCAGTTTATTGAATCCTGTAAACTGCTTAATATTTGAATCAAACTTGTTTAAGTTTAAGTTTGCACCCTGTAACTGTATATCGTAAATGTTTGAATTACTGTTAGCCATACATTATTAGTATTAAACTAACAGTCGTTAGTTAAATCGGGATTAGAAAAACAGCCGATAGCTTACAGGCTTTCCATTACGTACAGAATTAGACGGTTCGCTTGGATCAAACAAAACTTTTCCTTTCTGACATACAACAAAATGACTGCCGCTTAAATACTTGTACTCAACAGCAACAATCATACCATCGGGAATGTCAGAAAGCGAACTGATAGGCACTTTTTTTACATCCCGGAACTTCAAAGAATTGTCAATCATTTTTACATAATCAACAGGCTTTTTTACAAAGCCATCTTCCTGAATGTAATCAAAATACCAGCCATCTAAAACCCTTGCAGTCAGGGCTTTAATATCTTTGTCTTTTCCAAAAATATACGCCAAACAATACGCATAGCAGCTGTTTCCGAACAGCTCTTTCATTTGATTTTGAATATTCATAATTTATTAGTTAAAAAAAGATGTCCTTCACTGTCGGCACAATGAAGGACAAGAGGAGGTATATATCAATGAAAGCCAAAAGACACTTTATTAGTATATCAGTTAGTTGTCGTAATGATTATTGATGTTATCGCTACTGATGCAGAAACTATCGCAATAACTCTCCAGAGCTTCGTACTGCTTTTTGATTTCTGCAATTTGTTCTCTAATTCCTTGTACCGTAGTTCTTGATTCGCTGAGAATTTCATTTGTTCGTCTAAGGCTGTCTCTAATATCTGACGTTCTATCTCTAGCGCATTCAAGTTCATTTCTAACTTGTTCAAGTTCTCGTCTATTGCGTTCCAGTCTATAGCTTTGGACTGTGGCCGCACAGATAGACAACAATAGAAAAACAAGCACAATGCAATTAATAACCTTTTGCACAATTACAACTCCTTAATCCCGAAACATCCAAGCCAGAAACAACAACACTAAACCTATAAACCAAACAGCCAAGCAAAGCCCAAATAAAACCATTTATGCACTCCTTTGCTTTGCATACGTCTGCCTTATTGTATACAGAGTATCAATCATTTTACTGTTAAAGTCTGTTGCAATATCAATAAACTCTTTTGATTGAAAATATTCATCATCAGTTCTTTTAAGAACAGCATTAAGAACAAGCCCGAGTTTAAGTTCCTTATACTTTGCGTCATTTCGGATGTGGTTCACCATAATCATCTGCTGGTATACATCGCCAACCCTTGCAAGAATAGTTTTGCATTTGTCTGTATGCCTGTACTGTTCTGGAAGTTTTACAGCCACGCCATCAAGTGCGCTATTAATTTGCTCCCATTGGAGCATAAGGCAAAATCTTTCCTGCTCAGAATCATCGCCTAAACTGATTTTATCAGTATGAATCTGCAAGCCCGATTTCTTCACCAAAAAATACACCGCAACCAACACAATTAGAAGTAACAAGATTCCCCACCCGTTTGTTAAACTCTGTAATATTTCTGAAATATTCATAACACTTATCTCCGTTAGTCTGTTGTTTTGGTGTATTCAACGGTCAAGTAAGCTCCTGCATAACCATTTCCAGGAGACCCAGCTTTAAGAATGGCTGAACTTGTAACTTCGATTGAAACTGGTGTCGAGAATGCGTTATAACTTCCACTTTCTGGTCTAGTCCAATTTGCCGTTATTACACGGTCAATATTTTTACTTGATAAAATAGTATAGGCACTTGCTGAGATAGCAGAAGGCTGTGGATATGTTACATTTGCTGTATCTTCAACAGCTATTCTGTAAATCGGCTTTCCATCTATCCACTTTTTGCCTGTGTTTACTTCTGATGTAGAGTAAGAATCTTGTGTTCTTAAAGTATTAACCATATCGCTTACTGTGTCTGGTTCAACATAAGCAGGAGTGGCTTTGATGGCTAGATGTTGTTTGTAATAGGCGACTATACTTTCTAATTCATAGTTAGGTTGCGTTGTTGAAAAATATAAGGAATCGCCTTTTTTGAATGGAACGGTAACAGAACTTCTTGAAACATTTGTCGTATTTTCACCGCCCCATTTAATTGACTCACCGTTAATCCACAATGACAAAAAACCGCCAGAGCCACCTGAGTTACCTGCAAGTGTCAAAAATCCGTCATACGACATTACTGTAGGATTATTTGCGTCTGAACTTATTGTTATTGCTTCATAATCCCCAAGTCTTGAATGGTCAAAACGCGCTGGAACTTTGTTAGTTCCCAACATCGCATAAAGTGAAGCGTATGTTGTCGTGTTAAAAGTCTGTTCTGATTCAATAAATCCATCGGGGCAAGTTCCCTCGTAACTTATCCAAGTACCTAAAGGCAAGCCGTAGCCGTTGCCTGTTAAGGCTCTCTTTTTCTTTGTTCCGTTTTCTGTATATATTTCGTAAATCATATCTTCTACCTTCCTGTGTAATCTCGAAGTTTGTAAAAACTTGCATATACTTTACTGAAAGTATTTGCTCCATATGAACCGTATAGTTTCCAACCTTTCTTAACTGCTACTGTAATAGGAATGCCCGAGTTACCACCTTGATAATATGTTATAGTTTTCCAATTTACTCCATTGTCATCTAAAAGGTGTAAAGAATAACTTGCACCAACAGTGCTATTTTGAGGCATAGAGAAAGTTAAGAATCCATCATAAGGAACGTTATATACATCGCTTGGTGAATTACTCGTTACCCAAGTTCCATAAACATCTTCCCAATCACTCAACTCGTTTTGTTTCCGAATGTAATCTTTCATCTGGTCTATAACGTCATCGTGTCCGCCTCTAGTTGCAACAAGTGTGTTATCGGGAATGTTCGCAAGGTCTGCGTCTAGTGCCGTTTCGTTGGCATAGATTGGGATTTTATTATCATTAATCGGCGCTTTTGTTACTGTTCCCCCGTTTCTTGATACAATGTATGTCTTACTCATTACTGTTCATCTCCTGTTAAGTAGTCTTTATCGCCGTCAATTACAACAAGCGCATTATTTGCAATATATCCGTCTTGTCCTTCTGGAATCAAAAGAGCCTCATTATATGCCGCTTCATTTGAATAGTGCAAAACAGAACCGCTTCCGCTGTTTCCCCATTCGTAGGAAATATCTTCAACGTCAGCAGTAACTTTATCAACAAGATAATGTGTACTTACTTCAAGCTCTGCTGCAAGTTCCGCACTTGTAACCATAACACCAGGAACATCCGGCGAATCTACTTTGTAATAGTGCGAACCGTCAAAACCATATAAGCCGCTGTGTATAACGTATACTGTATAATATGCATCTGCTACCCAAGTATCAGAACCACTTTCAATTTCAACTTCTTCGCCATTCAGTTTATAAAAAGTTATTCCGCCATTATCATCGTCAAACTTCCATAACGTTTCAGTTTCATTTCCTATCTTTGCTTTTAATACCTGGTTGCTCATTGTTGGAGCATTAATTGTAAATGCCTTTTTTGTTACAGCATCCCAAATTAAAAGTGCTCTGTCTGTCATATCGTTTTCTTCAGCCCTGCAAAGTAAAGGCTCTAATTTGCTTAAATCAAGTTCCGTAAATGTTGCCGCAAGATATTCTTCATACGGCTTATTTTCACTTTTACTTTCCCAGTCAGTCAAAGTTCCTACCGGTTGCGGATTCATCAAAGTATAAACTTTTTCATCTTCCACAATTTCAAAGCTGTACCATTTTCCGTCTGTGTTTTTATAAGCAATGTTTGTGTAATCGTGAGCAGTTCCGCTTCCTGTTCCTATTCTCAAAGTGCCATCTCTTGCCACTCCGACAATAAGGTTAGAAACCCCGTTGTAATCGTGAACGATAAAGCCCGCTGCTTCGTGATTCCCCATTGGAGTAGAATTGTTAGCCCGCATTACAATCAAATCAGCCTGACTTATAATCTGCTCTTGTTCTACCGTATGAGTAGTTCCGTTAACATACAAATCGCCCGATACTTGAAAATCGCCCGATACTTGCCCGTCTGTTGCTTTTAAGTGTTCAACATCTAATGTGTCTGTTACATTGAGGTTTTCAAAGCTTTTAATATTATCAAGATTCAAATTGATAACACCTCCAAGCGTAACACCTTTTATGATCTTGTTTCTGACTTCGCCAAAAGTTTCAGCAATTTGCGCACCAGAACCAACATACCAGAACTTGAAGCTCTGTGAACCGTTTTCAATTCGCAAAACTCCGTTGTTATCTTCATACCAATCAATATTTTCATTATCAGAAAAAGCAATATAGTTATCTAAATCAATATTGATAAAAAGAAAATTAGTATCAACATTGTGTGCAAACATAATTGTTCCGGGTAATACTTTTACATAATTTGCAAACGTGCCTTCATTATCAAAAGCAAACTTCTTGCCATTAAATACATCAGCAAAAACCGTTGTTGATGATAATTGCGGAATACTTGCAATTAAAGCAGTTAAGGAACTTGTAGCAAACTCTGTAGAAAATCCATTTACAGTGTTAGTCAAGTTCCCTAATTGTGTACCAAGTGCCGCAATACTCTGTGATAATGCTTTTATCTCTTTTTCAATATCTGTATAATTAGGAACACTGTTTTTTGCTCCGTCTGCATCAGATATTTTCGGATTACTAATTTTCATTTATGCTCCTTATCTCTTTTTCTAACGTTTCTATTTTCAAGGTAATTTCTTCAATTGCCCTTTTTATTGCAATTATTGATGTATTAATTGCCGTTGGACTGCTTTCTGTTACCGTTGGAATTGTGTTCATTTACTTAATCTCCTCATAATCGCCGTTTATCAAGTCTGCCCGGTTATCCTTCAAATAAGTTTTCAAGAGCATACTTGTACCATCTTTTAAACGTACTTCAATTCTCAAATATGGATTTTCATTTACTTTCTGAATAAGTTCTTCAAGCATATGAAAATCAGTTTTTGCAGAAAGCAGTTTTCTTTTGTTTTTTTCTTCTGCTTTCAATTCCTTGTAATATCTGATTGATTCTTTCAAGATTCCCATAGTTTACATCCTTCCTGTTTTTCTAACATTTCTATACCACTTTTTCATTTTTCCGTAGTAATTACCAACAACTTTATTTTTACTTGAATTGTTTTCCGGCCTGTGTCCCGGATTAACTGTATAAACATCATGAATGTTTTTAATGAAATACTCGCCTTTTGATGGAGCTTTCATCAGTTCTTCAACCTTTTCTTTCGGTACTCTCGGATACCAATATTTTTTATTACTTCCCTGAAACTTTACATACAGTTCTTGCGTTTTTGGATCATACTTAACATATTTCAGCGCAGTTGACGGAATGTCCGTTTCATACATCCTTTCATTTTCTGCCTGTTCTTTTACCAAGTCTTTTTGGTCAGCAGTCAAAGGTGCTTTTCCTTCTGCCTTTCTGCGTTCTTCAACTTTTGCAAGTCTGTTATTTACAAGGTTTCTACCTTCCTGATCAATTTCCTTTCCACGAAAAAAACCACGAGGCGAAAGCGTTTCTTTTTCGTCTGCGGTCTTTGGATGGAACTTCTTGTTATCTTCGCCAGCTAATTGCCTTGTAAATGTATAACGAGCTGAAAGCGGATTAGTCATAACAATAGACTTTCCGCTGTCTATTTTGTTCGTGTCAGCATTTATCTTTCCTAAATTGGAATGCTGTAGAAAATCACGCTGAAAGATTTCATCTTGATAGTCTTTCTTTTTCTTAAAGAAGTTAAGCAAGTTCATTTTTTACACCTTCCTTAATCGGATATATTTTCCCCTTTCGCAAAGTTAAAGACGCAAAACCATCTTCACGCAATGGAAATACCCTTTTGCTTTCTGCGTCATAAGGCGCAACTAATAAGCCGTTATATTTTCCACAGGCATAATTTACCAAAGCGGCAGAACCATCTGGAATTGATGGCATATTAAACAGTTTCAAAACTTTGCTTATAAAGTCCTTATCTGACATATCAAAGTCTAAACCGTTACGCTTAATACGTTTCCATTGTTTTCTGATAGCTTTTCTGTCGGCAGTCTGCCCGTTTAGAATGTAGGAAGTAATGACAATAGAACCGACAAAATCGGTGTACATATCGCCGTCAAAAAGGAAACAGTCTTTAGTTATGTTTTTCTTAATACGTCTTAAATTCATATTTTATTAGTAAAAAGAAAAAGGCACTATGCAGAGGGAAGGGTTTCCGCATAGTGCCAATTAGATTAATTAGGAGATATATTGTTGTCTTAGTTATTAGTATTCTGCTTTCTCATTTTTTTCAGACGTTCGGCAGCTGCTTTTTTCTGCTCATCCGTCATAACTCTTGTATGCGGCACTTTAA
>DEEV01000045.1:0-418 GCA_002350445.1 Treponema sp. UBA2869 | reverse complement strand
ACTAAAGCCAGCATAAAACCGCCGTTATCTGCGTTCGGTTCTGAATCAATAACCACATCTTTGCTTTTAGACGCAATATGCCGAATCTTTGTCATAAGAGTTCTATCTGCTGTTGTGATTTCCATTGTTTCATCATTGCTACAATAATGAATACCTGTAGCGCCTTGTTCTACATTTGCAGAAAGCGCTTGTCTTGTATTTTGTTTCATGCTTTTACCACCTTGTAATTATTAGTTAAAAATGGCCGTATTTCACAAAAACACTTGATTAATAATGCATAAAAAACTTGTACACCGCACAAATTGACAAATTACTCAACCGATAAAAAGAAACCGTTAAAACCATTGAGTTTCTTCAAACTCGTCTTCTGTTATTGGTTCACCATCTACAAAGTCAGGGCAATCTTCATCTTCTTCAA
>DEEV01000066.1:3575-3964 GCA_002350445.1 Treponema sp. UBA2869 | reverse complement strand
TCAATAAAAAATCAAAAAAAAAATAAAATATTTATTGTTTATCCAGCTTTAGTACAGTATTTAAGAGCACATTTGCGCCTTTCCAGCACCATTCTGCCGGTGAATGCTCAAGCTCGCAGTGACTGTGGCCGCCTTCGCTTGGAACAAAAATCATTGTTGTCGGAACAATTTCACTGAGATACTGAGAATCGTGGCCTGCCCCGGAATACATTACGTGACTTTTATATCCAAGTTCATCAGAAGATTTTTGAACAGCGTCTATCAGAGATGTATTAAACAAAACTGTTTCGCGAGTCCAGGCCGGTTCATAAGTCATTGTACAGTTTGCCCATTCCTTCGGCATATTTTCAATTATTTCTACGCATTTTTTAAGAAGCTCTGAATCTGCA
>DEEV01000066.1:1683-3515 GCA_002350445.1 Treponema sp. UBA2869 | reverse complement strand
TTTAAGAAGCTCTGAATCTGCATGACGGAGGTCAAGCGTAAACTTTACTTCGTCCGGAATGATTGTGTGAATGTCCGGGTGACAGCTGATTTTTCCTGTTGTATAAACAAGATCCTTATCACCAAGCTTATCAAATTCCTGATGNNAAAGTTCCCGCATGATCAGCCTGACCATGGAAAGTAAATTCATAATTGATCATTCCAACTACACCTTTTACAACGCCAATGTCAAAGCCGCCTTCTTCCAAAACCGGTCCCTGCTCAATGTGAACTTCTACAAGCCCCGCAGTTTTGGAAGGATTAATTCTGTTTGCTTCGTCACCGGCAAATCCGGATTCCTGCAAAGCCTGGCCAAAGGTTTTACCAGAGCCGTCCTTTGCCACACTTTCGAACATTGCCTTTTTATCAAACTTACCGCAGATGATTCCCGAACACATCATCGCAGGTTCGTACAGCGCGCCTTCCTCATTAGTCCAAACTACAACCTGTATCGGGTGCTTATGCGGAATCTTCTGAGTCACAATTGTTTCCACCATTTCCATTGCGGTAAGAACTCCGAGAATGCCGTCGTAATTTCCGCCCTGACGCACAGAGTCGCAATGGCTTCCGCTCATAATTACGCCGGCGCTCGGGTCGGTTCCCGGGAGCGTGCAGTAAATATCACCAAGATCATCGGTTTTAATTTCAAGACCAAGCTTTTTCATTCTGGAGATAATTTCATTGCGCGCCTGAATGGCTGCAGGAGAAAGACTAAAACGTGTAATTCCACCATGCCCTGTATCTCCAAATTTTGAAAATGTCGTAATCTTTTCCTTCATTCTAGTTAAATCACATTCATACATATTTCGCCTCCATAGACCTTCACTCTCTTCTTTGCCAGTTTCTTGTTAAAGCTTGCCCTTAAAAGTATCGCAAAAATCTTCGCCAAATTTTCGCTTCATATAATCAATGATTACGTCAGCACATTTATCGCGGCCAACGCGCGCGCTGTTCAGCGTCAAATCATAATTGACCGGGTTGGTCCAGTAATTTCCGCCGGAATAAAACTTATAATAATCTGCGCGGTATTTATCTGTTTTTGTGATAAGCTCGGCAGCCTCTTTTTCAGAAACGCCCATCTTGCTGATGATTGAATCGAGGCAAGCCCATCTTGGAGCTTCAACATAAAAACTACCTACATTATCAAATTCTTTTAGAACGTAATCGGCACATTTTCCAATAATAACGCAGCTTACCTTACGCGCCAGCTCCTTAATAATTTCTGACTGAATGCAGAAAAGATTTATATCGCATTCAAATTTTTTGCTTTGAGGAGTTACGTTTTTTGGAAACGTAAATTTATTCAGCGCATTAGTTACCATGCTTCCTCGAATTTTTTCATCAACCCGCAAAAACATTTCTTCACTCAAGCCTGAATATTCCGAAGCCATTTCCAAAATCTGTTTTTCGTAAACAGGGATTCCAAGCTTCTCGCCGATTTTTGTTGCTATTTCCTTTCCGCCGGAGCCGAAGCCTCTGGCTATTGTGATTACATAATTCTTTGCCATATCAACCTCGCTATTCTCTTAGTCTCGCAATTCACTTTGTCTTAAACCGAAATATACTTTGCAGAAACTTCATCTGTAAGTTCTTTGATTGAACCCTCTTTTACAGAAACACCCTTCTGGATAATCATAAAATGATCTCCAATCTTTCGTGCAAAATGAAGATTCTGTTCAACAATCAAAAGTGGAATTTCCTTTGCCTTCTGATAGCGCTTTAAAATGTCTGCAATTCCCATGACGATGTTCGGCTGAATTCCTTCGGTCGGCTCATCAAGAATCAGAAGCTTCG
>DEEV01000066.1:1317-1503 GCA_002350445.1 Treponema sp. UBA2869 | reverse complement strand
GGAATAATTTCGCGCCCCTGAGGAACGTACGCTATTCCACTCTGGCTTCTTTCGTAAGCCTTGCACTTTGTAAGATCCTTATCATTAAAAGTAATAGAGCCTTCATCTACAGGAAGAAGCCCGATAATACTTTTCATAAACGTTGTCTTACCTACCCCGTTTCGACCAAGAATCAGATAAGTTTCC
>DEEV01000066.1:749-1311 GCA_002350445.1 Treponema sp. UBA2869 | reverse complement strand
GTCGATTTTTAAGGAGATTCCGTTTACGACTCTGCTCTTTCCGTAACTAACACACGCATTCTTAACTTCAAGCATTCTGTGCCCCCTGAGAGAACCGCCCGGCAGGCGGTTCGTGATAAATTGGAAAGCGTTAAAAAAATTGCGCAGGCAATTTTTAGCTTGTCCTTTGTAAAAGCTTCTGCTTCATTTCTGTAACGATAGCCTGTTCAACAGTCGGCTTCTTTTCCTTAAGCTCATCATCTGTCTTAAGATAAACACTTATTACATCAGGATTATTTGTAATTTCTTCATACGAGCCTTCTGCAAGAATTTCTCCATGATTCAAAACCGTAACTTTCTTTGCAATCTGCTTAACAAAATCAATATCGTGCTCAATTACAAGAATTGTTTTTCCCTTCATTACAGTCTTAATCATTTCGCCGGTCTTGTAAGTTTCATCAGCTGTCATACCGGAAGTTGGTTCATCAAGAAGAATTACATTCGGATCCTGTGCAAGAACCATTCCCATTTCTAGCCATTGTCTCTGACCGTGCGAAAGTGAAGACGAAATCATATCGCGATA
>DEEV01000066.1:488-727 GCA_002350445.1 Treponema sp. UBA2869 | reverse complement strand
TTTGCGGTGATTTGTGGAGTGCGTCTGTAGGTAAAAGTTTTTATAAGTGAACTATGACCTCGCAGCGCAACTTCAACATTTTCAAAAACTGTCATATTGGCAAAAATATTTGGTCCCTGGAACTTACGGCCAATCTTATAAGTTTCAGAAATTTTATATGGCGGAATTCCTGTGATGTCCTTTCCGTCAAAAAAGATTTTTCCTTCGGTTGGCTTTGTCTTTCCGGTAATCATATCCAT
>DEEV01000066.1:0-226 GCA_002350445.1 Treponema sp. UBA2869 | reverse complement strand
CGAGCACCAGCTGCCACATGCTTCCAAAAACTTCTGAAAGGACTGACTGAAGGAAGCTTACAAGCAGAGCACCTGCCATCGCACCGGTAAGGTTTCCTCTTCCGCCAATTGCAAGCCAAACAAGAATTGTTGTAGAAAAACTAATTCCCGCAGCTTCAATCGAAACGAACGAAGTCATAGGAAGATATACCATTCCGGCAAAACCTGCGAAGAAAGCTGCAATCGA
>DEEV01000012.1:1975-6137 GCA_002350445.1 Treponema sp. UBA2869 | reverse complement strand
AGCCGGCATCATCTTTATTGCATTATTTTTAGGACTTGTTGTAATCCTTCCACTTCTTTCAAAAAGAAGGACTCAATGCAGCTCACTGTGTCCTTTCGGGGCGCTTGCATCACTTACAAACGGAATAAGCCTTTTTAAGGTCAAAATTGATACAGATAAATGCAAGGGCTGCTTAAAATGTGCAGATATTTGTCCGTTCGGTTCAATAGACATTCAGACAATTAAAGAAAAAAAAGGCAAACCTGAAATTACCTGCGCAAAATGCGGTGAATGTATAAAAGTTTGCAGCGAAAAAGCAATTTCGTTTGCATTCAGATTTGAAAACTCAAAATGCAGAAAGCACGAAGCAAAAACCTTTATAGGAAGAGGCGTTCAGAATTTTCTAGATCCGGCCGCATTATTCAGATTTTCTGCATTCACCTTTGGAGTTGTAATGTCTTCATCTTTTGGAACAGATACAATCAGAAGAATTATAGGCCTTTTTATATAACTCTGAGTTTTATGGGAGATTAATAATGACTAAAAAATTAAATTATGCAGTTTATTACCTTCTTGCGTTTTTGTTTTCTGTAATATGCGTATTCGGGACATCGGCATTTTTTATTTCAAGCAATGCNNGTTGCTGCAAAAGTTCTTAAATTAAAAATTACACCGGCCTACATAGGCGGCAATATTGCTCAAACTTTCAGCATAAAAGAAAACGAAAGTGTTTTAAAATCATATACCGTACACGAACCTGTTTTTGGAGGAAAACCGCCCATGCAGGAATACTGGCAGCTTGACCTTACCTTCGGCAAATCACAGAACCTTGAAAAAGGCTTTACGCTTAAATTAAACATGGGGTACGAAACATTTTTACTTACAAGAAAAAGCAGCAGTTCAACAAACGATGAATTCATTCCGGTTTATGACAGCCGAAAAAACAAAATTTGCACCGCTATGATTGTTTTTTCACAAGCACACAAAACCTGCTATATAAAAATTCCGCTTAAAGACAAAACGATGAGGAAAATATATACTGTAAGGAAAAGCAGTCATTCAATACAAATTGACGGTGAAGAAAAAATATTTGAAAAGGTGATTTTTTGAAGATTACGGTTTTAGACAAAACGCCAGGCGAAGAGGATGAAATTATCCTTAAGTGCGGATTTCTGGACGAAGATATGATGAAATTTATAAATTCGTTCAAAACCGGACGAAAAAAACTTTCCCTGTATAAAAACGAAAAAATTGTCCTTGTAGACTATTCATCTATAATTTATTTTGAATCGGTTGATGACAATGTTTTTGCATACACGAAAAACGAAGTTTTCGAAACAAAAAGCAGACTTTACCAGCTGGAAACAGATTTGCCTGCTGAAGATTTTATGAGAGCAAATAAGGCAGTCATTTTAAATCTAAATAAAATTGAAAGTCTTTCGGCAGCCTTTGGAGGACGCTTTGAAGCCACAATGAACGGAGGCTACAAAGTGATTATTTCAAGGATGTACGTTGCAACACTTAAGAAAAAGCTTGAACTTTAAGGTATAAGGAAAAAATATGAATACAATAATTAAAAAGTTTATCAGTTATTTTTCAATGGGAGCAACACTTATTTTTATTTGTTCCTCTATTTTCATTGCAGTTTCGTTTGGCACAAATTTTCATATAAGTCTAAGATATGTCTGGGGTGTTTTACTTACAGCCCTGCTTTCTACAATTGTTTATATTCCTTTGTTTGCAAGCGGAAAAGAACTTAGTAAATATCAGATGTTTGCGGCAAGGCTGTTCTATTATGTTTACGTAAATGCCATCGTAATAACTACAGGATGGTTTTTAGGCTGGTTCGACTTTTCAAACAACAAGACTATTTTTGCAGTTGCAATTCTTGTTCTTGTAATTTATGCCGCAGAAGAATCGTTATGCTATATTCAGGATCAGCAGACAGCGCAAAAACTGAACAATCAGATAAAAAAACGCCGCCACACAGAAGCCAGCAATTAGCTGTTCTGAACATTTTGACTAACAGGTATAAACATTATTATAATAGCCGGTATGAATGCAATTAAGGATTTTCTTGAGTGGCTTGATGACTATTTAAACTTTGAACGTAATCCGCAGAAAGATATTTTCTGGCTGGACACAATAGATTTTCTTTGCAAACGCTTTGATAATCCGCAGGACTATGCACCATGCATTCATGTTGCAGGCTCAAAAGGAAAAGGTTCAGTTTCAAAACTTATAAGCTGCATTTTATGCGAAGCCGGATACAAAACAGGAGTTTACTCTTCTCCGCACATTACAGATTTTCGCGAACGTATTTCACTTGCAGATAAATTTCTTTCAGACAAAATTTACGAAAAAACCGCAAAAGAACTGATTCGAACAATAAGTTCCATAATTCCGGAAGAACTTCCTGCCGGCCGTCCCGTTACTTGGTTCGAACTTGTTACACTTTACGCCTTTCTTTGCTTTAAAAATGCAAAAGTTGACTGGAGCGTTTACGAGGTAGGGCTTGGCGGAAGATTAGACAGCACAAATATTATCCGTCCAAAAATCTGCTGCATCACACCAATTGAACTGGAACATACAGAATTCCTTGGCGACACAATAGAACAAATTGCCGCAGAAAAAGCCGGAATCATAAAAAACTGTACGCCGGTTGTTATAGCACCTCAAACTTCCGAAGCGGCAAAAATCGTATTGCGCGAAAAAGCAATTACAAGACACGCGCCGTACTACTTTGTAGAAGATATTATTTCGGATCTTTCTGCAGAATTTGATGCAAAAGAAAAACGAATGAACGTAAGCTTTAATTCAGAAATTTTTAACCACCCTATAAATGCAAAAATGAAGCTTTTAGGAAAAATGCAGGCACAAAATGCGGCAATGGCAGCAATAACCATAAAAAAGCTTTTCCCGAATCTTGATGAACAGATTATAGAAAATGGTTTAAGTAAAGCAACCCTGCCCGGCCGTTTTGAAATTCTTGAAAACATTCCAGACTACAAAAATATTCCGCATCTTATTTTAGACGGCGCTCACACCTTAAATAGCATAAAACTAACGCTTGAAACCGTGGAAAAACTTTTCCCTCAGACAAAAATCAATCTGCTTTTTGCCTGCGCAGCCGACAAAGACGTTCATGACATTGCATTGGAATTTTGCAAAAAATTCAACAAAATCTGGCTTACAAAACCCGGCAGCCAGAAACAGTCAGATTTAAAAAAAGCCAGAGACGCCTTTACAAACGCCAGTCTCAGTTTTGAATGTTCAGACGACTACAACGCAATGATAAAACAAGCCCTTGAAGAATCTGCAAAAGAAAAAAGCGTACTTTTAGTAACAGGTTCATTTTACCTGTTGGCAGAAGTCAAAAATCTTATTAATCAGGCTTAATCAAACCAAAGATTATTTTGATTTTCTTATGTATTGCGGGCGAATTTCGTACGGGTTATACCAGTTTTTAAAAGTCTCTGCGATATTTTCATCTTCATTTGCAAGGTACTGCTGCCACAAATTTTCGCGGATTAAAATATAATTGCGGTCAATTGGCTGCAAAAGATTTTTTCGTTCATAAATAAAGCCTGATTTTACCAGAATTTCTCGGATTCTTGCTTCGTTTGCACCGTAAGCAAGCCGCCATGTTTTTTCAGGAGAAATTTCAAAATCGGGAAGCCAGTTTAAACCGTCTTTTAAATTATTTTCGTAAGTATAAACATGATTAAGCCCCAAATGCGCAATTAAGAGTGAATCCTGCGGTAAATCAGAAATCTGATGAACAATTTTTTTGTAATACGCATAAGGCGGATCATTTTTTGGCTCGTAGAATGACGGCGTTACAGAAAATGTAAACCAAATCAAAAATCCGGATAAGCAGAACAATACAAACCTGACGGCAAACTTCTTTATTTTTTTTGAGGAATCAAGAGGAAAAAGTTTATAAATAAAATACAAAATTAAAGGAATTCCAAGCGGAACAGCGTTCATCCACATTCTTAAACCCATATCACTGCTTAAATTCCAGAAAGGAAAATAGACAAAAGAAACAAAAAAAACAAGACTTCGCCCCGGAATCTTTTTTATAAGCATAAAAAGCGCAAGAATATATAAAAGCGGTGCGTAAATCGTCATTTCTACAGCACCAAGGTCAACTTCGTTCAAAAACTTTTTGGATAAAAGC
>DEEV01000012.1:0-1910 GCA_002350445.1 Treponema sp. UBA2869 | reverse complement strand
ACTATGAAGTGCAAGAAAGCATATAACAAAAAAGCAGACGGTAAGAAAAATCAGAACTGCACTTATAATCAGAAAACGCTTTAATACAGGATTTTTAATCTGCAAATATGATTTTTTTTCTCTAAAAATCAAAAATCCTCTATGCAAAATCTCAAAAAAAGTTAAAAGAAGCGCAAAAATCATAGAAACTTTGTGACAGAGGCACGAAAGCACAAACAAAACCGCAGAAATAACAATTAAAATACAAGTTTTTCGGTTAAATGAATATTCTGTTTTATTTAAAACTACAAGCGAAGAAGCATACAAAAGCAGAAAAAAAAGACCGGTTTGATTATTTATATAATTAATTCCAAAAACAGAAAGTGTTGGAGATGCACCGGAAAGCAAAAAGGCAAATAAAGAAATAAGGGTATTTCCGGTTAAATAATAAACCAGAATAAAAACTGCAAATGAAATGCCCGCAGAAGAAAGTGCTGACCAGATTTTTACGCCTGTAACTGCATCACCTGCAAAAAAAGAACAGATTCCGCAAAGGTAATACCCTGGTTCCATACTTGGGTTTTCCAGCTGCCCCGTCTGCACAAAGGATTTTGCCTGCAAGGCATAAAAATAGCCGTCCAGTCCGTTCGGTTCACTTGATTTTTGCAGCATTGAAAAGCGCACGCAAAATATAAAAATAAAAAATCCCGCAGCAAGAACAGAACGAAAAACAACCTTAAATTTTGAATTGTTAATTTCCATCAGGTTTTTCTCCATTTTGATTGCCACCGCTGCTAAAAGTTTCCAAAAGCGGTTCATACATCATTATTGCGTGATTTTCTGTAACATATTCGTCACCGGCAAGTTTTTTTTGTTCTGAATCACTAGCGTTCAGGGAAGATTCAGTTTTACCGGAAAGCATAAAATGCCGCCTCCAGATTGTGTTGTGTCGTACATAAACGCCGCCAATTTCAGAGCTAATCCAGTGTTCTTTCTGGTAAACTTCATATTTGTCGGTAACAGGAGAATCCTTGAGCCATTTTCCGCATAAAAGGCCCTTTTCCTCGTCTATCCATATTACTAAGGCGTAAGTATCTGCTGTATTATTTTTAATCATAAGATCGCGGTAATTGTAAACGCAGGTTGCGCCGCTTCCAAACGGCTGGGTTCTGTTTGAATCTGGAAAAACATCGTAACTGTGGCGGTAACGTTCAATTACTGTAAGTGGAGTGTGTAAAGTCATCCAGTAAATTAAATTTGAAAGAGCACAAAGTCCGCCGCCGACAGCCGCCGTGGGGTGCCCGTTTACAAGCATCATTCCTTTCTGGTAGCCTTTTTTTGCAGAAGGCTTTCCTATCAAACGCCAGTAAGAAAAGATTTTTCCGGTTTCAAGTTTAATTCCGCTTATTTTTTTGAGCGCAATCTGGAGATTTGCAATTTTTCCTTCCTGTAACGCTGTATCTGCATCGGAAAGATTACGCCGCAAAGGAACAGAATGCTCAAAAGTTGTAAAAGGAAATTCTTTTAAGCGTGAATCTGGAGAAGAAAACCTGTCTTTTAAAACAGCAAAACGCCGGTGCCAGCGAATCCAGGCAAAGCGGCGCAGCATGCAGTAAAATGCAACACCAAGTTTTACCCGTAACGCAGACCGGCGTTTTTGAGGGATAAAACGGTACAAAGCTAAGGACCATCCCAATAGCGTACGTCGTAAACCTGCTTTTCTGTAAGAACCGTGTATGGCTCACCGTTCCAGTAAACAGTATTACCTTCTATTTTTATGATAATTGCAGTTGTTGTTTTTACATAAGAAATAATTTCTGTTTTTAAAATTCTGAAGTTTCCAAGAGAATAAGAAGGCTCATTCCAATCTTCCCAGCGGGCTCCCATAAGAAGGTAATCTGGTTTAGCAGCTTTTGCTTCGTCGTAATCAA
>DEEV01000112.1:6256-9477 GCA_002350445.1 Treponema sp. UBA2869 | reverse complement strand
CTCAAAAGCTTTTTTCTAGCATCTTCACTAAACAATAACTGTTTTGCCATTTTCTATACTTCCTTTAAAAATTAATTTACAGATTAAGGAATTCTTCCTTTAATATAACGTTAAAAATAATAAAATTTGGGCTAATCGGCAAGTAAAATTTTTAGCCTAGCGTATGAAATTTTCTGCAAGCGCAACAAATGCCGGAATAGAAATCATGCACAGAACGCTGGAAATAGAAACCGTAAGGCTTGCGTAAACGCTGTCTTTTTCGAACAGACATGCCATTGTTGGAATGCTTGTTGCGCACGGGCACAAGGAACAAATCAGAATCACATAAATCATAGTGATTGCGTTTGGAATAGAGCCGAACAGCTTAAAAACAACAAATAAAATTGCAATNNACAATAGAAATTAAAATCATGCGTACAAAGAGGATTTTCAAAATGCGTACCGAATAGTTTTTAAACTGTGACGGTTTAAATTCTGCAAGAAGGACTCCAAGAAGAATCATTGCAACAGCAGTGTTTGTGCCGGCTATCATACTTACCGGTGTAAGAAGAACTGCAGGCAGGGTAAGAGGGGTGCAGAAAAGAACAAGTCCGATTACAACAGAAAGAATGTTCGGGTTAAGAATAATTTTTTTTATGTTTGTGCTTCCGCTTATCTGGTAGTAGCCGTATGTCCACAATGTAATATTAAAAAGGATTAAATAGCCCATCAGGTAAAAAACGCCTTCCGAACCAAAAACTCCGTTTATAAGAGGAATTCCCATAAAACCGCAGTTTGTAAAAGCGGCGGTCAGGCGGTCAATTTTGTCTTTAGACGAAAAAAAGCCTATTGTAATCATTACAAGGTGAATGACTGTAGAAACTGCTGCAACAAATAAAAGGTTCTTAAGTTTTTGCGGATCAAAGTCCATATTAAACGAAGTAACTACTACGCATGGATTTATAAAAAATACAAGCAGACGGCTAAGTCCTTTAGATTCTGCTGGAGTTGCTTTTGTTATTTTTGCAAAGGCAAATCCGCTTACAAGAATAATAAGCATTGTTACGAGCTGTTTTACTACAAGAATATACATGGCGGCAAGTATACTACAAGCTCTTGTAAAAGTCATTAAATTTCTATAATATTTGTATGTCTGAATAAGACGCCGGGATGGCGGAATTGGTAGACGCNNTGCCGGCGTGGCGGAACTGGCAGACGCCCAGGACTTAAAATCCTGTGCCGAGCAATCGGCGTGCCAGTTCGATTCTGGTTCCCGGCAAAGCCTCTCTGGATTACAGGGAGGCTTTTTTTTGTTAGGACAGAAGGGGTAGCGGACAAGACCGGAGCGAGTTTACTCGCGAGGACTTGGGAGCGAGGGGAAGGCTTTCCCCTTCTTAAGGAGCAATTATGACACCACATGTTTATCCGCGCGAGTGCGCATTCAAATCAATAGAAGACATTAAGGGTAAAAAAGTAACTGTTATGGGGCTTGGCTTAAACGGCGGCGGAGAAGCAGCTGTGCGATTTTTTTTGAACAAGGGTGCCTTTGTAACTGTAACTGATATGAAAACCCGCGAACAGCTTTTGGAAACTGTGAACCGTCTTGAAAACGATAAATCTCTTGATTTAAGCCGCCTTACCTACAGGCTTGGCGAACACAAAATTGAAGATTTTGAAAATGCCGACTGTGTCATAAAAAATCCTGGCGTAAAGTTTGAAGGAAATAAATATCTTGCGGCAGCGCGTGCCATTGAAACTGATTTAAGTATTTTTTTGCGTTTTACAAACTGTCCTTTAATTGCGGTTACCGGCAGTAAGGGAAAATCTTCTACTGTTTCTGCAATTTACTACGGCTTGAGCAAGGCAGGTTTTAAGACTTTCCTTGGCGGAAACATTACTGTAAGCCCGCTTACTTTTTTTGACGAAGTTACACAGGATACTCCGGTTGTAATTGAATTTTCTTCGTGGCAGCTTGCCGATTTGCGCGGACGTGGCGTGCTAAAGCCTCACATTGCGCTTATAACAAAAATTGTGCCGGATCATCAAAACTGGTATGGCAATATGGAAGACTATGTTGCCGACAAGCGCTTAATTTATGCAGATCAGGACAGCGGGTGCTATTCAATTTTTGATTCCGGCGAGGATGAGCCTGGTACTTCTCCTGACCGTGCGCAGCATCCCCAGCTTGCAGAAGGTGCTACCTGGGGAGACCTTTTTGCGTCGGAAAGCAAGGCAACGGTTTTGCGTTACGGCCCAAAGGCTTCCTCAAAAATCACGCTTGGAAAACTTCTTGTTCCGGGCGAACACATGCGCACAAATGCCTTAAATGCCGCTTTGGTTATGAAGCTTATGGGAATTCCAGATGAACGTATTAAAGAAATTTTGCAAAGCTGGCCTGGAATTGATCATCGCCTGCAGTATTTTCATTCGTGGAAAAATGAAAGCGGCGTGCAGGTTAAATTTTATAATGATACCTGTGCAACGGTTCCGGAAGCGGCTGTTGCGGCAACTCAGGCGTTTGGCTGCCCTGTAAACCTTGTTACCGGAGGAACAGAAAAAGGTCTTGATTTGCAGCCTTTAATTGATGCTCTTTGCGGAAAAATAAAAAATCAGATTGCCGTAAAAAACATTTTCCTGCTTGCGGGAAATGCAACTGACAAGATTGTTTCGCAGCTTGATAAATGCGGCGCAAAATATTTTGGGCCGTTTGCAAGCGTTCAGGAGCTTATGCCTGTTTTAAAGGATTGTCTAAACAAGATGGAAGCTCAGAAAAAGGACGCAGAAGAAATTGTAGTTCTTTCTCCGGGCGCTACAAGTTTTGGAATGTTCAACAATGAATTTGACCGTGGAAACAAATTTATGGCTGCGGTAAAAGAGTCGTTTTAACTGGTCATTGGACTGTCTAAATGACCTGTAATGAATGTTCTGCTCCTGCAATAGGCTTTGGATCTGAAAGTTTCGTAAATTAATTATGCCTTGCTTTTAGAAAGCGACAATCCTCTTATTGCAGTTGAGATTCCGGAAATGCCGTTTGCAACAATACCCAAAGCGAGCATAAAACCGAAGAGCGGAACCATAAAAACTATTAGCCTGAAAAAGTAAAGTCCCGCAAGTGTCTGTAATCCTTTAAAGAAAAGCATGCTCCAGTAGTCGCGGCGTGTAGCTTTACGCGGACGTTCGTTCTGGAACGGATTTTCGTAAGTATACTGGTAGCGGCGGGTTTTTTTTTTTTTTTTGTTTTT
>DEEV01000112.1:5872-6131 GCA_002350445.1 Treponema sp. UBA2869 | reverse complement strand
TTCTGATTTTGATAAGACTGATAGTTCTGGTTTGCACCTAAATCATAATTTCTGCGTTTTGCAGCGTCTCCAAGAACATCGTATGCGGCGTTAATTTTCTTAAACTTATCTTCTGCTTCTTTATTGCCCGCATTTCTGTCCGGGTGATATTTGAATGCAAGAGTACGGTAAGCTTTTTTAATTTCGTCTGCTGTGGCATTTTTTGAAACGCCTAAGATTTCGTAGTAATCAGTCATATACATATAAAATAATAAAACCG
>DEEV01000112.1:3943-5706 GCA_002350445.1 Treponema sp. UBA2869 | reverse complement strand
CTTTTCAAGAGCCTTTTCTTTGTCATTAACCATAAGAATTGGCTGTCCTGTAGCATCCAGAGTATCGCGCCAGAGTGCTCCTTCTGGGTCTACAGCATTTCTGTGTGCTGTAACTGCTTTAATTGGAAGGTGAACAAACTTATCGTGAACAAGACCAATTACAAGCTTTGTTTTTCCTGCCATTGCGGCGTGAACGGCATTGTTTCCAAGGCGTTCGCAATAGATAGAATCTGAAGCAGTTGTAACAGAAGCACGAACCTGATAAGAAGGGTCAATGTACTTAAGATTGATTTCAATCTTTTTGCTCTTAAAGTATTTTTCAATTTCTGATTTAAGGAAAATTCCGATATCAGCAAGCTTTTTGTTTCCAGAAGCGTCTGTTGCATTTGTAGATGTAAGAAGATCCTGACCTGCACCTTCAGAAACAACAATTACTGCATGTCCGCGTTTTGCAAGACGGCGTTCAAGGCATGCAAGGAATCCGTGTTCTCCTTCCATTTCAAAAGGAACTTCAGGAATAAGACAGAAGTTTGTCTCATGGCTTGAAAGGGCAGCTGCGGCGGCAATAAAGCCTGCTTCACGTCCCATAAGTTTTACAAGACCAATACCGTTAATCTGGCTTGCAGCTTCCATGTGAACAGCGGCAACAGTTTCTTTTGCGCGCTGAACGGCAGTTTCAAAACCGAATGAACGGTCAATGAACATAAGGTCGTTATCAACAGTCTTAGGAACTCCGACAACGGCGCATTTCATTCCGCGTTTTTCAACTTCGCATGCAATGTCGTAAGAACCGCGCTGTGTTCCGTCGCCACCAATAATGAACAGCATATTAATTCCGTCGCGTTCAAGGCAGTCAACAATTTCGCTTACGCGCTGTCCGCCACCGCGGCTTGTTCCCAGGTATGTACCGCCAATCTTATGAATTTCATCAATAACATAACGGTCAAGTTCGATTGGTTCATAACCTTCTTCCGCAAAGAATCCATGGAAACCAAACTGGTAACCCTTTACGGTTTTTACGCCGTAACGTGTATTCAAACAGCGAACAATGGCACGAATAACGTCGTTAAGACCAGGACAAAGTCCACCGCAGGTACAGATTCCAGCCTTTGCATGAGCCGGGTCAAAATAAATCATTTCGCGCGGACCTGCTTTTTCCATAAGGTTTGACGAGTCAAGGACAATTGGTTTTGTTTTATCAAAAACGTTCACATTGTTAATAACATAAGAATCATCACGAACATAGTTCGCTGTATAGTCGCCGTGAACTGTAGAAAGCTTAATTGGAGACTGAATGGTACAAGGTCCCAGATTGTCTATTGTAAAATCAAATTTTTCCTCAGACATAACACACCTCAAAAAAATAGTTAAAATAGAATACACTGTAACAGCGTTTTATTCAATAAGTGATTTTTACACGTTTCCGATGAAGTACTTTTTCTTACCGCGGCGGAAAATAAGGATTTTGCCTTCCAGAGCCATGTCCTTTGTAATCACTTTTGTTTCATCATTTATAACTTCTCCGTTAATTGAAACTGCGTTGTTTTTGATAAATTCGCGGGCTTCGCGCTTTGAGCTTGCCATTCCGTTGTTTACAAGCACGTCAACCAAAGGAAGCTCTTCTTTGTAATTAAAGTTTGGAACGCCTTTAAGGCCGGTAATAATGTCGTTTACAGAAAGACCTTTAAAATCACCTTTGAAAAGTTTTTCCGAAACCATAACAGCGTTGTCAGCCTCTTCTTTTCCGTGCAAGTCTTTTACAA
>DEEV01000112.1:3499-3933 GCA_002350445.1 Treponema sp. UBA2869 | reverse complement strand
AGAGTTTTCTGTGCAATGCGTGTTTCCGGTGCAGCCTGCTGCTGAGCGTAAATATCTTCAATCTGTTCTTTAGAAAGGAATGTGAATACTTTAAGATATTCCAGCACTTTAGAATCATCAGAATTAATAAGATACTGATAAATTGCGTAAGGAGAAGTCAGTGATTTTTCGAGCCAGAGAGCGTTTCCTTCCGACTTACCAAATTTCTTTCCTGTCGGGTCAAGAATAAGCGGCATGGTAAATGCGTAAGCAGCCTTGTCCAAAACCTTGCGGATTAAATCTACGCCGGTTGTGATGTTTCCCCACTGGTCTGAACCTGCAACCTGCATAATGCAGTTCTTTGTCTGATACAGATGAAGAAAATCGTAACCCTGCAAAAGCATATAAGAAAATTCTGCAAAGGTAATTCCAGTTTCCAGACGACGGCGGATAAT
>DEEV01000112.1:0-3449 GCA_002350445.1 Treponema sp. UBA2869 | reverse complement strand
ATCCTTCATCCAGTCGTAGTTGTCTACAAGTTCTGCAGTTGGAACCAGGCGCTTAATCTGATTTATGATTCCGTTAATATTATTGTTTACTTTTTCTTCGCTGATAATTTCGCGTTCAGCTGTAGGACGTGGGTCTCCAATGCGTCCTGTAGCGCCACCGCACAAAAGAACCGGCTGATGGCCTGCATTTGCAAGACGTTTTGCCATACAAAGAGAAGAATAGTGTCCAAGGTGAAGTGAATCTGCGGTAGGGTCAGTTCCCCAGTAAAAAGCGAACGGTTTTCCGTCCAGAACCTTCTGCAATTCAGCTTCTTCGCCTGCAACGTCTTTTATAAGTCCGCGCCATTTTAAGTCTTCAAATAAAGTCATAGTGGTAAAAACTCCTTATATACAAATAATTAAACAAAAAAAGGCTTTCCCTTTCGGAAAGCCTTGCAATTTCAGTAAAATATAATTACTCTAGCGAGCTTCCGCAGGTTCAGAAAGAAAATTAAAGCTATAATAAAGGTAAGCCAGCGTAGAGGAATTAATTTTCTGAGCCCAACGGACAATATGATTCATAATAATAAGTGTTCAGATTAGCGTTCGCGGAAGATAATTCTTCCCTTGTTAAGATCGTACGGAGAGAGAGCAACTTTTACGCTGTCGCCCGGAACAATTCTGATATAATGCTTTCGCATTTTGCCTGAAAGGTGAGCCATAATGATATGACCGTTCTGCAAAGCAACACGGAATGTAGTGTTTGGCAAAGCCTCTTTTACAATTCCTTCAACTTCAATAGCTTCTTCTTTTGCCATGATATCCCTTTAAAAAATAAAATTAATGCAGAAAAAAAAGTTGTTTTTTTAAACTTTTGCATTTATATTAGTATATACAAAACATTTGAGATTGACAATCTCAGACCAAAAATAATATAAAATGAACCGGGTACAGGGGGGCTAAATATGAATCAGGCTTTTCTTGATGAGATGCAGAAACGATTATTAGATCAACGAAAAACTATATATGATTCTCTTGCAGGTCAGAGTGAAGATTTGCGTAACCTTATTAAAACTGTTGAATCAGGAGACGAAGCAGATGTTGCGGCAGATGCAATTGACCGTACACTTTTAACAGCTCTTGGAACACAGGATCAGAACAGACTTATGCAGATTAACAACGCATTGGAGCGAATCAAGCAGAACAAATACGGACGCTGTGTTCGCTGCGGTAAAGAAATTCCGGAAGAAAGACTGGAAGTACTTCCTTATGCACTTATGTGCGTAACTTGTGCAACTGCAGAAGAACGTAGAAACAGGTAATTGCCAGCTATAAGCAGATAGAAAATAGGGCGTTCCCGTCCGCCTTCGGCGGCCGGTCGCTATGTCCGCGGTTCGCTGGCGCTCATACCCCTTCGGGGTACGCCTTCAGCGCCGCTCCCAGCGCTAACGCAAATCTTGTAATTTAACAACAATTTTTGTCGGTTATCGTAGTTTTATTTATTAAAGACTTTCTAAAAATCTATTTTTTCTAACAAAAACTTTAAGATAGTTTTTTTCGACAGTATAACTCTTGCATCTACCTGTAAACCAACCTTTAAAGGGTATGTTTTACCGGTTTTATCACAAAGAAAATGCTTTTCTAAAGGTGCTTTTATAAGAAAATAGGCTTCTCCATTTGTTTTATGTGTTACATCTGGATCTATGGAGGTGATATTACCACATGTTCCGCCGAAATCGTGATAAGGTAAACTTGGAAATCGCATTTCTACCTTCATTCCACGTTCTATTTTTCCAGCATTCTTAGCAGGAACTAAAAATTCGGCTTTTGTAAAATTCACGTCATCTGGAATTAGATTGCATAATTTCTGACCAGACTGAATCCAATCATTTTCATTAAAAGAACTGATTTCCTGAATGAATCCGTCAATAGGAGCTAAAACTTTTGTGAATAAGAGAGAATCTTCAATTTGTTTAAGCCGTGAATTATTGATTTTTAAAGAGGTATTTAATGTATTAATCTCAGATTCTATCTGATGCTTAAACGAAATTTTGTAATCTAGGTAATTATTATTTGCTACATTGTATTCTACTTCTAATGACCTTAATTTTGAAACTGTAGTCATTGAAGCTGGAAGAGAATTTTCCTCTTTAAATTTCTCAAAACTCTCTTTTTTAATTTTTTCAAGTTTTGTGAAATTTATTATCCATGATTCATAACGCAAATACGCTTCATAATGTTCCTTATCAATTATATTTTTATTAAGGGTTAAGCTTTTTTCTATTTCGCAAAGTCCAAGAAGTTTTTCATTTTCTTCTTTGATTTGAGTAGTAAGATTTTCTTTTTCTGCTTCAAGTTGTGTAGGGTCAATTTCTAAAAGGACATCCCCGCGTCTAACAAATTGTCCAGATTTATATTTCATTGTTTTTATACGGCCTGTAACAGCATTTGATATTGTAGAAATATTTTCTTCTGGGCAAATTGTGCCTGAAAATTTGAGAACTTCCTCAAATTTTGCAAACGAAATAAAAAAAAATACTGATGTAAATAATGTAATTACCATCCAGATAACGTACCCTTCAAATAATGGCTTTTTTTGTAAGAAATATTCTTGTACGTAAGGAACCGTATCTTCTGTATATATTTTCATAGATTCTGACTCTCCCACATTTTTGTATATATCCCATTTTTTTTTAATAGAGTTAGATGTTTCCCGCTTTCTACAATTTTTCCATTTTGAAAGACAAAAATTTTATCACAATGTTTTATTGTTGAAAGTCTATGAGCAACAATAATTGTCGTAAGATTTTTACTCATAGAATCAATAGTTTTCATTATTGAAGATTCTGTTATACTGTCCAGGCTGGAAGTTGCTTCATCTAAAATAAGTATTTTGGGATTTCTTAAAAGAGTCCTTGCTAGCGCTATCCTTTGGCGTTCGCCTCCAGAAAGAGAAGATCCTTTTTCTCCAACTGCAGTTGCAAATCTATCCTTTAAATTTGAAATTAAATCAAGACATTGAGTATTTTTTGCTACATTAAACACGTCTTCTGCAGTTGTTTCATCATTCCCTAATGCAATATTTTCTTGAATAGAACCACTAAAGAGTAAAATTTCTTGGGGAACATATCCGAAAAAACTTCTATAGGATTTTGTATTTATATCACTGATATTCTTGCTATCTAAAAAAATTTCGCCTTTATCCGGTTTATAAAATTTTAATAGTAACTTTACAAGTGTCGTTTTACCTGAACCTGAGGTTCCAACAAAAGCAACTATTTCTCCAGCTTTTATTTCAAGTGAAATATTTTCAAGGGTAATACCTCTTGTTCCATAAGAAAATGATAAATGTTTTATTTCTATGTTTCCCTGTATTTCCTGAGGAACAAGAAGACCTTCATTAAATTTTTCTTCATCCAAATCAAGGATTTCTCCAAGTCTTTTAGATGCGACAGAAAATTCCTGAAACT
>DEEV01000041.1:3559-4187 GCA_002350445.1 Treponema sp. UBA2869 | reverse complement strand
CCTTTCCCCTCTATTGTAGCACACTAAAGACCCTAAGTCAAGGCTTAGGTCTTGCACCTAAGACCTAAGCACTGCTTATGTCACGGTGCTCTCCGAGGGGCAGGAGTTCCCCTGCACTCCGTCAAGAGCCGTTCCCTCTCTTGACAATCTCTCCCTAAACATAAATATCCAAGCTGAGACAATTCCGTTTCAACTTGGATACTTATGCTTATTTGTCACGATAGTGAGAACCACACTGAGCTATCTCTATGTTGCCATTTCTTATACGATATACGAGGCGGTTGCAGTCACCTATCCTACGACTCCAAAAGCCACTTAAATCACCTTTCAGTGGTTCAGGCTTTCCTATTCCCGTATATCCATTTCGGTCGATGTCTTGCAAAAGTAAAAGAATACGCTTGAGTGTTTTTCTATCCTGTTTTGTCCAATATTCAAAATCTTCCCATGCTTCATCTTGCCAAATCTTATTCATAGTTTACCTCATGCATCGTTCCTTTTCCTGCATTGAGGTCTGCAATGGACTTTTTAAGCCTTGCCATATTTTCTTCGGAATAAAACGGATCCACCGAAACCTCAAACGGTATGCGGTTCTCTCTGGCAACTTTTCTTGCAAATATGGTAAAAGCTG
>DEEV01000041.1:0-3554 GCA_002350445.1 Treponema sp. UBA2869 | reverse complement strand
AGCTCAGAGCATACCTGTTCCATATTTTTTTTTATATCAGCATCTAATTTGAAATTTACATTTACTGCTTGTGCCATAATCAACACCCCTTTCATAATCATCATAACACATTATAAAGAAAAATGCAAGTATTTTTCTTTATATTCATCTTTATCCATTGTCCAGCAGAATACACCCCCGTGTGTACGGGGGTGTTATAGGGGTATCGAATAAAGTGAATAAATAGAATAGAAGGGGAAAAAATGAAAAATCACGTATTTTAGAGAAATTCAAGGATTTTGCATTGTAAAAATCTTCTTATGAATTGTAAAGAATTGTTACAAAACCTTGTAAGGAATTTTATAATGTTTCAAAAAAGGGGTGTTATAGGGGAGAGTATGAGAGGGGAACGCTCTCATTATTACTATAGGGGTTCGATGCCCCTATAGTAATAGATATAGAGTAAAAAAAAGTAAATATAAAAAAAAGACCGTAGTTATGCGGTTTTTTACATTTTTTCTTGGTACAATTTTCGTTCCTAAAAAGTACAATTTTCAATACTAAAAAGTATATTTTTTTTGTACCAAAAAGGTAAAAACAAAAAAACGATAATTTATTTTAATAAATCAGCTTAGACTATTTAGGCAAAATTATTTATACTTTTTATGTCATTTTGTATTGACTTTTTTAGGATAATCAAGTATAATAGAATACGAGGTGATAATTATGCCAGATGAAAAGGCAAATAAGTCCATAAAAAAGGCAAGAAAGCAAGCAAGTACAGCTAAAAAGCTAAAATATGTAGGACACACAGAGCTTTTAGACACGACAACAGGCGAACTAATCCCAATGCAGATAACACAGGTAGAAGAAAGAGACTTCAATTTTCACAAAGTGTGGCTACGCAATTTGATTATGTCCTTTGAGGATATTTCAAACCAAAAATTAAGGCTTGCTTTCTGGATAATTGAACATCTCAACAAAGAAAATCAGCTTGTAATGACACAACAGACCATTGCCGAAAAATCTGGTATATCCATTGGTACGGTCAAGGAAACAATGAAAAGACTGCAAGGCAAGGGCGAAAATGGAACTATGCCATTTCTCGTAAAGATAAACAGCGGAGCATATCAGGTTAATCCCGATGTTATATTCAAGGGCAGTCATGGCAACAGAATGGGCATTATTTTTGATTATAAGGATAATGAACTTGCAAGCAAAAAGGCAATCAAGGCAACAGAAGAAGAAATCGAGCCTGATATTGACGATGATGATGAAGAAAACACAGCCGTCAACACGGCTGTGTCGGAGCTGAACAAGAAAGAGGTGTGATGTGCATTGCAAAAGGCTTTTCAAATCGAATTACAGCTATTTTTTGCGATTTACGATTACTTTTTTAACAATCCTGACGGACAGCCACAAGGCTATGAAGCCGATGAAATCCGCAGAAAACTGGACGAAAAGCTCGACAAAGTAATCAGCCGAGAGCTGTTCAGCAAGTACAAACGAGCTGCAACCGCTGAAGAACGAGAGCAGGCACGGCAGCAGTACCTCGACCATGTGGGGATGCTACGCAGCCACAGAACACCCACAGAAATACATAAAAACGAGCTATAAGGAGAATTTTCATGACGTATATGCTATGGAAGAAAGGGGAAGTCACACCCGAATATGCTATATTTGCTGACAGATTTGCAGCTGAAAAATATATTTACAAACACCGTGACCACTATCAACGGTTTAGCACTAAGGAAACAGGCAATATATCTGGCTATGCTGCTGAAATTACAGAAGAACGAGGACAAGATAAGGTTGTCGCTTTGCTATATCCTCACAAAATAGCACAAGACATTTGGATTGATATAGACTAACAGGACGGTAAAATCCGCCCTGTTTTCTTTTTCTCGGCTCTGATCGGCAAGCCGAGAGCCGATTATAGTTCAAAATCAAAGTCATCATTACGCTGAATTGTTTTTTGTCTATCTTCCATGCTGCGTCGCAATAATTCTTTTTCTATCAATTTTTCCCTCACTTCTTGCTGTTTTTGATGTCGAGCAAACAGTTCTTCACCATTTTTAGGTTTAACTGCGCCTTGCATATGTCTAAAATCATGTTCCAAAAATTGATTTATACCAAGCTTTGGATATTTTAAGTCAAGAAATGTGAGGTAATTGCTTAAAAGGTTATAATTTTTGGCGAATTTAAATATCTCTTCATTAAATTTCTGTTCTACTTTTTGTTCTACCAACTCATCAAACTGCTCTTTCTTTTCTTCCAGTTCCTTTCGTTCAGCTTCAAGGTCAGCAGGAGCTTTGATAAATTTGTTCATGATAGGAATAATTTCTTTTCGCATTAAGCTCATATTGTCCGCAGTTTGCTTGTTAATGACAACAGTTTCTTGTTTTTTCTTGAAAAAGCCCTTGTTTTTAGGTTCTTCAAGCTCTGAATCCAGCTTATCAAATGTAGCCATTGTCTTTTTTACCATATCATTATAGCCTTTCTTTGTTGCTTCTCTTATGCTATCAATTTCAATTTTTTCATCGTTTAAAGCTGCTTCACGCTCTGAAAGCTTCGCTGAACGCTCTTGCAGCTGTTTCTCGGCTTGGGCAGTATCAGCCTGTAGCTGTGCTTCTCTGCCGTTCAGAGCCGTTTCCTTGCTGTTTAGAGCTACTTCACGCTTGTCAAGCTCCTCAGAACGGTTCTGTAGCCATTTCTTAGCCTGGGTAATGTCAGACTGTAACTGATTCTGCTTGTCAATCAGTTCGTCTTCTTGTACAGTTACAGCGTACTTACGTCCTCTAATCTCTTTGTTCTTTTTCAAAAGCTCCTCAGACTTCTCTTGATACTCTTTCCGAAATTCATCTAAAGTTTCGGAAAGTTTCTGTTTCTGTACATTCAACGTATTTACATCACATTGAAGTAGAAATGCGTCATTTCTTAGTTTGGTTTCTTCTTTTAACCGCTCTACACTCTTATGTTCAGGTGTTTCTTTCGTATTGAGTTTGACCCCAAATTGCTTAACACACATATCATCAAGATTATCATTTAGGGTTTTAAGTCGAGATTTTGTTTCAAATGCTTTGCCATTTATGCCCTTTTCGGGAGTATAAGCAGACACAAGAACGTGCATATGTTCCATAGAAACCCTCATTTTCTTATCTTTGTCAACGTACCGATGTACTTCATCTTTGTGTACGAACCCACCATGAACATTTTCATTTCCAAAAAAAGCACACAGTTCGTCATATGCCAACTTAAAAAAATCATCTGATTGTCCGCATTGAGTGAGCCTACGAGGGCATGGAAGCTCGATGAAGCAACAAGTAACTCGGTCTTTTCGGATCCTTTTAGGTGGAATCACGGCATCAACCTCTTTGGTTCGCCGTTTCATGCTTGCCAAAGCCTCAGCGTAATCACTGCAGCCGATAGAATAATTATTGACGCTTAATGACTTGTCAATATCCTTATTGCTGTGATTTCCCTGTATCCTTTCAATCTGACCGAGATGCTTTTTCATCGCACCTGCTTTCTGCGTTGTAGCCTTCATCCAATTTGCACTTGCCATTTTAACCGCT
>DEEV01000110.1:4183-4404 GCA_002350445.1 Treponema sp. UBA2869 | reverse complement strand
CTTTCGTTTAAGCGGTAACCGCCAATATTCCAGCTGTTAGATTCTGCAAGATTATATTTTTTAAGATCGTTTTCGTTACGTGGTCCAAAGTAAATATAATAAGAATCCTGAACGTCTTTTGCTGTGAAGGCTTTTCGTTCTACCATTGACTGTGCGTTTGCATAATCATTTACTTCAATTTTAGAAGAATACATTGCTTTTTCCAAAATAGAAGCATCTGT
>DEEV01000110.1:3023-3932 GCA_002350445.1 Treponema sp. UBA2869 | reverse complement strand
CTTTTTACCAAGTATAAATTTTTTACCGTTATAATTTACAGATTTTTTGAAAAGGTAGGTGTAGTCATCAATTTTTTCTACATTAAAGTTTTCGTTTATAATTGAATTGGTTGCCTTTCCTAACGAAATTGCACACGTACGGTTATAACTGCTTACATTGTCTGAAAGCTGTACACCTGTCTGTGTATCCATATCATAGTGATTTGAAAGTTTGTAACTTAAAATATCACCGCCTTTATTTGTAAGAACAACTTCTGCAAGACCTGTATTTACTGTAAAAGTTTTTTCCTCTACAACATCTTTCTGTTCTTCTGCAGAAACTTTAGATTCAGAAATAAGTGCTTCCGAAAGTTCTGTTGGAGCAGTTTCTGAACCATTTTGTTCAGACTGTAAAGTCTGTTCTGTTACAGCATTCTGATTTGCATTGTTTGATGGAAAAATCATCGGCGGTAAAATAAATGCTGCAATTATTACGAGCGTAGAAAGGACTATTGCCCATATTGTATTTTTGTCCATAATTATATTCCTTATTTATAAAGGTTAAGATAAAAAATGCTTTTGCACTTTTTTTTACGATTTTCTATTTTTCACGGTAAGCACAGCTGCCCTTCTAAGGCACCGGGTCATAGCCACCTTCGTGAAATGGATTGCATTTTAGAATTCGCTTGATTGAAAGTAAAAGACCTTTACCAGGTCCATATTTTTTTATTGCCTCTATAGCATAAGCCGAACATGTTGGTGTAAACCTGCAGCAATGCCTGTGCAATGGTGAAATACAAATTTGATAAACACGGATTAAGAAACAAAAAAATTTTACGAAAAAACTTCTTATGCCATTGATTAAAAATTTAATCACAGACATCTTTATTCCTTAATTAATCCTGCCTTTTGACACAATAAACGAATTTG
>DEEV01000110.1:0-2961 GCA_002350445.1 Treponema sp. UBA2869 | reverse complement strand
ATAGACTTCACGGCTGTACCTTTTTGATAAGTTCCTTTCGACCGCGTTACCGTAGCCACGAATCAAAGGAAAACCTACACGGTTCATTCCAAGATTATTTTCCAGATAGAAAATTTTTGCTCCCGGAATACTTATCTTCTTTCCGCTTTTAAACAGCTTTTTAAAATCAGCGGGATTTTTTATACGCTCTTTACGTTTAAAAAATCCCGTTTTTATTAAGCTTGTTTCCATCCCTAATAATTAGTATTTTTTGTGTTCGTCTGCTACAGAAAGCTTTGCTCTTCCCTTTGCACGTCTTCTTGCGAGAACTTTGCGTCCGCCTTTTGTTGCCATGCGGGCTCTAAAACCGAACTTTCTATTGCGTTTTACTTTACTTGGTTGATATGTTCTTTTCATAGAACGTACTCCTTATATAAATTAAATAAATTTCAAAATGGTAATGAAAATAGTACCCAAATATATCATTATTTTTCAATATTGGTCAACATACTTTTTTTTAAGTTTTCAAACTTTTGCTGAATTTCCGGCGGAAGTTCAAAATTTCCGCTCTTTTTTTCTACATTTACATTCAATTCTTTTTCCATGCGGTTCATTTTTTCTTCCATCTTTTGATTCTGCTTTTCCAGCTCATCTTCGTAAGCATTGCTTAAATTTGCAACCGTTCCCCTTACCCTGAAAGCAAGCGAATTAATTTTTAAATCCGGCAGCTCCTGTTTAAGTCCGCGTAAAATAAAATTTTTATAAAATCTTAAATATTGAATCCAGCCGGAATGATCTGCTTCTATAAGAAGAACACCGTTTTTTAAATCTATAACACGCGTATTCCCTGCAAGTCGTTCTCCAATTGGCATACGACGTTCGCTGTCTTCGCTTTCGTATTTATTTGAATGAATTTTAGAAACAACTTTTTTCCAGGTCGTAGTAATTTTGTCGCTTTCAAGAGAATTAAACAAACCAAAATTCATCATCATATCTGCAGACGAAAAAATTTTATGTTCATTCATACCATTCACCCTGCTTTATATTATAGACCTTTGTTGTATCTTTTTTATAGTGTTCATAAGGTTCACCCGGCAAAAAAGTGCAGAAAAGTTGTTCGTATTCCGGAAGCATTGCCGTAAATTTTGTTCTCTTTTCTGGATCCAGTTCAAGAAGAACATCGTCCATTAATAAAATCGGTTTTTGTTCTGTTGCACGGGTATAAAAAACGGCCTGCGCTGCCCTTAATAGAAGTGATATCAGGCGGCGCTGTCCTGTAGATGCGGTCGGAATAAAAAAATGATGATCTTTTACAAAATCGATGCGGTCGCGGTGGGGACCGTTTATTGAAGTTTCCAGATACTTATCTTTTTCTCTATTTGAATACAGAAGCATCTCAATCTCTGGCTCCGAAGGAGCCTTTTTTATACCGTCAATTTCAACTTCTTTCCACGACGGATGATAAGATATTGAAACGCCCGGAATTCCTGTAATTTCTTCGTAAATTTTACTGAAAATCTGGTTAAATTGAAAAATTGTCTTTTTACGCTTTTGCTGAATAATAAGACCTGTTTGTGCCATCTGTCTGTCGTAAACATCAAGCATATCATATTCATGATTTTTTAAAACTAAATTGCGGCTTTTTAAAACTTTTTTGTAATTTCTAAGTTCGTCTATATAATCACTGTCATAAAGAATTAAAGACTGGTCTATAAAAAAACGTCTGTTTTCAGGTTCTCCAACTGCAAATCTTAAATCATCATGACAAAACAAAATACACGGAATTGTATTTATAATTTCTTTTCTGTCCTGTATTTTTTTTCCGTTTTTTTCTATGCGTTTTTTTGAATTTTCATAAATTACAGAAATTTTATGAGTATCATTTTCTTTTTTTTGATACAGGGAATTTATACTAAAATTATTTTCACCATTTTTTACAATTTGTGAATCGACATGAGTTCTAAAACTTACTCCGTAAGCTGAGTAATAAAGAGATTCGAGAATATTGCTTTTTCCCTGACCGTTTTCACCAACAAAATAGACCTCTCGCGAAGAAAGGTCTATTGTATCGTTTTTAAGATTTCGGAAATTATAAAAAGTCTGATATAAAAACATTAAAATTAATAAGTCATCGGCATAATAACATGCAGATAATCATTTTCATTTTCAGCCTTCATAATAACAGCTTTTGTAATGTTGATTTCTTCACCTGAATTTTCTGCAACATTAAATGTAAACACTACATTTTCAGAATCAATAACTTTTAAAGGCTCTGTAACGTAAGTAAAGTTGAAAGCCATTGTTATATTCTGACCATCATAACGGCAAGGAATTTCTTCGTCAGCATTTCCAAGTTCTGAATCTGGAGAAATAAGCTTAAGAACTCCCGATGAAATTTTGAAAATAATTCGGCTAACTTTTTTATCAACCATGATTGTTGTACGTTTTAAAGCTTCATCAAGATCTGCCTTATTTACCATAATAGAAACGTTCAAATTTTCAGGAATTACTTTTTGATAATTAGGGAACTGACCTTCTATAAGAACTGATGAAAATTCTACATTTCCATATTTTACGAAAATATTTTTTTCAACAACTGCAACCTGAATGTTTCCTTCTTCCGGAGCATTTTTAAGAATACAAGAAAGAATCTTTACAGGAATAATTGCCGGCTGAAAATCCGGAATATTTACTGCATTTTTATTATCGCAGGAAAGACGACGTCCATCAGTTGCAACCATTGTAAGAGTATCGCCATTTTTTACAAAATAAACGCCTGTCATAAAATAGCGGTTTTTATCATCAGAAACTGCAAAAATTGTCTGTTTAATCATTTCCTTAAAATCTTTTGATGAAATTTCAAAGAAAGAAATATTTTCTGAAGATCCAATTTCCGGAAATTTATCACTTGCCTGACTCTTAAGCTGGAACTTAACTTTCTTTGCAATAGGTTTAATTGTTACGCCAATGTCTTCCTGAATG
>DEEV01000116.1:44321-48381 GCA_002350445.1 Treponema sp. UBA2869 | reverse complement strand
GGCGATTGAGCCCGCTAGAAGGGGTAGCGTAAGACCGCGAAGAGGGCTGGAGCGAGGGGAAGGCTTTCCCCTATATACTTTGGATTTTTATTTTTCTCATCATTATTCGCCCAGGAAACTCAAATGGAGCTGCCGGAAGTGGTTACGTATGTGGACGGGCCGGTGGCGGAGCAAAGACAGGTGCTTACTGCCGAAGAAATTGAGCGGATGCATGTCTGCGATTTGCCGGAGGTGCTTGAATCGTGCGGGGTGCAGATGCTGTCGTACGGGCCTTACGGGCTTGAGCAAAGACCGAGTATCCGCGGTTCTACGGACGAAACTGTGCGGGTTGTAATTGACGGAATTTGTGTTAATAACGCGCAGTATGGTAGTTTTGATTTTTCTTCTATTAGCGTTGCTGATATTGAGCGTCTTGAGATTGTTCGAGGCGGATTTACCGAGGGCGTAAGTGACGAAGGTGCGGTCGGCGGTGTAATTTACATCAGTACAAAAAAACAGTCGCTTGGGCATCATTTTACGTCGGATTCTTCTATAAAATCTTATTTTAATTCTTATTTACCGTTTGATACTTTTAGCCAGCAGCTTGGTTATTCTGGTCAGCTGTCTGATAATGATTTTTTAAAGCTGAATCTTAAAGGCGTTTTTGCAAACAACCGGTTTTTATTTTTAAATTATCAGAACAGGCTTAAAGAGCGCTTAAATTCCGAGGTTGTGGATGGAACTTCTAATGTAAGCTATTCGCACTTTTTTGATGGTGGAAACAGTCTTACTGTGAGCGACCTTTTTTATGCTGGAAATAAAAACTGTCCGGGGACTGAAACCAGTACGACGGTTGGAGTTCAAAAGGATATTGATAATAACGTTACTGTAAGTTTGATTAATCCTGAGCTGGGCGGAATTGTTCGGCTTGAGAATAATTTTGCCTGGCTTTGCAACAACCGGTTTTATTCGGAGCCGGGCAGTGCCGAATCTAAGCATTACGTAAACACTTTTAAATATGCCGGCTACGCAGATTTTTATGCATTAAAAAATATCCGCCAGAATGCGGGACTTACTTTTGATATTACGAATCTTGATTCAACTAATTCCGGCAACCATACGCATTTCTCAGGCACATTTAAGGAAACGACTAAACTTCAGTTCAGCAGGATTTTTTCTATGAGTGTTCCATTTGCCTTTAAATTTGATAATAAAAACACTGCTGTTATTCCAAAGCTTGGTTTTAAGGCTGCTTTTGGTTATTTTGATATTATGCTCGATGGCTACAGAATGATTCAGTTTCCTATTTTGCAGGATTTGTACTGGGAAGGCGCGGGCTTTCATGGCAACCCGGACTTAAAGCCGGAACAAGGCTGGGGTGCGGAATTTACTTTTGATGTGCACCGTTTTATTGTGCCGTTTTCGGTATGTTTTTATACAAATTATTACGAATCTAAAATTAAGTGGGTTGGAAACACTACTCAGAACGTTGCCAGTGCTTTCTATTTTGGCATTGATTTTAATTCGCAGAAATCGTTTTTTAATGACCGGCTTATTTTGCGCGGAAATGTAGAATATCTTTATACTGAACTTCTTGATAAAAACAACAAGTATGAATACGGCAAGCGCATTATGTGGACTCCTGATTTTACGGCTTCGCTTGTTGTTATCGGAAAACTTCCTTTTGTAAACTGCGTGCTCGAATGTAATTACATTGGCAAGCGTTACACGGACAATATGAATCTTTTTTCTCTGAATCCGTACTTTTTAATGAATCTTAGTGCTGAATATACTTGCTTTGAACACGTTACACCTTATCTGCGCTTTGAAAACCTTTTGAATCAGGATTATGAAGCAGTCGAAAATTATCCAATGCCTGGAATCAGCATAACTATGGGCGCCAAACTCTCGTTCTAATTTTATAATTGCCAATCAACAATCATTTTAGTATATTTATAGTATGAGTATTTTTAACGAAGAAGAAGACGAAAAAAAACAGAAGGCTCCGGATCAGTTTTCTGATAAATTTATAAAGACAAGACAGATTATTCTGACTGGCGAAGTTTGCGAGGAGCTGGCTGATTCTATTGCAAAGCAGCTTTTGATTCTTGATGCAGAGGATTCTAAGGCTCCAATTTACATGTACATTGACTCTCCTGGCGGAGATGTTTATGCCGGTTTTGCTATTTTTGACACAATTCGTTATGTTAGTGCGCCGGTTTATCTTATTGGTATGGGGCTTATTGCTTCTGCCGCTGCCCTTATACTGCTTGCGGCTCCAAAAGAACGTCGCCTTGGTTTGCCAAACAGCCGTTATCTTATTCATCAGCCGCTTGGACGCAGTCAGGGTGTTGCAACTGATATTGAAATTTACGCAAAAGACATGGAAAAGACCCGTGCCAAACTTAATAAAATAATTGCTGACGAAACTGGAACTTCTCTTGAACAGGTTACAAAGGACACTGAACGTGATTTCTGGCTTGATTCTGACGAAGCAGAAAAGTACGGTTTAATCAGCAAAATTATTACTAAAAAAACTGAATTGCCAGCATAATTATGACATTTGAATTAACCGAAGAGTTTGTAAATGCGATAATTTCCGCAATGGATAATCAGACTTGTTCGTTTGCGGTAAATGCACAGGATGCTTCTTTGGTTGAAATTTCTGATGCCGTAAGGGTTGACGACGATAAATTTTACAGTTTGCCCGAGTGGGGCTCTGCAGACGGTTTTGCGATGCGCGAGGATTTTTTGAAACAGCTTCACGCGCCGCTTGTAAAGGAAAAGCTTCAGCAGGTTATGCATTCGGGAAGGGGGGTATTTAAAAACTTCAGGGAAGTTTTAAAAGATTATCCTGAAATTGATAAACGATGGCACATTTTTAAGTTTAGATATATGTCAGCACGTATCAATGAATGGTACAATTCTTTGCGTGAAATATGGGGATTAGAAAAACTTAATCAATTTACAGAGACGGACGAAGATTTAGTCTGCAATGATTTTTCATTTAGAGAATACGTTTCGTCTGATGATAAGAAATCAATCCTTTTTAATATTACACCAGATATTTTTGATGATGATAATCTGACGGAAACTGCTAAAAACGCGCTCTGCTGTTTGTATAAAAATCAGTTTGAATATGCAGATTCGTTTGGGCAAACCGGCTTTACTTGCCGCAGTGTTTCTGATGATTTTGCAGGTTGTATTACAGCATCATCATTTGTAAAAAATCAGGAAGAGATTCTTGTTATTTCGAGTCTCTTTGTTCCTGAGGAATTCCGCGGACTTGGAATTTGTACAGAACTGCTTGAACGGTTCGTTTCTAAAATTCAAAGTACTGCCAGTAAGGGAATTTTGATTCCTCAAAATTTTGTGCCGGAAATTCTGGAGCCGTTATTAATACGTACAGGCTTTGTAAAAACGCTTTCCGGTTATTACCTATCATAGGAGTTTTTTATGGGATTTTCTCGTGAATTTGAAATTAATGAAAACCAGGTAGCAGATTATCTTCAGAATGCTACAGACAGAGTAAGATCATCTGAAAATGCAGATCTTCTTAGCGATTTAAGCAAGCTTTTTAAGAAAAACGTTCCGCTTACTGTTCGTAAGTATGTTATTGCTTACATGCTTAAGGAATCTTTAAAACATTATCATTCTTTTGGTGGCGGACGCAGAAACGACAAAAATGAACGTAACGGTCGCGGACGTAATGATTTCCGCGCTCAGAAATCTGAAAGAACTTTTGAAACTGTTGCCGCTGGTGAACAGCCTGCAGAAGAAAGACCACGCCACCCACGTGTAGAAATTGACCCTGCTGATGCTACATCTATTTTTATCAGCATTGGTAAAAACCGCCGTGTTTATCCACGCGACTTAGTTGGAATTTTGATTGCTGTTGCCGGCATTGACCGCGAACGCATTGGTGATATTAAAGTACTTGCAAACTATTCTTTTGTTCAGCTTTACACTGCCGATGCTCAGACTGCAATTGACAAATTGAACGGTTATGATTACCGCGGAAGAAAACTTGCTGTAAGCTATTCCCGCCAGAAGTCTGAAGACGAAACTTCTACAGAAGCTT
>DEEV01000116.1:38564-44298 GCA_002350445.1 Treponema sp. UBA2869 | reverse complement strand
GACGCTGCCGCTTATGCTGCTGCAGAAAAGGCCGCCGCAGATAAAGAGCCGTTCGGAGCTAATTCATAATTAATGAATATTCAGTCTATAAACACAGGGATTTTCGATGTTAATTCATTGATTATTCCCTGTAGCCAGGACTGCTGCCTTGTGGTTGACCCTGCGGCATGCAGTTTTTCTGGTGATGAAAATAAAATCACAGATTATTTAAAAAAAATGAATCTTAAGTGCGCCGGCATTTTGCTGACGCATTCGCATTTTGACCATATAATGGGCATTAACATAATTAAAAACGCTTTTCCGGATGCGCCTGTTGCCCTTCATATTAACGAACGCCAGGAGCTTGAATGCCCGCCCGGCCCTATGAATGTTTCGGTTGTAAATGGCTTTGGAAGCGGAGCTGCTCAGGTTTTAGATGTTGTTGCAAAACAGCCCAAAGCAGACATCCTCTTAAACGATAATGATAATCTTAAAATTATTAATCCGCTGTTTGACGGGTGGAAGGTGATTCACACTCCGGGGCACACGCCGGGCTCTGTATGTTTTTACAACGCCGACGAAAAGGTTCTTGTTGCCGGCGACACTTTGTTTTACGGCAGCTGGGGACGTACCGATATGTACGGTGGAAACGATGCGCAGATGGCAAAAAGCCTTGCACTTCTAAAAAAACTTATTCCGGGTGATGTAACTGTTTATTCAGGTCACGGCGAAACCGGCTGGTTAATGTCAGAAGGCTTTTAGTTTTTGACGGCCAGAGTTGAAAACCAGGATTAATTTAGTAAATTGGTGTCCAGAGCGAAAAGCCGTTGTTCAACGTGCTTTGTGACGGCGGCACAATTTTTATAAAGGCTGTATCCGAAAAATCTTTTTCTACTGTAACAATTGCAAAACCTGCCGGCTGGCCGCCTCTTGGGCGCGAACAGCTTCCCGGATTTACAAATTTATAATTTCCTTCGCGATCTTCGCGGGCAACGTGCGTGTGTCCGTAAAACGCGTCGGAGCATTTTTCAAGCTGCATGTTTAAGCCAAGTTCATTAAAAGTCCAGTCGACGCATTCATTGTGACCGTGCGCTATGTAAAATTTTCTGCCATTTACGGTAAGTGTCTGGCGCTGTGGCAAAACAAGTGTATTTTCAGAAAAGCCTTTTTTTAAAAGAGCTTTGTTTTGCGCGCTTATTCCAAAATTTACGCAATAGCCGGAAGGGTCGCAGTTTCCGCGCACAAATGCAATTACCGGCGGAATCATGCTTCTGATTTTTTTTTCGGAATTTGCGGTTTCTAAAAGTACGCCAAGGTCTCGGATTCCGTCACCGCAAAATACAAACGCATCGCATTCCGGACCGTAAGTTTTTATAATGTTCATAAAAACATCAAAATTCCCGTGCGAATCAGAAATGGCAAGAATTCTTGCGTGCGGCTTTTTTTCAAGCTCTTTTATTGCTTTTTTTGAGCCAATTAAACTGTCTTCGTTTTGTATAAGCTCTATCATTTTATAACAAAGTGATTGATTGACTGTAAGCCTGTTTCCGGATCAACATAGTGGAAAAGCTCATGATTCGGGAGCATCTGCTTTGCGTAATTAAAAACGGTGTTATCTTTTGGAAGCGGCTCGCCAAGTGCAAGGATGTAATTTATTGTCTGAATTAAAATTTCCGGAGTATCCTCTATATTCTGGAGCTGCTCTTCGCTGTCGGCAATTTCGCCATTTAAATCTGCGGAAACGCCTTTATCTATAACAATGTCGCAGGTAGATTCAAGGCCAAGTACGTCATCCTGCGGGAAAAGTGCAATAACCGGGTACAAAAGGTTTTGATCCCAGTTATCCTGATTGCGTGCAAGTGCAATGTGAGTATATTCCGGCGCACCCAAAACAACAACGCCTCGGAACTGTCTTGTTTCATCATTTAAAATCTGAGCAAGGTCTGTTGCATAAGATTTTCCGCCGTGCCTGAAGTCTTCCGGGAAAACCAGCGGAAGAATAAGTCCGCCTTCGCTATCCAAACCATAAAGGTTTTCGAGTCTGCTTATAATAGGATTTACTGTTTCTGGATTATTAAAGCCGTAGCCAAAAACTACGCAGATTCGTTCATCAGAAAAATGCCAGTGCTGAGCATCGGTTCTTATTTCGCTTTCAACCGTTCTTGAAGCTTCAAGATTGTATGAATTCTGATCTGAATCAAAAGAAGATTTCTTTTTACAGCCTGTGAAAACTAACGTTAAAGAAAGCGCCAGTAATATTGTCGTTTTATTTAAAATTTTCCCTGCCACCATAATTTCATTTTACTGAATTTGTTTTTTCTTGAAAAGGTTATAGAAAATTTGATACTATCTACAAATATAGAAGAAAATGATAATGTAATTAAATAATGGTCATTGAGCTCGTCGAAATGACCGTGAAGGATGGTTTTGAGCCCTTTGACAAGCTCAGGGACTGCTTTAACCACCCTTTGATTAATGGCATTAGTAGGGAACAACTCATTATGGAAATTGTAAAACCTGTTTTAGAGCTTATAGGCAGCCTTGGATTTCTCCTTTACGGTATGAAGCTTATGAGCGACGGTGTGCAGAAAAGCGCCGGTGAAAGACTTCAGCGAGCATTAAGTGTAATGACTGGAAACAGGTTTATTTCATTGCTGACCGGTCTCTTTGTTACAATGATTATTCAGTCATCGGGTGCAACAACTGTAATGGTTGTAACTTTTGTAAATGCCGGTCTTATGACACTTACTCAGTCTGTTGGCGTTGTTTTTGGTGCAAACATTGGTACTACAATTACCGCATGGATTGTTTCCATTTTTGGATTTAATTTTAATATTTCACAGTTTGCAATTCCTGTTTTTGGTGCAGGCTATTTTCTTACAATCATAAAAAAAGGACGTTACAAGAACTGGGCTGAAGCTATCATGGGTTTTGGTATGCTTTTCCTGGGACTTTCCGGTCTTTCTGATGTATTTAATCCGCAGCAGCTTGGCTGGCTATTTAATATTCACGGAACAGGCTTTACTGCAATTTTCCTCGGCTTTATTATTGGTATTATAATTACAGCGCTTTTGCATTCGTCTTCGGCATTCTCGGCAATTGTAATTACAATGGCTTTTAATAACCTTATTTCGTGGGAACTTGCAGCCGCAATGACATTAGGAAGTAACATTGGTTCTACAATCGATGCAATTCTTGCTTCACTTGGAACTTCGGCAGACGCACGCCGTTCCGCTTTAATTCACGTGCTCTTTAATGTGCTTGGTACAACGGTTGCTTTAATCTTCTTTAGTTCATTCCTTGACCTTGTTATTATGCTTACACCGGGCCACGCCAACTCTAATATTGCAATCCGCATTTCTGTTTTGCATACGGTTTTCAAGGTTCTTTCTACGCTGCTTCTTTTGCCAATGCAAAAGTATCTTGTTCTTTTTTCTCAGAAAATTATCCGCGACGATCCAAAAGACAAGCCAAAAACTTACAAGCTCGAATTTACAGAGCTTATTTCTAAAGACAGTGTTACAACGCATATCATTCAGGTTGAAAAAGCTATTTCTGATATGACAGACATTGTAACCGACATGTTCGACAAAATTCAGCTGGGAATTACAAAACGCAATATAGATTATATAGAAACTTACCAGGAATCGTGCGCTGCTTCTGAAGATTACTGCGACCAGATGCACGAACAGATTACACACTATCTTATTAAGTGTCAGAAGCTTCAGATTACAGAAAAACAGCTGAATCACATTTCTTGTATGATTCAGATTGTTGATGAACTTGAAAACATGAGCGACAACTGCTACGCAACTGTAATGCTTATTTTCCGCAGTATCGATAAAAAGATGAAGTTTGCCCAGGAAGATATGGAACGCCTGCTCCCTTACATTGAGCTTGTACGCCAGTTCCTGCAGTTTATCCGCATTAATATTAACAAACAGCTTTCTCCAGAAAAACTTGAACTTGCAACCGAACTTGAAGACGGCATCGACGCATTCCGCAAAGACCTTAAGAAAGTTGCCCGCAAACGTCTTGAAAACGGAGCTGACGTAAAAGCCGAGCTTTTGTACATTGATCTTGTCCGCCGCATCGAAAACATTGGCGACAACTGCTTCAGCATTTCCGAAAGCCTCACAAACAGGGTTTAGGCTTTTATTGTATAAAAGTAGTAATCAAATAATTTTGTTTCTCTTGACATAGGGAGCGTTCCCGAAGGGGGCAAAACCTGTGAGACAGGTTTTGAGCGAGTCTCGGAAAAATCTATGATTTTTTCGTTGCTTGAATAACTGAGTGGAGCATAGATATGAAGGGTATCTATTGACAGTAACGGTTTATCTTTCTATAATGTTTCTATAAGTAGTAACATTTCTTATTGAGGTAGTTGATTTATGACACGAACAGATTCTATATATTTTTCCATTCCATGCGACCGATACACGCCGTTCAGTCTTGCGCGTAAAATCGGGGCGTCGGCAATTTTAGAAAGTGCCAGTTTTGCCCGCGGAAAGGAACGCTATTCCATTCTTTTGCTGGAACCGGCTTTTCATATAGTGCAGGATGATGAAGGCGTTGCATTTTTAATTGACGGACGCCGCCTGCCTTACAAAGAAAAAAACACAACAGGCGAAACTATTGCTCCGGGAAGCCGCGTTCTGCATACGCCTGATGTTCTGGATGCTCTTTTGTATGTTGCACAGCAGAATGATTTGACTGTTGTTCACGACGAAGAAGGAAACGAAATTCCAAACACAATTCCTGTTCCGTCGAGCGGACTTGGCTACCTTAGCTACGAATTTTCTGCACGCTGCGACACAATTATGATGGCACCGCAGACGGACGAGCTTCACATTCCGGAAAGCGAATTTGTTGCCGGTCACATTTACGTTGTTTTTGATCACTTTACCGAAAAACTTCACATTTTTGCGCTTAACTACAACGAGCATCAGATTGATCTTGATGCGGCTGTTGCAAACTTAAAGAAGCGCTTGAACGATATGGATTTTTCTTATCTTTCGGCACCGGAAGAGCCTTGCCCTGTACGTACAATCACAAATCTTGAGCAGAGCGAGCGCGAATACAAGGAAAAGGTTGAGGCAATTAAAAAAGAAATTATTGCGGGAAACCTTTTGCAGGCAGTTCCAAGCCGTCGCCTTCAGTTTGAGTGCGACAATTCGGCTTTGGAAATTTACAGAAGACTGCGTGCAGTAAACCCAAGTCCGTATCTTTTTTACATTGATTTTGGTGAACGCCAGCTGATTGGTTCTTCGCCTGAAAGTCTTGTGCGTGTGCGCGAAGGCGTAGCTTCTATTCGTCCTATTGCTGGAACAAGACGCCGTGGTAAAAATGCTGTTGAAGATGAAGCTTTAAAAACTGAGCTTTTGAATGATGGAAAAGAGCGAGCTGAGCACTTGATGCTTGTTGACCTTGCTCGAAATGACCTTGGCCGCGTTTGTACAAACGGTAGCGTTGATGTTGCTCGTTTTATGGACGTTGAACTGTTCAGTCATGTAATGCACATTGTTTCGGATGTTCAGGGAAAAGTGAATCCGGCTTACAAGGCAATTCAGGTTTTGCGTGCGGCTTTCCCGGCAGGAACGGTTTCTGGAGCGCCTAAAATCAGTGCAATTCAAATTTTGAGCCGTCTGGAAAAAATAAAGAGACGCTTTTATGCGGGAGCTGTGGGCTATATTCAGTCGAATGGTGATCTGGATTTCTGTATTGCAATTCGCTGTGCGCTTAAGCAGGGCAAAGT
>DEEV01000116.1:0-38437 GCA_002350445.1 Treponema sp. UBA2869 | reverse complement strand
CGTTGCGGGGTGTCCCCGCAGAGAGGGTAGCGACCAACGCGCTCGATAAATCTCGCGAGCCGTTCTTTCGTAGAACCTAAAAAATGCATTGCATTTTTCTTAACGGTTCTTCGATGTTAGGCAAGTGGGCGCGCAGGGGGAGACTTCCCCCTTTCAAAAGGAGAAAAAAATGATTGCATTTATTGATAACAAAGATAGTTTTACTTTTAATATTGTTCAGAGCCTGGAGCGGGTTTCGGGCGACAAGGTTATGGTCTTCCGCTCTGAAGAAGCAACTGTTGCAGAAATTGAAGCGGCAAAACCAAGCCACATTGTAGTTGGACCGGGACCGGGAACTCCGGAAGAAGCGGGCATTTCTATTGAAGCAATCCGCCATTTTGCGGGAAAACTGCCGGTTTTGGGAATTTGTCTTGGACATCAGGCAATTGGAGCGGCTTTTTGTGCAAAAATTGTTGGTGCAAAATATATTCGTCATGGAATTGTAGAAGAAATCACAACTGACGGAAAGGGAATTTTCAGAAATGTTGGACCAAAGTGCAGTTTTACGCGTTATCATTCGCTTGTCATTGACGAAGCAACTTTAAGTCCTGATTTTGAAGTTAGTGCACGCGCTAAGGACGGCGATATTATGGGCGTGCGTCACAAAACAATGATTGTTGAAGGCGTTCAGTTCCATCCGGAAAGTATTGCCAGCGAAAAGGGCGATGAACTTTTTAAGGCGTTTTTGAATTACCGCCGCGAAAATACTTCTTATTCGAAGCTTTTGAATCAGTTGATTGACGAGAAAAAGCCTTTGAGCCGCGAACAGACAGAAGCTTTTATTGGCGAGCTTGCCGAAGGTTCTATGGACGAAAAAATTGCGGCGGCTGTGCTTACTGCTATGGCTGCGCGCGGACTTCCTACTGCGGACGAAATGTCTGGTGCGGCGTCGGCAATGCTTAAAAAGAAAACTCCATTTCCGCTGGAAAATATTGGTCTTGCAGAAATTGTAGGAACCGGCGGCGACGGAAAAGGTTCATTCAATATTTCTTCGATGTCGGCTCTTGTTGCGGCAAGCTGCGGTCAGCCAATGGCTAAGCATGGAAACAGAGCGGTTTCTTCTAAGTCGGGTGCGGCAGATTTCTTTGAAAATCTTGGAATTAACATTATGGCTTCGCCGGATAAAACTGCTGAACTGATTAAAAAAACAGGTTTTGGCTTTTTGATGGCGCCGGTTTATCATGCGGCAATGCGTTTTGCGGCTCCAATCCGAAAAGCTCTTGGAATTAAAACGGTTTTCAACGTGCTTGGTCCTCTTTTGAACCCTGCAAACGCAGAATACGAGGTTCTTGGCGTTTATTCAAAGACGCTGCTTAAAGATTACGCTCATGCGGCAAAATCGCTTGGTGCAAAGCGCGTTATGGTTGTAAATTCTGACGACGGATATGATGAAATTTCTCCGTGTGCGTTGACTCATGTTTATCAGATTGATGAAAAGGGCAACGAAAATCAGTATGTAATTGACCCTGCAAATTTTGGAATTACGGGTGCAGACGAAAACGAACTTATGGGCGGAAACGGCGCAGACAATGCGGCTCTTGCAATAGAAGTTATGAACGGCGGCGGAAGAAAGACAATACGTTATGCGGTTGGACTAAATACTGCGGCTGTGCTTTATCTTTGCGGAAAGGCACGTACGCTTAAAGATGCTTACGCAATGGCTCTGGATGCAATTGATTCTGGAAAAGCTCTTGCAAAGCTTAAGGAAATTCAGAAAATCAGCGGAGAATTAAATGGCTGATATTCTTACTCAAATTATTGAAAAGCGTCGGGCAGATATTGCCGCAAGCGGACTTACTTTTGGAATTAAAATCCCGGAAAAGCGGGTGCGCAAGGTTCATCCTTTTTTGAAGGACAAGGGCGTAATTCTGGAGGTTAAGCGGGCTTCTCCGAGCAAAGGAGATATTTCGCCTAATCTTGATTCGTATAAAACTGCTCGTTCGTATGCGGAATGCGGGGCGCGTGCAATTTCCTGTCTTACCGAGACAAATTATTTTAAGGGCACGCTCGAAGATTTAATGAAGGTTTGCCGTGCTGCAGATGATTTTGAGGCTGAAACAGGCTGTGCGGCACCTGCTGTTTTGCGCAAAGATTTCCTTTTAAGCGCAGATGAAGTTGAAATTGCTTACCGTGCGGGTGCAGATGCAGTTTTGCTGATTGCGCGCATTTTGCCGGAACAAACATTTTTGGAAATGGCAAAGGCGGTTGCGCAGTTTGGAATGTCTGCTCTTGTTGAAATTCGTTCGGATGAAGACGTAAAAAAGACGGCTTTTGTTTTTTCTGCGGCCAATAAGCTTCCGCTGAAAAACTTTGTTTTTGGCGTAAACAGCCGCGATCTTTCGAACTTTAAAATTGATTTGCTTCGTCCCTGCATGATGATGAAAAAAATTAAACAGATTGCAGGCGAGAAAACCAGAATTGTTTTTGAAAGCGGCGTTACAAATTATGAATGTGCTTCAGTTGTCGGTTCTCTGGGCTTTTCTGGGCTTTTACTTGGCGAAGCGGCTGCAAAAAATCCAGAGTTGCGCAAAGGTCTTGTAGCTTCGTTTATGAATGCCGGCACAACAAAAAATGCCGAATTCTGGCAGGAATATGCAGAATCTCTGAATGATTTTGACAATGCTTTAAATCCAAAAATCAAAATTTGCGGACTGACCCGCCTTGAAGATGCGCTTCTTGCAGAAAAACTTGGTGCTTCGTTTGTTGGTTTTGTGTTTGCCGATGCTTTTGCAAGAAGTGTTACAAAAGAAAACCGTCTGGAAAAGCTTTTGTGCGGGCTTGGGCAAATTAAGGCAAAAAAAATAGCTGTTGTTGTTGATACAAATTCGCCGGAAAGTAAGCAAGCGGCAGAGCTTGTAAAAAGCGGCGTGTTTGATGCACTTCAGTTTCATAAAATTGCGTATGAAAACGTTTCGCCGGATCTGCTGTCGCTTCCACATTATTTTGCAACTGAAAATGCAGATGAATATGAAAAACTGGTTTCTAAAGGTGAACTGCGCGTCCTGGTTGATTCAAAAACAGAAAAAAAAGGAACGTGGCTGGCCGGTGGATTGAATCCGCAGAATGTTGGCAACGTTATAAAAGAAAATGCTCCGGAATTAATTGATGTTTCCGGTGGAATAGAAAACGAAAATTGTACAGGAATAAAAAGCGAGGAAAAAATGAAAGAATTCTTTGAAAATGCTGGATATAAAAAAATCAAATTGATGAGCCATCTTGTTGCAGGCTATCCGACAAATGAACTTGCTCTTACAGCGGCGCGTTCGCTTGTAAAAGGCGGTGCCGATATTCTTGAAATTCAGCTGCCGTTTTCTGATCCAAGTGCCGACGGTCCTGCAATTCAAACTGCATGTACAAAGGTTCTGGAACGTTCTTATAAAACTGCGGACGGTTTAAAATTCATAGCGCAAATTCACAAGGAATTTCCAGATACTGCAATTTACCTTATGAGTTACGGAAGCCTGGTTTATACTCCCGGTGTGGATGAATTCTGCAAAAAGGCTTCAGAAGCCGGTGTAAGCGGTATGATTATTCCTGATCTGCCTTTTGATCATGACGAAGGTTTAACTGCTTCCTGCAAAAAATACGGAATGATTAATATTCCGGTTGCGGCACCTTCTATGAGCGCTGACCGCTTGGAAAAACTTGCAAATGCCGGTTTCCCATATATTTATGCAGCTCTTAGAACCGGAATTACCGGAACAGACACAAAAATCAGTGACGAAACAATTTCGTTCCTGAATAAGGTAAGTGCCGGTGGCAGCAAGGTTTACGGCGGTTTTGGAATTTCGAACGGAAATCAGGCAAAGGTTCTTGCAGATTCTGTAGAAGCAATTGTTGCAGGTTCTGTTTTTGTAAGAATCATCACTGAAAATCAGAATGATGTAGAAAAACTTGCCCAGACTGTAGAAGCCAAGGCAAAAGAACTGTCCGGTCAGAATTAAGGCTAAAAAAGCGGATTCTTCAGCTCTTCGCCGTCTGAAAAAGCTCCTGCAAGCGGCGACGAGCCGCGTTTTTTTCCGAAAAAGTCCGTGTCAAAAGTGATTGCGCTTCCGTCCGGATTTTCGTATTTTTCTTCGGGTTCAAAAGCCATTTCAATGTCGTCGGTTTTTAAAAGCCTGCATTTTGCGTCCGCCTCTGGAATTGAGCCGTTTTTAAGCAAATCATAAAGGTTTGTCTTTAAATAGATTTTTCCTTCTTTTTCTTCAACGCCAATTGTCACCTTGTTTTTATTGTCGCAGAACAAAGTCTTTTCTTTTTTCATTGGTTTTGCGCCGTTTAAATAAACGTTTCCTTCGGCCCAAACCGGAAGTTCGCTGTAGTAGCGGTCGGTTGTAACGGAGCCCATTCCGCAGTAGCCTTCGAACTGTGCTTTCCATTCTTCGAATGTCGGGCAAAAATCAAAAGGTGCGGTGCCGGCGTAAAGGTTTGCGTCGTCCCATTCATCTTTTTTGTGATTTTCCATGTCCTGCACAAGCATAGGACGCAAAGGCTGCTGAATAAAAATGTTGTTATAAAATTTACAGTCACCATGCAGAATTGTCATAAAACCTTTTACTTCGGTCTGATGAGGAAAATGGTAAGGCGTGTAGCGCGGTGAAACACGTGTTGGAGAGCCGTTGTTTACGCCGCGGCCAACTGCAGTAAAGCTTCCGGCAATCAGATTGTGTACCAGTGCAACGCCCTGTGTTGCAAGTTTAACTGCCTTGTCCGAAAGGAAAATGTTGTTGTCTACAAGCGTTGGTCCGTGTGAAACTTCAATAAATAAATCTTCGGCACTTCCCGGCAGACTTTCTTTGTTCTGATTGTATTCTTTTGGCAAAACATTGTCGTGGAAAAGATTTTGTGTAACGCGGGTGCCCTGTGCCTGCCAGTCGAGCCATAGTCCGCGGGTACAATGGTGAATGTGATTTTTTCTGAAAATGCAGTCTATTGCAGCGTGCATTTTTATTCCGCCAATTTCTGCGCCCGCCAGATTCTGCTTATTGTTTATGTGATGAATGTGATTTTCTTCGATAATCGAAAAAGCACCGCCAAGGTGGCCTACAATTCCGGTTTGTCCACAGTCGTGAATATTACAGCGCCTTACAATGTGGGACCCTATTTTTTCTTTTGTCCAGCCTTCAACCTGTGCGCGGCAAACGCAGTCGCGTTGAGTCTGGGTTCCGTCCTTGTATTTAGTTTTAAGCCATTTGTTGTCGTCGCCCGGCTGCAGATATTTTCCAAGCGAAATGCCCGAGCATTTTGATTCATAAACTTCGCAGTCTTCTATAATCCAGCCTTTTGCCCAGTGCGGACCAATTATTCCTTCCTGAAAAGCGGTAGGTGGTGCCCATTGCGTTGCCGCCTGCGAAACTGTAAAGCCCGAAAATGTAATGTAATTTATTTCTTTTTGTGACGGGAAAAAGCAGGAGTTTCTTACACTTATTTCGATATTCTCTTTATTTGGGTCTTTGTCCTGAAAATTTGCGTAAAAAACAGTTTCGTCTTTCTGTTCGTCCTGTTCTGTAAACCATTTGTAAATTGAAAACTCGTGATCCCAGGAAGGAATAGAAACTTCGCCTTTTTTTACTTCCTCAAGGTTCTGCACTTCGTACATTGATTTTCCGTTTAAATAAACGTCGCCCGTGTGTGCAATGTAATAGGCAATAAACCAGTCGCCGCTTACAAGTGTTTTATACGGATTATAGTCTCCAAAAATTTTATTCGAAATGCGCGCTGTATAAACTGAACCTTCGAGCTTTTTCCAGCTTTCAAGCTTTTCTGCTCCGGAAATATGTGCCCCAAGAATTTTTTGCGAACGGTAAACAATCGGTTTTTCCTTAGTTCCGCCGTTTTTAGGATCAACTTTTTCGCGGTAAACCCCCGGTGCAACAATAACTTCGTCCCCGGCTTTTGCAACATCAGCCGCCAGCTGAATCCTGTTAAAAGGTTTTTTTTCTGAACCGTCTCCGCCTGCCTTAGCAGCGCAATCTACAAAATAATTCATTCTTTAATCATACGCCAGATTTCAAAAAAATGCATAAGGAAAATGCAGTAATTTAGGCGAGATAGATTATTTTTCTTAGTTGTCAGTTTTTATGAATTATTTTATTATTTTGATTATGAATCAGACTGACAAAGCGTACTTTAATATAGAAAAATATAAAACTGATGATATTCGTGCTGTTGATGCAAAATTTGAAGCACAGAAAATTGCGTTTGCGCCGCTTGCTTTTCAGGCGGTAAAAGCCATGCTTAACCTTGGAATTCTGCGTGCTATTGAAGAAGCCGGAGACGAAGGAATTACACGCGCTGCGCTTGCCACTAAAACAGAAATTTCTGAATATGGGGTTGGCGTTCTTTGCGAAATGGCGTTGGGAATGAACGTAATTAAGCTTACTCAAGACTCTGAATCTGACCCAAAAACCGAAAAGTATACACTTGGAAAAACCGGCTGGATGCTTTTAGAGGATGATTTAACCCGCGTGAACTTCTGGTTTACAAATGATATCTGTTATGAGGGCGCGTGGGATCTGGAAAAATCAATTAAAAACGGAAAGCCTGAAGGGCTTAAGGTTTTTGGCGATAAATGGACAACCGTTTACGAAGCGCTTTCTACGCTGCCCGACCAGCCTAAAAAATCCTGGTTTGAATTTGACCACTTTTATTCGGATATTGCGTTTCCGGAAGCACTGCCAATTGTTTTTGCAAAAAAGCCAAAGCACATTCTGGACATTGGCGGAAACACAGGAAAATGGTCTTTAACCTGCTGCCGTTACAATTCAGACGTAAAAATGACAATCTGCGATTTACCAGGGCAGGCCGAAGTTGCAAAAAAGAATGCCGCAGAAGCAGGTTTTGCAGACCGAATTGATTTTTGCATGGGAAATATTCTGCAGGATTCTACAAAGCTTCCTGCAAACCCGGATGCAGTCTGGATGAGCCAGTTTTTGGACTGTTTTAGCCTTCATCAGATTACAAAAATTCTTCGCAAGGTTTACGAGGCCGCAAATGAAAATACAAATGTGTGGGTTCTTGAACCTTTGTGGGACAAACAGAAATTTGAAGCAAGTGCCTATTCGCTTATGGGAACTTCGCTTTATTTTACCTGTATTGCAAACGGAAACAGCAAGATGTACCGCTATCAGGAGCTGGTAGATGCAATTGAAGCAGCCGGCTTTAAGTTAAACTGTGCGCATCACAATTTGGGAAGCAACGCTTACTCGCTGTTGAACTTTATTAAAAAATAATATGAAAGAAATTTATATTTCAAATATTACAAAATGGGCGCCAGGACTTTCGGATGATGAAAGCCTCTGGCAGGACTGGCTTGCAGGAAAAGCTCAGATTCAGCCGGTAAAAGACGCTCCAAAACTGGAATACACAGATCCGCTTTTTCGCAGACGTCTTAGTCAAATTACAAAAATGACTGTTCATGTAATTCACAGTCTGCTGGAAAAAAGCGGCATTTCAAAAGATACAAAAATTTTCTTTTGCTCCGGACGCGGTGAAATTGAACGCGAATTTTCAATCAATAAAAGTCTTATCGAAGACAATATGATTCTGCCGGCCGCTTTTTCGCTTTCGGTTTTTAATACTCCGGTTTCGCAGGCAACGCTTGCGTTCGGCTTAAAAGGCGGTTACAGCGCAGTTTATCCGTCAAAGGGTAACTTCCGCGATGCATTTAAAACCGCCGCGGCTCCGGTTCTTGCCGGCACCGAAGAAAAAATCATCTTTGTATATGCCGACGAGCTTGTTCCTGAAGCTTACGCAAAAAAATGTCCTGAACAAAATCTGCCTTTTGCCTTTGCAGCTATTATGTCTGCCAGCAAAACTGCCGAAAATATAACAATCAGTGATTTTGATTCAATATCAGATTCACCTTTGCAGTTTTTAAAGAATCTTATAAAATAACCTGATTCGGAGTATAAAATGTCAAAAAAACAAATTGATGAACGCTACAGCCACGACGACCTTCCAAAAATAAAAAATCCAATAACTTATGCATGGTTTTGTATAAATAAAATTGGTGCATTTTTCTTTTTTGGATTTGGAGCCGTTCTGCTTGCAATTTTAGTTTTTCCATTTATCCGCCTTTTTACAGGCAAAAAAAAGGATTTTGGAATTGCCGCGCGAGCCTTTGTTTCAGGTTCTTTCCGCGCCTGGCTTAAAACTCTTGCATTTACACGTTCAGCAGTTTTAAGGGTAGAAGACAAACAGGCTTTTCGCAATATGCACAGCAAGATTATCATTGCGAATCATCCGTCCATTCTGGACTTTGTATATATAATGTCGCTTGTTCCTAATGCAACCTGTATTGTTCGTGAAGGACTTAAAAATACGCCGCTTGGAGGAGTAATCCGACAGGCTTACATTACAAATTCAACAGACTTTTCTAAGGTTTGCGAAGACTGTAAAAAACTTACAGACAAAGGCTGTAATGTAATCATTTTCCCGGAAGGAACAAGATGTCCCCGCCACGGTCAGAACAATTATAAAAAAGGTGCTGCCCGTCTTGCACTTTACTGCGGCTGCAATGTTCAGCCGTTATTCATTGGCGGAAGCGACAAATACGGTCTTGGAAAACACGATCCGGTATGGTCTTACAATCATCAGGAAACTTACGTTTACGATATTAAAATTTTGCCGGAAATTGAAACTTCAGAATTTAAGGATTTGTCTGAGCCAATTGCGGCAAAACGTCTTACAGAAAAGATGGAACAGACAATCCGTTCTTATGGTGATGAATACAAAAAATCATACACCGGAAAAACAATGAACAGTTACTAAAAAATCATATAAAGCAAAAAAAAGACTGCCCGCATTTGCAACGGACAGTCTTTTTTATTTTAACTCAGCCTGTAATTATGCAGCTGTAGTCTGTGCAGACTTAATTCTTTCGTAGAACTTAACCTGAGAAATGCGCATATAAGGAATAAGCCAGATAAGAAGAAGATACAATGTAAATGGAGACAAAATAATCCAGCCAATAAATGTAAGGTGAAGAACAAAGAGTTCCCATTTGTGACCTTTCATCATTTCTTTAGAAGCTTTCATTGCTTCAGTTCCAGACATTTCAGGATTATCGTTCAAAATGAAATAAACCATTGAATAGCGGTAACCACAGATTACAGCAGGAATCATCAATGGGAAAGTTAAGAAAAGTGCAACATAATTTATTTCACCAGTGCTGATTGAAGTAGCAATAGCGATACCGTATGAAATGAATCCAAGCAAGGCCCAAAGGAAAATAAAAAGACCAGTAAGGAAGCATGCTACAAAAGCATCTCCAAGACGGTTAAAACCTTTAAATGCAGTTCCAAATTCACCTTTGTTTGTGCGTGAAACCTGCATAGCAAGCATTGAAACACCAAGTGCTACAGGACCTGCAAGAATCAAAGTACCTATAACGGTAAAACCAGCAACACACATTATAAGCCAGAGAACAAAGCCGGCTCCAAAACAAGTCAAAACATTTCCTCTTAAAGACTCTCGAGCCTCTCTTCTGATTTCTGAATAATCCATAAAAACCTCTTTTTTTGTGAATATTATATGTTACCGATTATAATCTATTTTAAAATTGGTAGTCAACATTTTGTTTCTGTTTATAATAACAAAAATTAAGCCGGCAATACTGATAATCTGAGAAGTTGAAAGCATCAGTAAAGAGCCTCTTGCAGAATCGCCTCTATAAAATTCCAGAATAAAACGCAAAATTGAATATGACAAAATGTACAAGTAAAGAACGTTAAGCTTTATTTTTTTTTGCACAATAATAAAACAGCTAATTCCTATTAAGAAAACAAAAAACGCTTCTATTCCCTGAACCGGAAAAAGATTTACATTGTTAGGAGCCGCAAGACTGTGTGAATATCTAAAATATAAATGACCTGTGGTTATTTTTCCATGGCAGCAGCCTGCTAAGGAACAGCCGATTCTTCCAAAGGCATGGGCTATGCATAGTCCAGGAACAATTACTGGAATATAATTTTTGACATCTATTTTATGGATTTTCTTTACAAGTGGAAATGCAAGAATTCCGCCAATCACACCACCATAAAATACAAAGCCGGAATTTATAAAAGCATTAAAAGCTTTCATGCTCTTGAATATGATTTTAAAATCAATATTTTTTAGGGAAACAAGAATGTATAAAACCTTGGCACCAAAAAATCCAAATGCAAAAAGATAGGCGCAAATTATTATAAAGTCATCTGTATCTAAATTATTTTTCTTACAGAGAAAATTGGACAATAAAAAAGCACATACAATTCCAATTACAATACACAAACCGTAATATGGAATGAATGTGCCTAAAAAATAAAATCCCATTGGATTTACTTAGATTAGTAAGAAGCAGCAGCGGCTGCAGCAGCTCCAAGACAAGCTACACAAGCGATAGTAGCGATAATACCCCATGCCAAAGCAATAATACCACAAATTAAACCTGCAGTGGCCTTACCTTTAAAATGATAAGGGCTACTGCGTTTTCCTTATGCTTGCTTTTTTTTACTTATTTTAATAGAATAATAATATTAGGTTGTAGAGTTTTTAGGGGATGAAGTATGGATCAGTTAAAAAATGAGATAAAGCAGGTAATTATCTCATCGCTCCAGCTTGAAGATATTAAGCCGGAAAATATTGATGATTCAGAACCGCTCTTTGGCGAAGGGCTTGGACTTGATTCCATTGATGCACTTGAGCTTGGAGTTGCATTAAAAAAGAAATTTGGTGTAAAATTTTCTGCAGAAAGCGGAGTAAATAAGAAGCATTTTGCTTCAATAAATGCTTTAGCTGAATACATTGCAGCAAATAAAGCGTAATCTAAAATCAGAGGTTTTTTATGTCAAAAGACGAAATTTTTGAAAAGCTTAAGGGAATTTTGGTTTCAGAATTTGAATTGGATGAGGGTGATGTAACTCCTGATGCTCTTCTCGGAGATGACTTGGATTTGGATTCAATCGACTCAATTGACCTTATTGTAAAAATGAAGGAATTTATGCCAGCTGATAAAGGAAACGTAGATCCTTCTATTTTCAAAACTGTAAAAACTGTTCAGGATGTAGTAGACGCTCTTGTTCCTTATATGGCATAAGGTTTCTAAGATCGGATGAAACATTTTCTGAAGGCACTTTTTTATATAATTGCAGCCGTTTATCCAGCCCTTGTTTTTATTCTTCTTGTTGTTCTAAGGGTTGATACAAAAATACTTTCTTTATGTATTATTGCGTTAGCGGCCGCTTTTTTTTTAAGTGCCACAGGGGATACAAAGACCGGAAAAGATGAAAAAGCTGTACTGAATTGGAAGCCGCTTCTAAGTTCAATGCTTTTTTTACTAGCCGGTCTTTTTTGTTTTATAACAGGTAAAGAGTTTTTTATAAGGCTTTATTCAGTTGTTATAAACGCTTCTTTACTGATTATTTTTGGCAGTACGCTGTTTTTTGGACCTAATATTGTTTTTAGGTTTGCGACACTTGCAGATAAAACAATTCAAGGTTCAAGCTTTGAAGAAAACGTTAAAAAATATTGCCGGAAAGTAACTATTGTCTGGTGTGTATTTTTTATATTGAACGGAACTGCGGCTGCTTGTACAACTTTTGCCGATGTGCTTTTTGGAGTTTCCGCCGGAAAGAGCACGTGAATTGTGGGCATTTTACAATGGCGGCATTTCTTATATTTTAATGGGAACTTTGTTTGCTGCCGAATTTGCAGTAAGAAAAATCGTGGATAAAAAAATGATAAAGGCTTTTCCAATTACAAAATTTACAGCAGATTCTCGTAAAGATAAATCTATTGTCTGTTATGAAGAAAAATGGTCAAAAAAATCATATAAAACCTGGAAGGATTTTCTTACAGAAACTGCAAAGATGCGTGCTTTTATTCAGAAAAGCCAGGCAGATGAATTTATTCTTCATTGCGAAGATTACTGGTATTTTTTATGTACGTTTATTGCACTTTTGCAATGCAAAAAAGCTGTTTATTTAACTCAAAATATTTCTGAAAGTTTTATGCGTGAAATTATTCACGACAAAATGCATTTTTTGACAGATCAGACTCTGGAAGCAGTTCATTATAATTCTATTCAGGAAATATTTATAACAACGCCAGCTCCGTCTGAAGAAGAAATTAGAACAACTCCAAAAATTGACGGCGAAGAAACACGAATTTTCCTTTTTACTTCGGGAAGCACCGGAAAACCAAAGGCTGTTCCTCAGCGCATGAAGGAATTTGAAGAAGATAATGCGTTTATAATTTCAAAATGGGGCAAAGAATTTACAAAGCGTAAGCTTATTACAACGGTAAGTCAGCATCATATTTATGGATTTTTATTTGGAATTTCGCTTCCGTTTACATTGGGAACACCTTTCCGCCGTAAACGAATAGAATTCCCGGAAGAATTTGAATCTTTGAATGATGAATCATACATTCTTATTGCAACGCCGGCTTTCTTAAAGCGCACTGTAGAATCGGAAGAAAAGCTTAAAATGAAAAAAATCTGGATTTTTACAAGCGGCGGTGCTGTTTCGCCGGAACTTGCCGTTCAGACAGAAAAGGTGTTTGGTTTTTGTCCGCTTGAAGTTTACGGTTCTACAGAAACATCAGGCATTGCGTACCGTCAGCAAAAAAAAGATAAACTTGTGTGGACGCCTTTTGATAATGCAAAAATCTGGCTTGGTGATGACGGCTGTCTTAGAATTATTTCGCCGTACATTAAAAATCCGGAAGGTTTTGCAACTGCTGATCTTGCAGAAATTTATGAAGACGGACATTTTATTTTAAAAGGTCGTTCAGATTCTATTGTAAAAATAGAAGAAAAACGCATTTCTATGACGGAAGTAGAAAACCGCCTTTTGGAAAGTGGACTTGTAAAGGAAGTAAAAGTAGTTGCGCTTAGCAACGAAATACGACAGTATCTTGCGGCGGCTGTTGTGCTTAATGAAAAAGGACAGGAGCAGTTTAAAGGTCTGGAAAAATTTAAAATAAACAGCTGGTTTCACGACTTTTTGATGAAATATTTTGAAAATGTCGTAATTCCAAAAAAGTGGCGCTTTATAGAAAAGCTTCCTGTTGACGTTCAGGGAAAAACTCATAAACTTGAGATAATACAATTATTTGAGGAAACTAAATGAAAGAAGCAAACAATCACGATATTGTGAATGAACAGGTAATTTCGAAAGACGAAACTAATGCAGTGCTCGAATTTGTAATTCCGGCATCAAGTGATTTTTTTGACGGACATTTTCCGGAATACAAACTGCTTCCGGCTGTTGCTCAGTTTGAAGTAATTACTCGCTTTTCGCGCAAGTATTTTTCAAGCCAGCGCTATGTTCCAAATATCAAACGCATTAAATTTTCGGCACCAATCAGACCGGATACAAAGATTCACCTTGAACTTTCAAAAAATGTGGCAAAAGGAACAATCAGCTTTACAATGAGCGATGCAGCTGTTGAAGGAAAAACTTACTCTTCCGGTTCGTTTGCTTACATAGACGAGTAGGCCCTGTTTTTTGGACTTAGAATGAACTTTGGTTTTATAATTCCAGTTTACCGTCATGGTTCAACGCTGGAATCGGTTGTAAAAAATCTTGTTCCATTTAATTACCCGATTATTGTGGTTGATGATGGAAATGATGAAGAAAACCGCCGCTACATTGAAGCTGTTGAAAAAAACTATTCTCTGGTAACTGTAATTACCCACAAAAAAAATATGGGAAAGGGTAAGGCTATTTTTTCGGCTGTTCGCGAGGCAAACAGGCTTGGACTTACGCATGTGCTTCAGATTGATTCGGATGGTCAGCACGATGCAGGACGCGTAGAATTTTTTATTAAAAAATCTCAGGAAAATCCGGATGCAATTATTTGTGCTTATCCTGAATACGATAAGGATGCGCCGCAGGAGCGCGTAAATGGCAGAAGCTTTGCAAACAACTGGGTTCATAAGGTAACTTTTTCCAAAGAAATTATTGACGGAATGATTGGATTTAGAGTTTATCCGGTTGCGCCATTTGTAAAAATGCTTAAGCATACTTTGTACGTTGACAGCAGAATGGGCTGCGATATTGAGATTCTTGTGCGTCTTTACTGGAAAGGTATTAAAGTAGTTTCGGAGCCTGTAAAGATTTTTTACCCGAAAGACGGCATTTCAAACTACAATTATTTTACCGACACGGTGCGCCTTTCATGGATGTATACAAGGCTTTGTGCTGAATTGATTTTCCGTTTTCCGTTTGTTCTTATAAATAATCATAAAAGGAAAAAAAATGGCTGATAAATCTGAGCAGAATATTCAGCCGGAATCTAAACACTGGGCTGACGAAGAAGAAATCATAAAAACAAATAATTCTCTGCGCTTTCTGTTGTTTTTGTTTAAAATTGCGCCAGGCTTTCTTGTGCGAATGCTCATCTATCCTGTAAGTTTTTTCTATTATATATTTGCACCCGGCGGACGCAGGTTTGCCGAAGAGTATCAAAAGCAGCTGAAAGCCTATACAGGCGGCAAAATTCCTAAGCGAATCAGCTCGTATCAGCAGTATCTTTCGTTTTCGCTGTGCATTGTCGAAAAAATGGAAGGCTGGCTTGGGAAAATAAAATTCAGCCGTATTCAATATCAGGATGATGATGTAAAAGATATTCTGGAAGTTTTAAAACAGGGTAAGGGAGCGCTGCTTATTACTTCGCATCTTGGAAATATGGAACTGATGCGCAGCCTTGCCGAGCATAATCGCGAGCTGGTTGGACGCGATGTTCCGGTTTATGTTGTAATGAACCTTAAGTTGAACAATAATTTTATGCGCACGCTCAATTCTCTTAATCCTAAAGTTTCGTTTAATATTATTGATTCTGATGAAATTGGTCCTGATTCTATGGTTACGCTGATGAATGCGGTAGAAGAGGGCGGTCTTGTTGTAATTGCTGGCGACAGGACTTCGGCACATACAAGACAAAAGGTTATTCGCCGTAATTTTCTTGGTAAAGAAGCAAGTTTTTCTTACGGAGCATTTTTGATTCCGGCTTTAATAAAAGCGCCGCTTTATTTTATGTTCGGGCTTAGAACCCGCGTTTCGGTTTTTCATCCAAAGTATAATGTTTATATAGAAAAATCTAAGGTTAGTTTTGAATGTGAGCGTAAGGAACGCGATGAACGCATTAATGCCTGCTGTGCAGAATTTGCCCAAAAGCTTGAAAAATACTGCCAGCTGTATCCTTACCAGTGGTATAATTTTTTTGATTTCTGGAAGGAATAATTATGAAAAAGTTATACTTTGTAGTTCCAGTTTTGATTTGTTTGTTTGCAGGCGCAGGTTTTGCACAGGCCCGCGGAACAACATTGCCGCAAGAAACAACCTCTGCGCGCGAAACAACCGCAACGTCAGCCGCAACCGCCGCCCCCGCCTCAAATTTTACGCTCGAGGGCGTTTGCGCTAAGCTTAGCTCTAAATCTAACACAACCGGCTCGTTTACGCAGACAAAAAACATAAAAGCAAATGGTCGCGCCTTAAAATCTTACGGAAAGTTTATTATCTGTCCGCTTGGCATTTTGTGGAACACGGAAAAACCTTTTCCTTCTAAAATTGTGCTTACAAAAGACACAATGGTTCAGACTTTGGCAGACGGTTCAAAGTCTGTGATGAATGGGAAGGATAATCAGATTTTTGAAAATATTTCTAAAACTTTAAGCTCTGTTTTTTCCGGAAATGCAGAGGAACTTAAAAATAATTTTACATGTACTTTTCAAAACAAAGAAGCCGGTAGCTGGAAGCTTATTCTTTTGCCAAAAGATTCAACAATTGCGTCTGTTATGAAGCAGCTTATTTTATCGGGAACTATAGCCGGTGACGAAAAAGAAAATGCAATTTTAACTTCGCTCGAAATTTCAGAACAAAGCGGAAATTCAATTCTTTACGAATTTTCCAATCAAAAATATCCACAGGAATTAACTGCCGATGAAAAACTCGAATTCAAAATCGACTAGTTTTGTAAAATCATTTTTTCAGAAAAGGCTTTTTAGTATCTGGCGTGCTTTTCACTGTTTAATCTTTGTTTGTTTTGTTTTGTCACTTGTGATTTTCCGCGGAAAAATACATCTCGATTCTGATTTGTTTAATCTGCTCCCTGAAAATGCTTCTGCTGAATCTGTAAAAAAGGCCGACAAAAAAATGACGGCAATGACTTCGCAGAACGCTTTTATTCTTGTTTCTGATAAAGATTTTGCACAGGCAAAAAAAAGTGCGGAGCAGGTTTACAACGGACTTTTATCTTCTGATTATTATGATTCAGTTGTACTTTATAACGATGCATTTTCAATGTCAGAGGTTACTGATTTTCTTTTTAAATACCGCTGGAATTTTCTTGATGCAGATAAATTTTCCGACAAAAATTTTACCGATGATTTTGCCTTAAATGCGCTTTCAAAAGCGTACGGCGGCATAACAATGCTTCCTTTAGATAATCTTGAACAGGATCCGTTTTTGCTTACGGAATATAATTTGCAGAATTATCTGGATGCTGTTCAAAAATCGGGAACGGCAATGAGCTTAAAAGATGGCGTGCTTGCCAGAGAAAAAGACGGTATCTGGTATGTTATGATTCGCGTTGTTTTCAGCAAAAAAGGCGCAAAACTTGCTTCAAAACAAAACGGTGTTACAAAAATTTACGAGGTCTGCAATGCACTTAAAACCGATTCAACCGACTTTGTTTTTTCAGGGACGCCTTTCCACAGCCACGAAAGTTCAACTTCGTCTTCGCGCGAAATTTCCATAATAGGAACTGTTTCGCTTTTAGTTGCAGTTTTAATTTTGCTTTTTGTTTTTAGAAGTGCAAAGCCGCTTTTTTATTCTCTTTTTGCAATTACGCTTTCGGTCGCAGCTGCCTTTTTTGCAACGCTTTGGGTATTTGGCAAAATGCACGTAATTACTCTGGTGTTTGGTACTTCGCTTATTGGTTCGTGTATTGATTACAGTCTTCATTATTTTGTTAACTGGGCAGGCAATAAAACCGTCGCAGACGGAAATCAGATTCGTGAAAAACTTTTTCCTTCGCTTAGTATGGCAATTATTTCTACAGGAATTTGCTTTGCACTGCTTTTATTTGCGCCGTTTGCAATTTTGAAGCAAATGGCATTTTTCTGCCTTACAGGGCTTTTAAGTTCGTATCTTACAACAATTGCCGTTTTTCCAAAAATTAAGATGCCGCTCAAAAGCAGAGGAATTTGCGGTGTAAAGGCTTTTTCAAAAATCAGCGGGGCGGTTCAAAAACGCCGGATTGGAAGAACTGTTATTGTTCTGATTTTTGCGTTTAGTTCAATTTTGCTTTTTGTGAATTTTAAAAACGTCGGAATAAAAAATAATCTGCTATCGCTTTACAAAATGAAAGGAAAGCTTTTGCAGGATGAAATTACAGCGTCGGGCGTAATTCAGTATAATCCTTCCGGCTGGTTTATTATAAGCGGAAATTCTGAACAGGATGTTCTTGAAAACGAGGAAAATTTCCGCCGGGTTTACGAAGACAAATTTGGAACGCAGGGGAACTATTTGTGTACGACGCTTTTTGTTCCTTCAAAAATAAATCAGAGAATTTCACGTTTTGTTGGCGCATCGCTTTTGAAAAATGCAAAATATCAATTTGAAAATTTAGGCTATTCTGTTCCCGAAGCGCGTAAGCTTGCCAGAGACTTGCAAGACTCATTTGAAAATTCCGACGATGATTTAGTCTCGTTTGAAGATGGAACTGTTCCGAAATTTCTGGAAGATGCTGTAAAATCTGTATGGCTTGGAAACATTGACGGCAAATATTATTCGGTTTTGCTGCCGTCTGATCCTTATAATTATGATGAAAAATCAATTCTGGCCGAAGCAACGCCTGATGTTTATTTTATAAACAAAACAGTTCAAATCAGCTGGAATTTAGATAACCTTACCGCCATGATGCTGAAATTCTTTGCGCTTGCATTTGTAATTATCTTAATCATGCTAAAATTCTTTTACAGCTGGAAGCAGACTTTGAAAATTCTTTCGGTTCCGCTTCTGGTGATTCTTGTTGTAGCTTCTGTTTTTGCAACGCTCGGAATTCATCTGGAATTCTTTTCGGTAACAGGACTTATTCTTGTTTTTGGTCTTGGCCTTGATTATATAATTTATATGACTGAAGCAGAAAAAGCGCCGGCAGATTGCGAAAACGGCCTTGAAAATTTTGCGACAATGCTTTCGTTTTTAACAACAATCATTTCTTTTGGAGCGCTTGCGCTAAGTCGTTTTCAGCCGGTTCACTTAATGGGACTTTCAATTTTTACAGGACTTTCTACAGCTTATGTTGTATCATTCTTTTATGGAAGGGAAAAAAATGAAAAAAAATAGGCTTTTGATTTCTGGCGTTTTTTTGAGTTTGATTTTGTTTGTATCGTGTGCTTCAAAGAATACGTCTGCTTACACCACTGGTATAGAAAATGATGTTCATGTCTGTAAAAATTTAAGGCCGGTTTATATTACAAATTCTAAAAAAGTTTATCTTCTTTCGCCGGAACATTTTGATTATCCTGTTGATACAATTCAAAAAATTGAAGGAACTTACGGAAATAAAAGTTTTTCGATGCTTGCTTATATTCAAAGTGATTTTAATGGAATTAGTGTTTCGCTTTTTAATATTTTTGGTGTAGATATGGGAAACCTTAGTTTTTCAAAAGAGAAGGCAAGTTTTACTTCGTCTATGTTCGATGGAAAACTTTTGCCGGAATACATAATCTGCGATATTCAAAATGCCATTTATGACAGCAAAGCGTTGTATGCAAATTATAAATCGGCTGGATTGAATTTTGAAGTCTGGAATGGAAGCGGATTTAATCCGACAGCAAGCGTTAATGAAACACGTTTAATTCGTGATGGCGAAAATCTGATAGAAGAAATTACAAATAAAGATGATATTATCACGATTAAAAATTATCTTCGCGGCTATTCATATATTTTAACTGTGGCAGAAGGATTTTAGGTTTAGAATTTTATGGAAAATATTTATATTTCAAAACCCGGCGTTTTTTGTGCGGCAGGTAAAAATATTGATGAACTTTGGCAAAGTGTAACAACCAAAAATCAGAAGGGAATAAAAAAGCATAAAATTTGTACCGGTGATGAATTTTATGCGGCCCGCGTTGATGATTCTGCGTTAAAGCCCGCGGAATATGCCCGCTATGATATGAAAATTATCAGGCTGGAAGAAGCGGCTTTGAATCAGATTGCAGGCGATATTGAAGCGGCAAGAAAGCGTTTTGGTGCAGAACGGGTTGCGGTTTGTGCCGGCTCGTGCGATAACGGAACAGAATTTTCGCTTGCGGCGCACAGAAAGTTTCTTGCGGAAGGGAAATTTCCACAGGATTATAAGCTTGAAATGCAGGGCGCAGATTATGTTGCTACTTATATTTCTGAGCGTTTTGAATTAAAAGGCCCTTCGCTTGCTTTTGCAACAGCCTGTTCTTCCAGCGGTTCGGCAGTTATTAAAGCGGCAGAACTTATTCTTTCAGGTTTTGCAGATGCAGTTGTAACAGGCGGCGTTGATATTGCTTCGGATACTGCGCTGGCAGGTTTTAGTTCGCTGGAAGCAATTTCCACTGAAATTACAAATCCGTTCAGTAAAAACAGACATGGAATTACAATGGGCGACGCGGCGGCGTTCTTTTTGTTGTCTAAGGACTCTACGGTGTTTTCGTCAGACTCAACCACTGTTCGGCTTTTAGGCTTTGGCGAAAGCGCTGATGCTTACCACGCAACTTCACCAAACCCGGACGGGCAGGGCGCAGTTTGTGCAATAAAAGCGGCATTGGAGCGGGCAGGCTTAAAGGCATCACAAATAGACTATCTGAATCTGCACGGAACCGGAACAAAATTAAACGACAGCATGGAAAGTCTTGCTGTTGCGCAGGTTTTTGGAAGTGGAAAAAAATCTGTTCCAGCAAGTTCAACAAAGCCGGTTACGGGGCATACTCTTGGAGCCGCCGCCGCACTGGAGCTTTCAATCTGCTATAAAACGCTCATTGAAAATTTTGATGAAAATTGCAATAATATTTTATTGCCGCTGCAAATTTGGGATGGTCGGAAAGATCCGGAACTTGCAGAACTAAATTTTGCAGACAAAAATGGAACCGCGTCAGGTAAAATTAAAACCTGCATGAGTAATTCCTTTGCATTTGGCGGTGCAAACGTCAGCTTAATAATTGGATTCTAGTAACGAGGTATAATAAAAATGAAAGTAATTCAGCAGCATATTGAACACGATGAGCTTATTAATTATTTGCCGCACAAAGGTAAAATGTTTCTTTTAAGCCGCGTGCTTGAACACAATATTGATAATCACACTATTACAAGCGAATACGATATTACAGAAAACTGTATTTTCTATGAACCTGAATTTGATGGAGTTCCAAGCTGGGCCGGTTTTGAATTTATGGCTCAAGGCATTTCGGCTCTTACCGGAATTACAAATACAATGAAAGGCAGAACTCCTCTTCCGGGCTTTATTTTAAGTGTAATGGAATTTAAGGCTTCTGTTGGTTACCTTAAAAACGGAACAACAATCCGCATGAAAATTGCAGAAGATTTCCGCGATGATGAAAATCACGTTTACAGATATTTGTGCCAGCTTTTTGCTGATAAGGACGACGCAGAGCCTGCTGTAACTGCAAAAATTTCTGTAATGGAAACAGAAGATACTCACGCGCTTTTTGGCGACTAATTTTCTTGCCGGCACAAATTAAGTTTCTGCCGGCTATAATTGACTTTATACTTTGACAAAATTTAAAAAAATGTCTAGAAAAACGCGCTTTTGTGTGTTAGAATTATCCAACAATATAAAGAAGAAATCAGGAGATTCAAATGGAAAACGTTAATGCTGATAAGAAGGTTCTGGTAACTGGTGCCAGTGGTGGAATTGGACGAGCAATCGCTGTTGAGGCTGCAAAAGCCGGATATTATGTAATCTGCCACTATAATGGAAGTCAGGGAAAGGCAGAGGAAACTCTGAAACTGGTTCAGGAAGCTGGCGGACAGGGAGAAATCATTCAGTTTGATGTTTCTAACCGCGAAGATTGTAAGGCAAAGCTTGCTGATTTGACTGCAAAACACGGAGTTCTCTGGGGAATTGTAAATAACGCTGGTGTTACCCGCGACAATACTTTTGTTGCTATGAGTGGCGAAGACTGGGACAAGGTTATTCATACTAACCTCGACAGCTTCTACAACGTAATCAACCCGCTTTTGATGCCAATGGCAAGCCGCAAGAACAAGCGCGGTGGACGTATCATCACAATTTCTTCTGTAAGTGGCGTTCACGGAAACCGCGGACAGTCTAACTACAGTGCTTCTAAGGCTGGTATCATCGGTGCTACAAAGGCTCTTGCGGTTGAACTTGCAGGTCGTGGAATTACATGTAACGCAATTGCACCTGGTGTAATTGAAACTGAAATGACAAAGGCTATCCGTCCGGAAGTTTACGACATCATTATGCAGACTATCCCAATGGGACGTGCCGGAAAACCTGAAGAAATCGCTGCAGCTGCAGTATTCCTTTTGAGCGAAGGCGCAGCTTACATTACCCGCCAGGTAATTGAGATTGACGGTGGTATGTGATGATTATCGGAGAACAGTAAAAAAAAAATCAAAACACCATCTAAAATCGGATGGTGTTTTTTTATAGCAGGAATTACAGTGAAAAAAACATTTTTATTTTTTTGTGCATTTTTTATGATGATATTTTCTGCGTGTGCTAAAGAAAAGAATGTTGACGCAGAATCTGAAAAAATCCAGGCTATTCAGGAAAGGCTTGTATCAAACGGTGCCCCCTTTGATTATGATGCAAAAAGAGATCAGGAATGGCAGAAAGCTATAGAGGCTTTTCCGCCGGTAAATCAGCAGAAGTTTAATTATGCAACAGATTTCCCGGAATACGAAGAGGTGCGCGACTGGATTTATGAGGAGCGTTCAAGAAATTATACGAATCCATATGTACTTTACAAAAGTTTTTATCCGACAACAGCAGTCAGCGATAAATCTGAAGCAATTTATTACGCTTTGTATATAATGGAAAACCTTAAGGATGAATATATTTCCCTGGAACTTTTGTCTGCACTTGTTCAGGCGTTTACAAATCTTCCGTTAAAGCCAAGTTCTGCTTATTATGCAAAGGTTTATTGTTCAATGAATCTTCAGGTTGATTATATTTTCTGTTTTCTTATGACTGACACTGATTGCCTTTGGGTAGATGTTTTCAGTTCAAGTCCGGATTCAAAACGGGAATGGCTTAATTTTGAAATTGACGATGCTTCTAAAGATTCTTGCGAAAAATGGTCGCTAAAAAAACTGAACGGCAGCCTTAACACTAGACCTGAGCCGGATCGCGAAGTGATTCGAGGAATCTGGTTTGCGCTTTGGAATTTTTACTGGCAGTCTGATGATGAATTTATAAGTCCTATGGAAGCGGCAAAGCTGATGTACAAAGATGTTTCTATAAAGCTTTTGGATAACGGTCGTTCTGAATTTTTTAAGGCTTCTAACACAATAGACAGCATAATTGCAATTTATGAAGAAAAATTCGGAAAGCTTTCTACACTGGAACGGCTTGCATTTATAGAACTTGTTCAACGCTGTTACATTTCAGGTTTATAAATGCGTGTTGAAATTTACCGCATTTTTGGGTATTCTGATAGCGTTAGTGATTGGAGCGCCTGCGAAGCAGTCCACCGCAGCGAACGGAGTGAGCGAGGAGGATGAGCGTTAGCGAAGCGCGGAATGAGCGCCCTGGAGCGAAGCGACAGGAACGCCCTAAAAACTTTTTAATGAGGAACAAAATGGAATTCACAAAACCTAATGGAAAACGCCGCGTTGTTGTAACTGGTGGCGGTATGGTTTCGGCTCTTGGCCGTGATTGGGAAACTGCTTATGCTAATCTGAAAACCTGTAAAAATAAAATCCGTTATATGCCGGAATGGGAACGCTATACAAAAATGAATACCCGTCTGGCTTGCCCGTTTGACGAAGAATTGCCTTCTTTTCCAAGAAAGAAGATTCGAGGAATGGGACGTGTTGCTTTGCTTGGTCTTCTTTCTACAACTGATGCTCTTAAAATGGCAGGTCTTTTGACAGAAGATGGCGAAGACGTAATTGAAGAACTTAAAAACGGACGCACTGGTATTGCATACGGAACTTGTATGGGAAGTATGGATGCTATCGGAGACCTTGCAAAAATGGTTGAAACCGGCGATTCAAGCCACCTTAACAGTCAGACTTACATTAAGGCTATGCCACAGACAAATGCCTGCAACATGAGCGTTTACTGGCAGATTCGCGGACGTGTAATTATTACTGATACAGCATGTACTTCTGGTTCACAGTCTATTGGTTATGGTTACGAAGCAATTGAAGACGGACGCCAGGACATTATGATTTGTGGTGGTGCCGAAGAGCTTTCTGCTCCAGACGCTGCAATTTTTGATACTCTTGGTGCAACTTCCTGTATGAACAAGACTCCAGAGCAGACACCAAAATGCTTTGATAAGGACCGCGATGGTCTTGTAATTGGTGAAGGTGCCGGAACTTTGATTCTTGAAGATTTGGAGCATGCGGTAAAACGCGGCGCAAAGATTTACTGCGAAGTTGTTGGTTTTGCAACAAACATGGACGGTTCGCACATTACTTCGCCAAACAGCGAAACTCAGGCAAAATGTCTTGAAATGGCAATTGAAGATGCCGGAATTTCAAAGGACAAAATTGCTTACGTAAACGCACACGGAACTGCAACTCCTCACGGAGATATTTCTGAATCTCAGGCTGTTTATAAGGCATTTGGTCGTGCTGTGCCAATTTCTTCTACAAAATCTTACATTGGTCATATTCTTGGTGCGTGCGGTTGTGTAGAAAGCTGGCTTACAATCAACATGATGAATGAAGGCTGGTTCCACCCGAACGTAAACCTTGTAAACGTTGACCCTGAATGTGCTCCGCTTGACTACATTACAGGCAACGGCCGCGAAATCAACGCTGAATACGTTATGGCAAACAACTTTGCTTTTGGCGGTGTTAATACAAGTCTCATCTTTAAAAAATGGGCAGATAAGTAAACCTGTATTTATTAATTCAAAAACGACAGTCCGTTGCGGCTGTCGTTTTTGTTTAACAAGGATTCTCATATGAAATACATTCTACTTTGCTTAAAAAAATATTTTTCGATAAAGGGCTGTGCCTCTAAAAAAGAGGTTGCTTATTACGGCGTTTTTCTTATAGCTTTGATGGTGATTATCTTTGTTCTTGGATTTGGTGTTTTTCAAGACAATAGTTTTGTTTTTAGCATTTTACTTACTATTTTTATGCTTTTTGTGCTGCCGCTTTTGTCTGCTTCGGTACGAAGAATGCACGCAATGGGACGAAGCGGCTGGGCTGCAATGTTCACTCCATTTATGTGGTTTGGTAACAGAAGGGATATAGAAGGTGAAAATCCTTACGAGACCAAAAGTGAGCCAGGACTTCAGTTTTTTGTTGTTGTAATTGATATTGTACTTTTCCTGTTTATGTTTCGTAATGTGATAGATTCCATTCCTTATTCAGAATGGGTCGTAAAAGCTGAAGTAAATGGTAAGACAGTAAAAATTGTTTCAGCAGAAATATGGGACGATAAAATTGTTTACATGGCAGATGATTCTGAAAGCACTTTCTTTGACGGCGAAAAAAGCATCAGAAATGTTACTAATTATTATATTTCCAGGGATGAAAAAAATCTTGCATATATGAAGATTCCGCCGGAACAAAACTATGAGCTTGACGAAAACGGAAACAGAGTTGAAGCTGAAGATGATTTCTATGATTATCGAAGAGAACAGCTTTATGTAAACGGTGAATTAATAGAAGAAAGGGCTGGTATTTATAATTTTGCTTTTTCTGATGATTCAAGTCACTATTGTTACATCAGAAAGAATGGCAATATTTTTGAAGACCTTTATGTGGATGGAAAACCTTCTGGAATTTTTGATTACGAAAAAAAGCTTAAAATCAGCAGCACAAAACGTTTAGATACCATGTCAATTCTAAATGCAGGTTTTATTGGTGAAACAAACGATGTTTATGCAGAAATTCTTGTGAACAGGGAACAGAATATTTTATGGTACGGCAATCAAAGAATTGAAAACATCTGGTCGGTTGAGTATAGAAGCGACGATGGAAAAAATTTCCTTTATTACACGCGTGATAAAGATAAAAAGTTCATTTTGAATGTTCTTACTCCAGATTTTCACAAAACTTATGGTCCTGTAAAAAGTCCTTGCATTCTCTATCATACAAAATATTTGTCGCATATTGCATACGCAGACCTTGATTATGACAATGAAAGGTGGACGCTTTTTATTGACGGAAAGTGGATCAGACGAATGGATTTTCCGGATGACGATTACTGGTTTTTCAGCAGGGATTGGATTCCTGTAAAGGGCTTTGGGCTTACTGACGATGGAAATAATTATGCTTATTATATTAATGATAAAGAATCAGATTGTGAAATTCTTTATTTGAATGGAAAAGAATACGGAAAATTTTACAGTATTGTAAGTATAAGAAACGATGGAATTGGATATAATATTTCCAACGAACCATGCATCCGCTCTACAGCGAACGGTGATTATTTAATTTGGGTAAAAAAACTAACCGGAGGCGACGATTACATAATCAACAAAAAAGGTATGTTCAGATTAGAAGAGCTTTATGAATCTACTGATGCTTTGTTTGATTCTTCGGAGCCAGAAGTTATTACCAAATGGAACGATGGTTTGATCACTTTTGAATACGACTCAAAAACGTACGGTTCATTTAATTTTGGCACAAAAGATTTGGGCGCTACGGTTTATTCTCCGGAAGCTGATTCTATTGAATTTGAGGTGCGCAATTCCAGAGGTTCCAGAAGATATGTTTTTGTTGATGGAGAAGCGTTCCCTGGCCTTATTTTCCACGACAAAATTTTGTACGTTAAGGACAAGGAACTTCTTGTTCACAAAAAATAGACGAGGCAGAACAAATCGTATTATTCAGCCTGCAGTTTTCCTCTTACGACTCTAAAGCCGGTCTGGTCTTCTTTCCAGCTTCTCATGTTGAAAATGTCATCTTCATAGTCGTAAGAGCCGCCCTTAATACGATCGTAGCCAGAATAAAATTCCCGCCAGCCGTCAACGTAGTGAACCATTTCAAAAACATTGCCTGACATGTCGTAAAGCCCAAGCTTGTTCGGTTTTTTTGTTTTTACTTCCTGAGGTTTACTTCCAGTGAATACTCCGACTTCGTTTTTATCGTCTGAGCCGCTGAATTTGGACAGGTTTTTAGGATCGCCTTCCATTGCGGCAATAAGCCATTCCTGTTCCAGTGGAAGACGGAATCCGTCTGAATCTTTATTTACAGTTTGTTTTTCTATGTTGTAGAACGGTTTTAAGCCGTACATCAGGCTAAGCTCGTTGCAGAAATACATGGCTTCTGTAAAACTGATATTTGTTACAGGCGCGTTCGGCGAGTCATTGTAGTGCCTTTGGCCTATTTTTTCGATGTTCGGGTTATAGTGCATTACACGAATATACATTTCGTTAGTAATTTCTGTGTCGGCAATCTCAAAGTCTGTAACTGATTCGGTTTTCTTTTCGTCAATTTTTCCGTAATAATCAACACTTTTGAATGTCTGTCCTTTTACGCTTGCCATCTTCATGTTTTCGTCAAAGAAGTTTTTTTGTGCAGCCAGCATTTCAAGATGTTCTTTTTCGTGCTCTTCCAAAAGCTTTTTCATTTCGCCCGGATTTGCTGTTCGTACAAGGCGTAAAGTTGTTTTGTCATTGCTTCCTGGTTTTGATGTATCTCTTACCGAAAGTTTTACATTATCTGCACTTGCATAATAATACCAGTTGCCTTTTTTAATGATTTGCGGTGCATAAACCTGGCCAAAAGGCATTTTTGTAATGTAGTATGGCTTTGAGTCGTATGAACTTACAGTGTAACCTGTTTTTTCAGATGTAAAATCATAGTAGTCAAAATACTGAAAATCATTACACCATTCTTCGCAAAGTCCCGCAAGATTGTAGATTCCCAGCGAGTTTGGCTGACCAGTGTAAACTGAAATTGGCACGATTGATTTGTAATAATCTTCCCAGTCGTCTTCAATTAATCTGAACATATTAGGGTTTTGCATATAAACAACCGAATCAATTGTAACGCCGTATTTTAAGGTTTTATTGCAAGTTCCTGAACGGGCAGCGTGTTCCCATTCGACTTCGGTTGGCATTCTAAAGCCGTTTGCAGTGTAATCAACAGAAACCGTATTTTCGCCAAAGGAATAGGCTTTCTCAAGCTTGTAAAGTTCGCTCAAAGCATTGCAGAAGGCTGCCGCCTGGTACCAGTTAAAGTCTTTCGGGCTGTTTTTAGCAGCTTCAACTTCTTCTTCATCTCTAATTTCCCAGCCCTGACTGTCTTTTACAACATATTCTTCACCTTTTAGCGCAGAGTAAATTCTGTTTGTCACTGGAATTTCTGACATCATAAAAGTGCCAAGTGTAACTTCAAGAAAATTTTTGTTCTCTGTATCAAGTGACTGCAGTGCTTTTCCGCCTTTTACATTTTTCATCAGATCGTTTATAGAATTTCCGGCAAGCTTTTCAAATTTTTCAAGCTTTTTTATGCGCACTTTCTCTGAATATTCTGCAATTTCCTTTTCAATCTGTTCAATTTCTTTTTTATCTTCGGGAATGTTTTTACAGATATAAAAACCATTAAAATAAAAATCATAATATGGTCTTTCACTTAGAACACCGTCTGCTTCTTTAAAGTAGTTAAGGTACATGTCGCCCGGCAGTCCGTTTGTCAAATAAAAAACAACATCATCATCTTTGGAGTTGTAGTCTATACTTGTAATAAGCGTAAGAGCATCCTCTTCCTTTACTTCTTCATCGCGCCTGTCATAATCAAGATCAATATATTTTGTTAGTCTGAAACCGTCTGCCTGCAGATTGCAAAGGATTTTCATTTTATCAAATTCGCTATGCTCTCTTTTGTCATAATCATTTTCGCTGACCGTAAAATCAAGATTGCGGGAAACAAGATAGTCTTCGTCAACCTCGACGTACTCGCCGTTTTCGTCCCGCATTGTGATTATATAATAAGGCTCGTAACCAAGCAGTTTACTCAGCTCGTTTAAAAAGCGGATTGCGTTATAGTTTTTGATTTCTCTATCCAGGTGGTTACAATCACCACGATATTTATCAGATATAAGAAAAACGTCATCCTGGGTTAAAGGCTGTTTCGTAATATAAAGACCATCAAATTCCTTTTGCTTATAGTCTCCGTTTTGATATGTAAAGGGCTCAATCTTTACGAGCTTTGAATAAACTGTTTCTTTAAGCTTTTCAAGCTGATCTTTTTTTGCAACTTCAATGGCTTTTTGTGTGCGTTTTTGTGAATTTTCTGAATTGAGCGTACGGCATACACGTATGCCGAATTCCCTGTCTCCGCGAAGACTTTTTGGCTGCCTGTCTTCCAGAGTGTATCTGTCCTGATAATTTCCGCCTTTTAAAACGCCTGAATCGGCATTTGTCTGATCTCTGCGTTCAGGACCTGTGTAATTTACGGTTGAATATTCCGGGTAAATTGCGTAATAATCCCACACAAGTTCAGAAAGATTTCCGCTCATATCGTAAAAGCCAAGCTTGTTCGGCTTAAGACTTTTTACTTCGTCAGGGCTGTCAAAGTTGATATATTCTTCGTCTTCGTTTTTGTAAGGTGTAACTGCAACTTCCTGAGACTTTTCTGAGCCTGAATAGGTAAAGTCTTCGTGGTATTTTCCTGAGCGTGCCGCATACATCCATTCTGATTCTGTAGGAAGTCTGTAGCCATCTGCATTAAAATCGCAGCTGAGTTCCCTCATAAAAAAATAATATTCTTTGTATTCATCTTCTTTTCCCCAGAAAGTGTCCCAAAGGTCAGGGTCGGTTTCGCCTTTTACGCTGTAGCATGGTGTAAGGTTTTCGCTGAGGCTGAGTTTGTTGCAGAATGCCAGTGCGTCGGTAATTTTTTCAAGCTCAACAGGACGGTATTTGCTTGCATGAAGGGAAGGGTTAGCGGCCATAATCTCTTCGTATTTATCCTGAGTAATTTCTGACGAGCTCATCATAAAATCGCTGACATAAGCTTTGTGTTCTCTTTGATAGTTATAATCTGAAGAATCCCGATGTTTTTTTGAATAATCGTCTTCGCTGAGTCCCATTGTGAACCAGCCACCTTCAACTGTAATCATGTTAAAAAGTTCCGGCGGCTCTTTTGGAATTTCCGGGGCTTTTTCATTCGAGGCTTCTGTCTGTGCCAGAGCCGAATCGTCCGCATTATTTTTCTTGCAAGAAAGAAGCGGTAAAACAAGGACAAGTGCTGTTACTGTAAATATTGCTTTAGTTAATTTCATAATTTATTCCTTTTGTGATTGTTAATTATATCTTACAATTCTGAATGGATAAGAACTCCAGGCAGGATTTATATAAATGTGACCATAAATTTCTCTTATTTCCGGGTGCCATTGATAGTTTGTATAATAGCCATAGTCGTGTGAAATAGAGTTTGGACTGCAATGATAGCGGAGTACATGACTCTGGTATATATAGCCTCCTTCTATGCCGCGGTAATATTTTATTTCCGGGTCAACATATTTTATTACAGGTCCTTCGTCGTTACACCATTCTCCTTCCAGTGTGTTCATAAAGTATAGTCCTGATTGTGTGGCAGGTTCAGGTTTTGATACTTTAACTTCACTAGTATCCATAAGTTCTATTTTTTCAGAAGGATCTGTGCCTAAGGTTCCTGCATAAACCCATTCAATTTCCTGTGGAAGTCTGTAGCCATTTGATTTTTCGTTATATTCAATTTTGTTTTCGAAGTTTACATCTTCTGCATTACATTCACCTTCAAACTGATAACTGAATTTTTCGTTAATCTTTTTTAGCAGATCACCGCTTGAATAGCCGGTAGGAATAACCTTTCCGTTTATTTTATAATATGGAGTAAGCTTTGCTAGAAGACTAAGCTCATTGCAGATAAGCATTGTTTCGGTAAGATTTCTTTCATAAATTTTATCGTCTTTTCCATCTGCTTTTTTGTCATAAAGTTTTTTTGCAAGTCCATATGTAAATCGTGTAGACATGATTTTGAACGGCTTCAGGTTCTGAGTCTTTTTTACGTCCTTTGTTGTCTCTGAATCCTTATAGCTCATAGTGTATTTTCCGCCGGAGAATTCAATCATTTCGAGCATTTCGTCTATTTTGGAAGCAAGAAGTTTTTTATCTTCCTTATTTTTTGCCAGAAGTTCTGAAATTTTTTCGGTGTCCAGAGTGCGGCAAAGCAAGAATTCTCCAATCGTGTAGCTGTCCAAATCTCCGTATCTGCGTGCAAAGACATGCTCCTTTTCTGCACCGTCAAAATCGTAATCTCCGTGTGGGAAGGAAGTTTCCCAGACAGGAATATAGCTTGAAACATAAATGTCATTGCATAAAGTTTTTTTTGCGTACACTTCATCTCCTGGAGGCAGCGAGGTTGCAAAAAATTCTGCTACAGTCGGAAGCCTGAAGCCGTTTTTAGTGTAATCACATTTCCATTCATCTGCATTCTGGAAATAGCATTTTTCAAAACCGCGAAGTTCACTGAGCTTGTTGCAAATTTGGGCAATTTCGTCATAATAAACATCTGCATCTTTTCTGTTTTTATTGCTTTCTGAATGGTTAATTTTTCCTGTGAGAGTTTTATAAAGATAGTTAGAAAAAGGCCGATCTGAAATTTCAAAGTCGGCAATTTCTGCATCTGGAAGGTCAGTGGATTCTGAATAAGTTTTAAGACCGCCTTCGTATTTTTTCATTGTGATGGCTGAATCAAATACTTCTTCAATTTTTGCCGCAACGACTTCTTCCTGCTTTTGTTTGTATTCGGCAAGCTGTTCTGGTTTTGTTGTCTGGAACAAACGAAGGCAGAAATTTGGAGATTTTGATTCGCGTTCATTTTCAACCCAATAGTGATTCATAGAATTCATAATAGGTTTGCGTTTTTCGCCTGCGTAGCGGTAGATTACTTTATAAGCTGAAGAATACTGGTTCAGCGGATTATACATGTCGGTTGTGTAAGGCTGTTCTGTAAAGTTATCTTCTGTCCAGTTCCAGTGAGTCGGGTCAAAGTTTATTTCTTCGCGTGTATTGTATTGCGCTTCAAAAGAAATAAATTCTGATTTTGTCGGAAGTCTGTAGCCGTTTGCCGTCGGGTCAAAGCTGTATTCATAGTCATAAGGATGGTTAGAATTTGTTGTGTATTTTTTGCCTTGTATGTAGCATGGCGTAAGGCCGCAGAGTTTGCTTAGTCTGTTACAGAATTCTATTGAATAAAGATAATCAATGTTTGTTTTTGGCTCCTGTTCGCCAATATAATCATCTTCTTTGAAATTGGTTGAAAACATATAATAATAATCTCTGTGGTTGTTCAAAAAATCAGGACTTTCAATTCCGTCATAAAGCTGATTTTCCATGACATAATTGTAAAGCTCCTTGGAAATTTCGGTTTTCCCTGCATTCATTTCTGAAACAAAAATGTTGATTTTCTTTTTGCTGCCGTCCATGTTTTCGCCGACTACCTGATACGAATATTTTTCGCACGGCACAAATTCAAGCTGCGGACGTAGTTTTTCAAAATTAGACTTAAGCCATTCTTCGCGGTCTTTATCTACATTTTTGGCAAAAAGTATGTCCAGCTTTGACTTATCGATTGTTGCCGGACAGCAGATTCTAAAACCTGTTGCATCAGCTGCAGATACAAAGTAATTTTTGTACTTGTTCGCAAAGTTTTCGTTTACATGTTCTTTTAGAACTTCGTAAGTTACAATTCCGTAGTCCAGTTCAACTGTTTTTGAGCTTCTTTCTTCTTCGTTGTACAACTCTGAAGCTTCCCCTGTAAAATAAATAAACTCCCTGGCGTTGCCGTCAAAATCGAAAAGTCCAAAAGAATCGGGAATATAATGTGCAACTTTGTGAAGCCTGTTTCCGTGCCAGCCTTTTCCAATGTATCTGATTGTAAGATATCCTCGTGAGTTGTCTGCGGTATAGTATTTTTCGAGCAGTCTTTCTGCTTCATTGTAGTGGAGCAGCCTAAAGCCCTGAACGTCAGGAATTTCTTCGATGAGTGGATTTCCTGAAGCATCGGAAACCTTTTCGTCAATTTTGTAGGTTTCCTTGAAGCCGAAAAATTTATTCAGCTTGTTGCAGTAGCGGAAAGCGTCCGCGTAGGAAATGTTTGTAACTGGAAGCTGGTCGTTCTGAACTTTGGAAGGATTTACCTTCATCATTTCTGAAAACTGCGCCTGTGTAATTTCTGTGCGGGAAACAAAAAGGTTTAAGGCAGGCTCTTTATCTTGAGCGGGAAGGTTAATTTCTACAAATTGAATGTTATTGATTAATTTAGTTTCTTTGCAAGAAATAAATGTGCCGCATATAAGAATCAATGCTGCGAAAAAAAATCCGTGTATTTTCATAACGTAATTATATAGATATTTTTTTGAAGATTCTATAAAGGAAAAGTTTCTTTAATTTGNNTTACAGGCTTTTTTCTGAAATGAAAAGGCAGTTTATAATGCATTTGTCCTGAATTTACGTTAATATGTAATCAATGAAAAATAAAACTTTGCTTTTACCATTCATGCTTTTTTTAGCATTTGCACAATTTGCGTTTGGGCAGGAGCTTCCTTTTCCGCCCGAACTAAAATGGTGGATTGATGAAATTCAGAAAATTGATTCGTCGGCTTCTGTCGAAAAATTTAAATTCCGCGAAGAAACTTTTATTTATCAAGAAGATGGAGAGCTTTCATATAAAAATAAACTTTATCCGGTCTTAAAAAAATGGAATTATTACGGTGACAAGTTTGCGTACTACAGCCTTATGCTCGATCTTAAAAAAGAAAAGAGCGGAAAATATTCACTTTTGGGCGAGCCAGATTCAGCTTTTGCAGTTTTTGACAGAAATGAGACTTTACTTTTTATAGATTTTTTCGGAAGCGGTGGCAGACTGGATTCTTTCTGCTGGGTTCGTGATAATCGGATTATTGCAGTTGGAACGGACATTGTAAATACATACGAAAATGGCCGTAAAGATGTTGATTTTGTAATTTATGATTATCAGCTCAAAGACGGCAAGGCTATTATAAAAAAGTACATTTACAGCAAAAAAGGCGTTTCTCTCAAAGGCTTGCGTCTAAGATGGTTTGAGCAGCGAGACGATTATTTTGAAATGGAGTAGAAGTTTATGAAAAAACGATTTTTAAAAATATTTACGACAATTTCTGCGATACTAACGCTTTTGCTTCCGGTTTCGCTATTTTTTGTTTTACAGGCTGCAATCTGCACAACAGATACAATTCTTGATTTGCCCTCACTTTTTTATTTTATCTTTGCGTGGATTCCTGCACTGCTTTGTTCAATTGCGGGCATAGTGTTTTCCATACTGGTAAAAATTGAAACATTTTATATGCCAAAGCTGGCTTTTTGTGTCTCGTTAGTGTGCATGGTTATTTCTGGCTACTGGGCCAGTCAGATCCTCAAGGGATTTTATAAGGTGATTTTATAAGAAAATAGATAATAGAATAGAAGGAAGATAAAATGAAAAAACTGATTGTAATTTTTACGATGATTTTTGCGGCGGGTGTTTCGCTTGCCTTTGCACAGAACGTAAAAGCAATTGTAACAGATGATAATGTTCGGATAAGAAGCGGGGCTTCTTTAAAAGCCCAGGTTGTTTCAAAGAAAAATCATAATGATAAAATAACTGTCTATTCATACAGCGGAAGTGGCAAGGTGGTTGACGGTGTTCTGGATTATTGGGCCTGCATATCCGAAGATACAAAACAGTGGATAAACGCTTTCTGGATTTCTGAACTTCCGCTTGAAGACATTTATATGAATGGCGATAATGATAATATCAATCATTCTGAATATGGCTTTAATCATGAGTTGCTGAATGAATTTTACGCCACTTTTCATAATTTTCTTCCGCTGGATTTGACTTATTCCGAAGATCGTTATTTTTCGCCAAATTTCGAATATGATAAAACTAAACTTATAGAAATTCGTTCTGGTGGTAATGCTGAGCTTTATGATTATGACGGCATTATTCTGAAACACCTTACAATTTTTGATTCTCCACTTTGCACTATCACAGTTTTAAATCCAGAAATTACCTTTTTTTGTGGCGTGCATGTAGGAATGACCATTGAAGAATTTTGCAAAATCTTTAATTATTACGGAACTTGTATGACTGAATTAAGCCGTCTATTTATAGAGACAAAAGAATATATTAGTTTGTCTATAAATTTCGAGGACGGCAAAATTTCCAGCATCGAATGGCACAACGGAATTTAAAAGGGTTTTATGAAAAAACTGGAATGACGGGGAGTTTGTAATGTCAGTTGGATTTAAGGTCGGATTTTTCTGGTTTGAAATCGGTACGCCGGATTTTCTTCACTGCTTTTTTTCTACGGTAGCAGTGAATCTTGAAGAAGGCAGCTGGGGAAGCAGATTCCCGGTTATTATGAATGAACTTTATCAGGGGCATCTGGAAGAAAAAAATGTCACCGGCGCAATCAAGGAACTTAAAACAATAAAAAAGCAATTGAAGAAATTTTCGCCTGAAAAAGTTGTCTGGGATTTTGAAAATCTTGATTTGCTTCCGCCATGGAAAAATGAAATCAGTAGCGGAATTACCGATTTATCGAATTATTTTGTTAACAGCGACGGCGACGATTTTATGACTTTATTCATGCACGCATTGGAAAAAGCACAGGAACTGAAACTTTGTGTGAATATTGAAGAACTATAAAACAGGAAAGTTTGGTATATTTTTAGGAGCTTGAAAAATGAAAAAACTGATTGTAATTTTTACGATGATTTTTGCGGCGGGTGTTTCTGTTTTTGCGGACGATTTTGATAAAAATGCCTATACAGAAAAGACTATCAGTGAAGAGAAAAAAATGATTGAAACTGATTACAAAGATAACATTCAAGGAATAGATGGTATGCGCATAAAATCAAAATGCCATATTTATAGAATTGATCCTTATGAAAATATCCTTGTTTTCTATGGAGATGGTGCTAAAGCACCAATTGAATGGTATGGAGAGATTTATTTCCCACAAGACTTACCTCTTTTTACATCCCTTATAATTTATTATCATCATGAATCTTATTATGAAGATTATTATAAAAAATGGTTTTATAGAGATGAACTTGACGGCTGGGAAGTCGTTGACGATGTTCGTTTTACCGGTCAAAAATACATTGCAACGGACAATCTGAAAATCCGTGCTGAGCCTTCTCTTAATGCGGAGAAAATTGGTCTTATAAAAAAAGATGATTACGCTAAAATTCTTGAAGTCGGCGAAAAAATAACGATTGACGGAATTGAATCTGCATGGGTAAAGGTTCGCACTCAGGATGGCAAAGAAGGCTGGTGTTTTGCGGGCTACCTCACCGACGGCACGGAATACAGAACAAAGCCGTGGACAAGCAAGGCAGAATAAATCGTATATTCCCGTTCGGGAAAATATATTAATAAAGTCATAATTTTCAGCTGGATTTTCCCGAGCGGGAATGTTATAATTCTTTTTATGAAACTAAATTCAGTAGAAGCAATTTCAACAACGATAAAAAAACGCCGCATTCAGCTAGAACTTACCCAGGCAGAGACCGCAGCACTTTGTAATGTTGGGAACAGATTTTTTTCTGAACTTGAAAATGGTAAAGAAACCCTTCAGATAGGCAAAGTCCTTCACTGTTTGGAAATGCTTGGAATTAATGTCTATGCTGTAAACCGGGAAGATGATTCCAGGGAGAATAAATGAAACTGAATGTTTTTTTTGGAAACGAAGCAGCAGGAACTCTTGAATCAACTGATAACCGTGGTATTGTCTTTTCCTACAATAAGGAATATCTTGCAAAAGAAAATGTACTTCCTCTTTCCGCTTCACTTCCATTAAGAGAAAATGAATTTTCACAAAAAGAATGTATTCCTTTTTTTTCAGGTCTACTCCCGGAAGAAGATTTCAGAAAAAAAATTGCTGCCTACCTTCATATTTCAGAGACAAGCACTTTTAAGCTACTTGAAGCGTTAGGGGGAGAATGCGCCGGTCTTATTACAATAAGTGTAGAAGAAAATCCAGAAATCAGAAAAAATCAATACAGTTTTGATTCAGATAATTATGAAAAACTTGATGAAAAGAAGCTTGCTTCTTTTATTGAAAAAATGAATGTCCGGCCTCTTATAAAGGCTGATGAAAAACTTTGATTCCGCATTTGAGAAAATTTGTAGTGATAAAAAGATAAAATTGCAGATCGCAGAACAAATTGCTGCCGGCTGGAAAGAAAGAAGTCAAAAGATATTGGAGTTGGTATGAAGTTTTTAACAAACATGAAACAAAAACTTAAAGTCAAACTTACTGTTCTTTTTATTCTGACACTCTGCACTCCCCTATCCTTTGCCGACAAATCCCGCTTCTACGAAAACGGCAAGGTACGCGACACGATGTATGTTAATTCACCAGAGGGCTTGCGTATTCGGCAGCAGCCTTCGCTTTCTGGCAAAAAACTGTGCACGATTCCAAACATGATTCAAGTAAAAGTCGTTGCAATTGGAAATGAAGTTACGATTGACGGAATAAAGGCTCCGTGGGTTGAAATCCTTGTTCCGCGCTATGAATGGAAAGGAGAGAAGCCAGAATACGGCTGGGTGTTNNGGCGGATATCTGAGCGATTCCCGGGAACAGTGGAAACTTCCATTAGAGTTAAGACTTCAAATATACAATTTCTATTCAATGATAGATTTTTGTGCCGATGGCTTTAACTCAAAAACATTCAGTTTTAATTATAATGTTCATTCTTATGATAGAAAATTCAAAGTTCATTATTTTGGAAAATGGAAAGTAGATAAAGATACAGTTCTTTTTGATGGAACGCATCAGATTTTCACCGAAAACGGTTTAATTTGGGAGGAAGAATCTTATAAGGCAGAATTACAAATAGATGCTTGTGATAGAACGCAGTTAAAAGTGTTTCCTTTAGTCAGAGCCTGTGAGGTGGAAATGGGCTACGGCTATGAAAGTCTGCTTCCAATGTCAGAGATTGAAGAATTACAGAATCAAACCGAAGATTTAGTTTCAGGATATTTTGTAGAAGAAGATGATGCCTATAAAATTGATTTTACAAAACCTTATATCTATTATCAGGCATTCTCTGATTGTGCCGATGAAAGGGATTCTAATTACAATCCGCTGATTTGCCTTTCAGGTGAGTATTTTGAAAAATACACATATTATGTTCCCCGTCTTATTGAAGCCGGTATAGATCCAAGAAACTCAAAATACGAAAAGCAGTACCACGACTACTGGGATCCAATCATGGCCGAGCATCAGAAAAAAGCGGACGAGATGAAATAATGGAGGATAAATGGCAAAGTGTTACTTATACGCGATTGAATACACGAAATACACGAAAAAACGTGTACTTAGTCGGTCTAGTTTGTTTGAAATGGAAGAACGCTGGGAATATATAAAGTGCCCCGCGTTTGATGCACAGAAAATACACAAGCTTGCTGAAAGCGAGGGAAACATTCCGCTCATTTTCCGCATTTTGTGCAGCAATGACCCGCACACAGCCGTGTCACTTTTGGAGGGGTACACGGTTTCGATTTCGTCAGATTACAAAAAATGTCCCTTATACGATAGCGGGGTGAAAAAGCTTTCCGAATTCATCTCGCAGCTTCCTGATTCGGACGACCGGGCGCGCGGTAAGCAACTTCTTTCGCTCCTTAAAGGGAAAAAATACGACCATTTCCGTCTTGAGTGCGCGGAAATCTTTGAAACGCGTGGCAAAGACCTGGACAAGCAAACGCTTGATTTGCTTGACGAGCTGAAGAACATCGACAATGAAATTGAAAAATCGCTCTCCAAAATCCGCTTGGGCAAAAAAGACGACCTTCGTGAACTTGATGCGGCCTATTGGCGGGCGGATATTAGCGAGGACAACTAGCGCGGGAATGGAATAAAACGCCCCGAGTGNNTGTACATGAGTTTGAGGAACTAAAATGAGCGGCATTACTTTTAATTTGGAAACATCAGATGGCCTTGTGGTAAAAATGTATCAGCCTGATTATGCGCGCGAGGACTTAATTCCTGTTGGTGCTGTCGGAGATTTTCGGGATAAATCTTTTACCTATGTCTGGAGAATCGAAAAAGAATTTCTTGAGAGTCAGAAATGCATTTCCATGATTGAACTAAAGAAAATCATAGAAAAAAACAGGCTCAAGGAATGTGCTGAATATTATAACGACAACATCGATATTTATTCGTCATCCCAATATAAATA
>DEEV01000064.1:692-3417 GCA_002350445.1 Treponema sp. UBA2869 | reverse complement strand
AATAATCAAACTAACTGTTGCAATAAAGTTTTTCGTAGACGTCTTCCATGTAGTTATCGTTAAGTTTTTCAACTTTTCTTATGCCGTTTAAGCTGCTAAGTCTGTAAATTTCAGTGCTGCGCTGTGCATTTTTGATGTATGTAAACCAGATTTGATCACGGCGGAGCAGTCGGCTGTCCATCATGTCAAGATTATGAGTTGTAATAATAAACTGAGCCTTACGCAGGTTTTCTTTTGTGAAAAGATTCAGAAGATATCGTATAACCCGCGGATGCAGGTGTCGTTCCAATTCATCACAGATAAGAATTTTATCTGATGTAAGAATATGCATAACAGGACCTATAAACTGAATCAGGCGGCGTACACCATCAGACTCTTCTTCAAAATTTACTTCAAAGTCTTTATAAATAAGTTTTATAGTTGCCTTTTTCTTTTTTCTTGTACGCAAAACTTTTTTATAGGCTTCTGGAAGTGAATCTGGAATTTCTGATTCTAAAACCGGCAGTGTTTCTACATGAGCATAAATATCTTTTACAGGAACATGATTATCGTTTAAGAAATCTATAACAATTTTTTTGAATGTACTGTTGCTTTCCATGTATTCAGCGGAATATTCTACCCAATTGTTATCAGCTTCATTAAAAAAAATAAGGTCTTTGTTAAAGAAATCAAATACATCTGCAATTATACTGTCAGGATCCTGTTCTGCCGCAAGAGAAAGAAGAAGTTTGTTAGAAGCAAGCTTGTCTTCGCAAAGTGCCTGTGTAACCTTGAACGATGCCGTTGTCTTCATACTGTTACCGCCACGTTCAAAAATCATTGCCCTGCGGCCGTTCGGCCAGAAGTAAAGGCATTCCCTGTAAATATTTTCTTCGTCATACCAAAGTTCGTACCAGAAAAGCATATCATTTTTTTCGAACAGAATGCTAAAGTCTGTTGTATCGTCTTTTCCAAGCTTGTGCGGAAGCTGAACAAGTTTTTCTTTTGTCTGAACGACAGAGTTAGTTATGATAAGCTCCTGAAGGGCGGCAAGTGCCATAATGAAAGTTGACTTTCCGCTTCCGTTGTCGCCGTACATGCAGGAAAATTTAAGGATGTTATCCTTAATACTTTCGGGCACAAAGTCTTTATTAATAAGGTGATAAGGCAGTGATTTATCTGCCGAAGCCAGCATAGAAAAATGAATCGGTTCTTTTATGCTGCGGAAATTTCTGCAGCTGAATTCAATAATCATACAGATATTATCGGATATTTTGCAAAAATATGCAATAAAAATAAAAGAAAAATAAATAAGAAATGATATTTGCAATAAAAATGCAAAATATTTAAATAAAAAGTTTAAATTCGCTTGACGAATGCTTTTAGAGGTTGTACTCTGATTACAGGATGTTTTTTGCGGGGGTAGCTCGGCACTATTGCCGAGGTGTGCAAGGTAATGTTAGCGGTGTACCCCCGCTAATGTTGCCGAGGATACAAAGGTAATATTGCCGGGGGGACGTTGGTAACGTTACCTGCGTACCCCCGCAGAAAAAATGTCATGGAGGTTTGATTATGACTTAGATGTTAAAACAAAAAACTCTTTACAAATAACGCCAATTATCTGCAAAGAGCCTTAAGAAAACAGCCGACTTTGGAAGTGCGGATGCTTAAAATTGATAGTTAATCATAGCATTTCCAAAGCCTAGTGTCAAATTATCTGTTAATTCAGATATATCTCTTAAATATAAGTAAACATGCACAAGGAATTACTATGAGTAACGAAGTTAATATTAATTTTGAAAATGCTTCAAGACCTGGAAAAGTTAAGCTTTATTCCAATGCTTTTGAAAATGGGGTTGAATTTTACGGTAAATTTGACCAGAAGACAGTTGGTACAAGGGTTATAATTGCACGAATTGCAAAGAAAAGACCTGCTGAAAGCGAGCAGACATTACAAAGCTGTGCCGGATTATTCAAGGAAGAAATAATGGAAAGCCTTAAAGCCGGAGATGCAGTGAATCTTTTTGACCTTTGTACAATTAAAATCTGCGTTGATTCAAAGAAAGGCAAAAACAACAATTATGGAACTGGAGAAGAAAGTCCCCTTACCGTAAAGGTAACTCCAAGCGAAAGTCTTAAGGTATGCGTGAGAAATATCCAGATAGAAGATGTAGATTACGCAAACGTAGAACCTGCAATCAGGAAAATCTATGACCGGTATAGTCAGTCTTATTCTACAGAAATCACTAAAGGTAAGGAAATCCGCCTTGAAGGTGAAAGGCTCAAAGTATTCGGGATTGATTCAGCGGTTTTTCTTTGTCCTTTGGATTCAAGAAACTTACCGGTAGAAGATACAGAGCAGTGGATTTTGTGTAAAAAAATAACGAGAAATGCACCAAAGAATGTTGAATTTTACGTACCGGAAGAAGCTGAAATTGATAAGCCTTATAAGATTTTTATAAAGACTTACTATTCCGGCGGCTCAGCTCCGCGTAAAACAGCAAATCTGATTTATTCTGATGTTGTAACAGTAAAAAATGCAGAATAACGTCATGCATTAAGTTTTTTCGACAATCAGCCGTAAAAAGCTGGTTGCCGGAAATTACTGAAGCTGTAAAAATCAACACACATATTTCTGGTGCGAATATCTTACGTTATTCTGCTGAACATTAGCATAACGAAGTGTTGTATCTATTTTTGTGTGTCCCAGAAGTACCTGAACCTGCTCAATAGGCATTCCCTTGTC
>DEEV01000064.1:253-675 GCA_002350445.1 Treponema sp. UBA2869 | reverse complement strand
CGAAAACGGTGAGGATGCACGTTTTCTATTTCGGTTTTTGAACCTATTTCACGTATCATCTTTTCTACAGAATTCACAGTCAGCCTTGTATAGGCTCCGTGCTTTGTTTTTTTATGTGAAGTTACAAACAAGGCCCTGTTTTTGTCTTTTCTAGTTTTAAGGTAATTTTCAAGCTCAATTTTAGTACGCACATCAAAATATGTTTCACGCTGTTTTGAACCTTTTCCAAATACTATGCAGGTTCGGGAGTTTAGGTTTATTGAAGAACGGTTAAGCCTTACAAGCTCGCTAACCCTTATACCCGAAGAAAGCAGAATGTCTATTATTGCAAGGTTTCGTTTATTTGCTGCTGCAGTTTTTCTTATTACTTCAATTTGCTCGTCAGAAAGAGCTGGCTTTATGACAACAGGTGTTTTTATTCT
>DEEV01000064.1:0-245 GCA_002350445.1 Treponema sp. UBA2869 | reverse complement strand
TGTATTCTTTTCATAGGACTTTTAAGAATAAAATCTTCTTCTTCGAGCCATTTGTAAAAACTGGAAAGAATTCTTCGCACAGTGTCGAGTGTTACGTTGGAGCAGTTGTTGATTTTCTGGTAATTGATAAGGTATTCACGGATTATACTTGTATCTGCTGAAAGGATGCTGCATTTCAGACTTTTTTCAAAATATGTAAGAGTAGTAAGGTAGTATTCTTCTGTTCTTTTAGAACAGCCTTCTAT
>DEEV01000093.1:409-5417 GCA_002350445.1 Treponema sp. UBA2869 | reverse complement strand
TAGAGGAACCCATATTTTACCAATTAATCAACGACCGCTAAAATAGATGTTCTTAGGTAGACAGAAGATAGATTATAAAAAGTGTATTAAAAAAATAGTCCGTCACTTGCAACAATCAAGCCACCTATGTCATTATGACTTAAACTATTTATTCACTTAAATCCAGATCCGGCGTAATCTGAACAGTATATATAACTAAATCCCAAAAAGCTTCTGGAAATTTGAATCAACAATTTCACTTAGTTTGCGGCTGGTAATATTTCTTTTAGAAGAAATATATTCATAAATGTATTTGATATTTTCTGGAATATTTGAATCGCTTTTTACAGGAACCGGCGGATAAAACGGACAATCGGTTTCAATTAAAAGACGATCTTTTGGCACACAATTCAACAAATCAGACATATCATTAAAAGATTTTTTTCCTGCATAAGTAACCGTTCCGCTAAAACTTACATACCATCCCATGTCAAGAAAAAAATCCAGCTCAGACTGACTGTAAGAAAATCCGTGCACTACACCCCTATCCCACTTTACAGCCTTCAAAACATCAGAAGTTTCTTTAAAACCTTTCCGGCTATGCAGAATAAAAGGCATATTTAGCTTTTTTGCCAGCGTAAGCTGCAACGCAAACAAGTCTTTTTCATCATTTACAGCATCATAGTCAAAATATTCGTGATCTCTTCCCTTATATTCAACCGAATCCCAGTCATGATCAATTCCACCAGGTCCAATCGCAACAAGATGACTGGCAAAAATACTGTCGCTCTCCCTAAATTCATTTATTACATTTTCAAGATTTTCAATAATTTCAAAGCGATTATCCACAGAATCTGAATCGGGCATTACACCGGCTGCAAAATACATCATCTTCTGTATATGATTTTTTTGAATTTCGTCATCAATCAAATCAAGACATTCTTCCACACGACCAGCGCGCGCCCAGATATCATCAACGTGAACGCCGCTGTCCAATGCAAACGAAACTCCATTTTGTTCCATTTCCATCAAACTGTCCGCGCCCTGCTGCAAGCCGAGTTCTTCCGTAATTTGATAAAAATTCATCAGTGAATCTGAATACATAAAACCACTCTAATAAAATATAACATTCATTAAAAAACAGAGCAAATAAATCGCCCCAATTTATAAACCAATATTGTAAAAAGATGATTCCGAATTTACCGGGCCATTTTAAGCTGCTCAAGGAAAGTTTCAAATTCCTGGAACAAAAGCTCACAATCCTGATTAATATATTCATAATTTTCATCTTTTACGGCATATTCGTGTTGTTTTGCATGATCTGCAAGCTGATTAGCACACAAATTTGAATAAATGCTTTTTAAAGCATGAACTTCTATTGCATAATCTTTGTATTTGTTTTCTTTAATGAATTCTCGCATTTTTTTAAGCTGAATAAGACCTTCAGTATAAGTTACAGAGAACAGATTTTTTATAAAATCCTCTTTTCTGCTAAAACGTTCCAGAAGCTTTTCATAATCCATTCCCTGAATGGAAATTTTGCGTGAATTATCGTTACGTTCTGTTAAAGATTTTTCTTCATTTTCCGAAGATTCAAAATCAAGAACAAGCTTTTTCTGCGGCAAATATTTTGCAAGAAGCTGTTCCATTTTTTCTGAATCAATTGGTTTAGAAAGATAGTCCGTGAAACCTTCTTCAAGATATTTTTCTTTTGCACCGGAAATTGCATTTGCAGTAAGAATAATAACTGGAATATCAGAACACTTTGAATTATCATCTTCGCGGAGCATATTTAAGGTTTCAGCTCCGTTCATATCCGGCATCATATCATCCATAAAGATTACATCAAAATGCTGTTCCCTGCAGCGCAGAATACAAGAACGTCCAGTATTTGCAACATCAACCTGAACCAGAGTTCGCTTAAGCAGCTCCTGTACAACCAGCTGATTAGACAGATTATCATCAACAACAAGAACTTTTGCGGAAGGCGCATGGAACAATTCGCGATTAATAACACGCCTGCTCTTTTCAAGCTCATAGTATTTTTCAAAATCACCAATATGTTCTTTATTTCTGATTTTCTGCGGAATTTTTACAGTGAAAGTACTACCCTGTCTGTAAACACTTTCAACAGTAATAGAACCTTTCATCATGTCTACAAGACGCTTAGTGATTGTAAGTCCAAGACCAGTTCCTTCTATCTTGTAATTATTTTTTTCATCGATACGGGTAAATTCATGGAACAGTTTAGAAAGATTTTCTTTTTTAATTCCTATTCCCGTATCGCGAACTGAGAACTGCAAATCAAAAATTTCTCCATATCGCATTGATGTAAGTTCTAATACAATTGAGCCCTTCTCCGTATATTTTACAGCATTCGAAATAAGATTCATCATAATCTGACGAATTCTGACTTCATCACCATAAAGAACAGTAGGCAATGTCGGAGAAACCTTTAAAACAACATTAAGATTTTTCTTTTGAGCGCGTTCCTTAAGAATATGCACGATATCCGTAAGCATTGCCGCAAGATGATATTCCGTAGGAACAATCTGCAGACGGCCTGCTTCAATTTTAGAAAAGTCCAGAATATCATTTATAATTTCAAGCAAAAGCTTACTTGCATTCTGAACTGAATATGCATAATTTAAAATTGCAGGATTATTCTCTTCACGCAAAATCATTTCGTTCATACCTATAATACTGTTAATAGGCGTTCTGATTTCATGAGACATATTTGCAAGAAATGCAGACTTTGTTGCACTTGCTTCCAGAGCCTTAAGTCTGTTCTTTTCAGCATCTGCAGCCTGTTTTAGGGCTTTGATTATTTCAAGACAGAATAAAACCGTGGCAATAACACTATAGAAAATTGTAAAATCAAGATTGTATAAATCGCTGTAAATTGTAAAATAAGAATTAATAAAAAATACAAACATAAAGATTATTGCCATTACAGCAATAGAATGATATTTCTTAAGGCGCAAAATCTTATAATCTTTATAGAATGAATAAATGATTGCCGCATAAATAACAAAGATTTCAACAAAACTTAGCGCAACGGCTACATTAAAACAATCACACGGCAAAAGCTGAAAGACAACAACAGCACAGAAAATTGAAAGCACAAAGAATTCCGTTACAACAAAAATCCTGTGATTTGAAAAATCCTGCATCCGGTCAATATAAAAAATAAACGGCAAAAGCTGCAGACTAAACAGCATCATACTTGAAAAAGAAACTACAGAATAATTCTTAAAAATCAACTGACAAAAAACCGAATGAGTAAGAAGGTAAATTGCATTAAGAAAAAGACCAATCGCTAAAGATTGAGTAGAAATTACTTTTTTATATATACAAGAATAAATAATACATATAACTACACAAATAAATGAAAATGATGCAAGAAAAATTACAAAAATAAACGCTGGTCCGTGCTGAGCCAGAAGAAAACGTATTGCGCCAATTTGCGTACAATAATAAATTGGACTTATTTCACCACTAAACCCCTTTGGTCCTTTTGTAACAAATGAAAGGGTTTTTCCAACGTCACTTTCTTTTAACGGCACAAAAACGTAAGCGCTTGGCGAATATGCCCCTACCATTCTTGTATCGCGATTCGTATATTCAGTACGCAGTTCACGGTCAATATAAAAATTTACGTCCTGTCTGTTGCTCGTATATAGAAGATAAGCATGATTTTTTATACCTGTAGGAAGCTTTGTTCTAAAATACACAGGCTCCATAGGCTCTGCTGTTACAGAGGAAAGAGTTTCAACAGGAAAAATTGTATTGTCAGGAAACACGCGTTCCCATGAAGCCTGAAAAGGCATAAAAAAATCATGAGTTACTTTTTCACTTGGAAGAAAATGCTGGGAACAAAGTAAAACTATAATAAAAGCTAAAATTACAGTATAAGAAATCTTTTCTGCGATACCTATATCTTTTGCCTGTTCAAACTTAACCATTAATAATCTCCAAATAAAAACTCCGCGTTAGCAATAAAAATTATACAGATGTAATTTTTATTACGCTCCCTGTTTTTTTATATTCCCATTCCGTAAGCTTTAATTCCAGCTCCCGTTTTTCTTTATTTGCCTTTATAATTTTGTCATCAAGTTCAAGAAGAAAATTCTGATCATCAGACATTCTCCGCGAGTGTTCTAAATCTGGAATAAGCGTTTCTTCCAGTTCAAAAATTCTGTTTTTTATCTGAGTAATTTCCTTCGGAGGGCGACCGCCTTTCATTCCATTCTGGCGGCTTGCGACTTTTTTTGCCTTGCTCGTAGATTTTCCATTAAAAGAATAAAGCGATTCAATCCAGAACTTAAGAGATTTAAGCTCCTGCCCCATTTCAAAAGATATATTTTCAATCTCGTTTTTAGTTTCCTGCTGAAAATCAACACTATTTTTTGAACAAATTTGATTAAGACGGCTGTTCAGAAAATTCAGAGAATCAAGAGATTTATAAATATTTAATGTCTTTTTACTCACACTTATATAATAACCTATAGTCTTAGGTTTTACAAACTTTTTTCTTCTTTTTCTATTAATTTTTCCACTTCTTCTTTTTTTAAGGGACGATTTATCTCATACGAAATTTTATTACGCTCTATCTCTTCAAAAGTCCATAAACGTCCCTTATTCATTCCAGGACAATCTTTACTGCATTCGTCCCAGGTTTTTCGATCTTTAATCATCCATGACCAGAATGGATAAGTTGAACACTGAACTGGACGCGCCTCGTAGGCCGTGCACCCGTTATTCCAAAGCTCGCAATCGTAATTATTTTTTTCCAGCAGTGCTAAAACCTTATCACCATAATAATAATCAGCCCACCTGCAATGCACCGCAACAAATTCTTTTACAGACATTTTAAAAAATTTGCATAATGCCAGAAGATCTCTTTGCGAAAGATATACATACCCTGGCGAATGACCGCAGCAAAATGAACATCGCTGACATTCAAAACACAAACCATCTTTATAAAATTCTTCTTTCATTATAAGTCTCCCATAAAACTCCGCGTTAG
>DEEV01000093.1:0-160 GCA_002350445.1 Treponema sp. UBA2869 | reverse complement strand
GCCTGCGAAAAAACATAATCTTTTTCTTTATTATATAGAAGATGCCGGTTTTTCATACTTTCTACTATAGCCGGATATTTTTTTAACATAATTTTCATAAGAGGAAGCAGTTTATTTTTAGTTTTAATATAATCACGCGGTTGAATTAAAATAACAACAT
>DEEV01000018.1:10840-18861 GCA_002350445.1 Treponema sp. UBA2869 | reverse complement strand
ATGTTCTTGAAGTCTGTGAAAATACCCTGACATGTTTCAGGACGAAGATAAATCAAATGGCTGTCGTCTGCAATTGGTCCCTGATATGTCTTGAACATAAGGTTGAATTCGCGAACTGCAGTATACTTGCGGTTCTTGCTTCCACAAGTTGGACAGTTAATGTTTGCATCGATGAAAGCTTTCATTTCATCGTGAGTCATTGTATCAACAGGTTTTCCAGGATTTACATCAGGATTAGCAGCGATAAAGTCTTCGATAAGCTTATCTGCTCTGTGGCGTGCATTACATTCAATACAGTCAACCATAGGGTCAGAGAAGTGATCAACGTGACCAGAAGCCTTCCATGTTGTATGATGCTGGAAGATAGCAGAATCAAGACCAACTACATCATCGTGCAGCTGAGTCATATAGTGCCACCATTCATTCTGAATATTTCTTTTGAATTCTACACCGAGAGGACCGTAGTCCCATGTGTTTGCAAGTCCGCCGTAGATCTCAGATCCTGGGAATATAAATCCTCTGTTCTTGCATAATGCTACGATTTTTTCCATTGTAACTTCGTTACTCATACTTTCAGCCTTCCTTTATTAAGATTATTTGTTGAGTTCCTGGTTGATATCTTCGTCTTCGATCTCGATCTCGATCTCGAAATCGTCTTCTCCTGCTACCTTGTCCTTGATATTGTTGAATGCATCCTGTGAAGCATCCTTTACCTTCTCAACGTAGTCAGGTGCTTTTTCCTTTAAGTTGTTGAATGCATCCTGAGAAGCGTCCTTTACCTTTTCAACGTAGTCAGGAGCCTTTTCCTTAAAGTTGTTGAATACGTCCTGAGAAGCGTCCTTTACCTTTTCAACGTAGTCNNACAAAGCCTCTTCTCTTACACAAGCTGATGATTTTGTCCAGGGTACATGCGTGTGTGTCTTTTTCATTATTTGCCATTTTTATTACCTCACTTTCCGACCTTGGCGTGGCCGTTTCAGATTTATTCTCTGGGCTAAACTGCTGGAATGCAGTTGGGAACAGAGTGTTCCTAAGGGTATCATAAAAAGAGATGTAATTCAATTAGAGATTTTTTAAGATTTGCTTCCGCTTTCTTTTTGAATGCTGTTCATAGCTTCTTCTACTGCTTCATCCAGCTCTTCTATTGTTTTTTCTGCATTTTTTTGTTCTTGTTCCGAGACAGGTATCTGACTTATGCCGTAATCTGCATTGTCTCTTACAAGAGTTGTCATGAAGTGTTTGTGTTCTTTGTCTAAAGTTTCGTAAATATATTCGTGAATTTTTTGCTTTGTAGCTTCTTTTATATTATCAGAAAAGAAAGCAACCATAATTATAGATTTTCCGGATGTCTTTACGGAATGAACTTTTATGGTGCAGACAAAAGAGTAGCGTCCCATGGTAATTGAAATATTATGAACAAAAGAATCAGGCTTAAAATTTGAAGCCATAGATGCGGGAATTAAGGCCGCAAAGCCAACTTTGCTTATATCAATTAGTCTGAAAGAATACAAAAGCGTGCTTTGGGTAAAATAGCCATTAACTTCATTGTTGTCATTTAAGTTTAGACGCATATACTGTCGTCTTCCCTTTGCACCGTTAATTTCAAGAATGCCTTCAATAGTTGCAGCTGTTTTTTTTATGTCTTTATCTATTATTACAAAACCGCCGGGTAATTTAAGATTCATAAGAAAATTTTGCTGTACATCAGGTCTTGCCGTAAAAGAAAGAACGCCCAAAAAAATGGTCTTTAAATCATCCTCGTATTGAAAAGACTGAATATAATTAAACCAGCATTCAATAGACATTCCATTGTCAATAAATGCAAAGCAGAGCGCATCGTTATAATGGCGGAGAAGAGGTTTTGCGTATGTATAATTTTTTATGGAATAGACTTCAAAGTTATGTTCTTTGAGCCGCCCGATTATATGTTCTTCGACTACAGATGGAGGATTTATAAAAAAAACTTTTCGTCCGAAAATCGGGTTCTCGCGAGATACCATACACTGTAATTTTACCATACTTTGAGTATTTGGCAATTACAGATTTTTCAGCATATCCTTGTAGTAACGGTTTTCTATTGCAGATTGAGGTATGCCGCACATTTCAAAAATTGAAAGAATCAGCTGCTTTGCTTCGTCTACGGCTTTATTACTGTTTGAATCATTTATTACTTCTATTTCAAGAAAATCGCCTAAAGGCGGAACGTTGCAAAGTTCTATGTGAGCCGTATAATTGCCTTTTGTAAAATTCCAGTGCTCAACACTTTTTTGTTTTTTCAGGGTAATTTTTGCGCCACAGTCTTCAAAAAAAACTTCAAGGGCTTTTTCATCAGAGATTTCACATTCGTTTTCGTCGTTTACTTCTATTATTGTTCCGTCGGAATTCTGTTTTTGTTCTTTCCGTTTGTATGTAAAAATTATGCTCATTTTGCTGCTGCTGCCATTTACCGATGTTTCTTTTCTGATGCGGCAGCTTTTGCTGTTGTTATTAAAGGTGTAATAGGTGTCTGATTTTTCTGTTTTTCCAAGATAAGTACAGTTTTTATTAAGAATTTCTGTTGTGTTTTTTTTGTCGTAAACATGTGCTTTTAATTCAATTTCGTAACTCATTCTTTTATTATACACGCTTGCGGTAAAATGTGCTGAAATTTATAATCATTTTTATGAAACTGATTTGCGGACCAATGGCTACAATTTCTCATCCTGCGTTTAGAATTTTGATTGAAAAATTCGGCGGCTGCGATGAATATTTTACAGAAATGATAAATGCGGGAACTTTGCTTACAAACGGTCAGTTCGAAAAATATTATATTGATCCGCACCCGGTTCCAGAAAAGGTAGTGTGGCAGTTAACCGGGCACGATTGTTTTCATATGAAAGATGCGGCCGCGATGCTTCTGGATCTTCCTGGAATTGGAATTGATCTGAATATGGGTTGTTCAGCACCCGATATTTACCGTTACGGAGCTGGAATAGGGTGGATGCTTAAGCCTGTAAGCGAAACGATGCAGATGGTTCGTTCTGTTGCAGAAGAAGTAAAAAAACATAATGAAGTCAGTGGTGAAAAAAAACGTTTGAGCGTAAAGCTCAGGCTTGGCGATGATAATTTTACAGAAGAAGTTTTTTTTGATTTTTGCGATAAACTTGTTGAAAATGGAGCAGAACTTTTAACTTTGCATCCGCGTACAAAAAAAGAAAAGCTTGTACGTCCGCCGCGCTACATTTACTGTGAAAAACTTGCCCTCCGCTATAAAAATAAAATTCCTGTTTATTTAAATGGAAATGTTAAGGATGCAGATTCTGCCTGTGCCGCAATAAAAGTGTGCCCGAATGTAAGCGGAATTATGATTTCGCGGGCAGCTGTCCAAAAACCGTGGATTTTTAAGCTTCTTGATTCAAGTCTGAATAAAAAACAAACAGAAGCCTTTGATGTAGATTTAAAACAGCTTGCCTTTGACTATATTTCTGATGTAGAAGTTTTTCAGCCGAAGGAATTCTGGAAGACCAGACTTCAGCGATTTTTTACATATTATGCAAATAATTTTAAATTTTCGCATTATGCGCAGACTCAGTTTATAAATGCCTCTGATAATGACGATTTACGTGCACGTATTTCAGACTTTTTTGAAAAATGTCCGGAAGAAAAGATTTTAAGAGTCGGATTTTAGGAATGTTTTGAAAATTCAAATTTCTATGTTATAATAAAATTTATGGAACAACGTACAGAAAACCCTTTGTTTGGCCGAAAAGTATATTTCCTTAATCCGCCTCTTTCGCTGTCTAACCAGATAATAAGCAATTTAAGGGCTTTGGAGTACGAGGTTTATTCAATTCCAAATTACCAGGATGCAAAAAGCATTCTTCGTGAAAATCAAAATGCAATCTGTTTTATTTTTATAGATGATCAGCTGCCGCTTCAATCCTGGTACAATTTTATAAAATCTTTTGAATACGATAAAACCCTTGAATCAATATTTCTTGGAGTCCTTTCTGTGTCAATCAGGCCTTTGGAACAGCAGAAATTTGTAATGGACTTAAAACTTCCGGGCGGACTCATTGTTATGGAGTCTGATATGAACAAGGTCCTTAACAAAATTATTGCCATTCTTGACTTAAACGGTTCAAAGGGCCGTCGAAAATATATTCGTCTTGCCTGCAAGGATGATAAAAATATAACCGGATATTTTGCAGATAAAGATAAGCTTTTTCCGCTCGAACTGCTTGATATAAGTTCGGTAGGTTTTGCCTGCATAACAGGAGCCTCCCTTCTTCCGACTATGGCCAAAAATACTCTTATTAAAAACATTTCCATTACAATAAAGCGAAGTACAATTGCTTTTTCTGCCGTAGTTTTGAATTCGGCAGTTACAAAGGATAATCCTTCTAAAATACAGGTTGTTCTTTTGTTTGCATCCTGCAGCGAAGCTGACAGGACCTGCATAAGAGAGTATATTTTTGAAAGTCTGGATGCAGTTCATGACAAGTTTATGAAGAATTCCATGAAAGACCTTTCTTCTTATTCACAGAAGCCTGTTGCGCCAAATCCGGCAAGTGAAGTGCCAGAATTAAGAACCTTTGAAGAAATTAATTCCATTCAAAATAGCGGACAGCAAATAAGCCTTGAAGGTCTTGACAGTCTTGAGGATTTAGAAGAAATATAATAAGCGATTTTTATTGCGGAGTTTTGCTGCCGCGGAATTTAACAGGAGAACAAAATGTTTGACAGAAAAAAGTATAAGAATTTTGCACTCAGACAGCTTAGAGGACGCTGGGGTGTTGCTATCCTGATGGTAGTTGTAATGCTGCTTGTTCCAATTATTATGTCGTTTATTAATTATTTAAAAATCAAGCCTCTTATACAGGATTATATAAATCAGATTTTTTTATCTGGTGGTGCAGTAGCGCAGGATGAGGTTCTTGATTTTTATTATTCTATTATGGGTGTAGTTAATTCAAAAGGAATGATTCTTCTTTCTCTTTTGAACGCTTTTCTTCTTACTCCTATATTCAGTTTTGCGGCTTTAAAAGTATTTATTGTAATGACCAGAAGCCCGGAGCCTGTTTCTTTTAAACTTTTTATAGAAGCTATGAATGACTGGAAACGCGGATTAGGTACCTTTTTCTATTTCTATTTCAGAATAATCCTCTGGGCTTTGATTCCGGCAGCAATTTTGGTTGCTATGGTTTTATCCGTAATATTTGTATATGAAACAGAAGTATCGGCACTTACTATCATACTAATACTTATTGTTCTTATTTTGCTGTTTATTGCATCCTACGTTTTACTTTTCGTAAAGGCACTGGAATATTCTTTGACTGTGTTCATTTCTGCTGAATTTGAAAATCTTCCAATACGAAAATGTCTTAAATTAAGCAGTATTGTTACTAATGGTCATAAATGGCACCTTTTTGTACTGGAATTAAGTTTTCTTGGATGGATTATTTTGAACGTTTTTACGCTCTGTGCACTTTCTCTCTGGCTTACACCGTATATGTTTATGACTTATATAAATGCTTTCCATGCGCTTATGCAGGAAGCCTTTGAAACTGGAAAAGTAAAACCTGAGGAGATTTCTAAAAATGGCGAAGAATAAGTTTAAGTCTGGGCTTGTTATATTTATTATTCTGATTGCAATTGGTGTAATTACAGGAATCGTTTCGGTTGTAAAATCATCTGGTACGCTGGATTCATCAAAAATTTCAGTAACTTTTAATTCAAATTNNTCAAAATCAAAGGGAAATAGTGTTTGTGCAATTCTTATTTCTGGAATAATTCAGGATGCAAATAATACATATAATCAGGAATGGATTTTAAATGTTGTTGATAAGGCAAAAAGAAATCCGCGGAATAAAGCAATTGCACTTTTTATAAATACACCGGGTGGGGCAGTTTACCATGCCGATGAACTTTATCTTGCCTTGCAGGATTATAAAACTACGGGTAAAAAGATTTATGCATATTTTGGACCTATGGCCGCTTCCGGTGGTTATTATATTGCCTGTGCCGCTGATAAAATTTATGCAAACAGAAATACATTGACCGGTTCTATTGGTGTAACAATGGGGCAGTTTTATGATTTTTCAGAAGCAATGGAAAAGCTTGGAATAAAATCAGTTGCAATTCATTCTGGCCGCAATAAAACAATGGGAACTTTTACAAAACCTCTTACAGAGGAACAGAAAAATATCATGCAGACCTTATCTGATGAAGCTTATGAGCAGTTCTGTTCAATTGTAAGTACACAGCGTCATTTGAAAATAGAGCGTGTTCACGAGCTTGCAGACGGAAGAATTTATTCGGCAAAACAGGCTTTAGAAAACGGTCTTGTAGATAAGGTTGACAGCTGGGAAAATATGATTAATGACCTTGGCATGGAACTTGATGATCCGGATATCAATGTAATAATGAATAAATATGAAAAGAAGCAGGGCTTTGTAAATATGATGATGGGTTCTGCTTCTGAGTATTTTGAAATGGAAGCTGCAGCTAAAACAGGTCTTCCAAAAAAATTGATTGAAGAAATAAACCGTGAAAATCTGTATCCTGCTTATCTGTATGAATAGATGATTTTTAATGAAAAAGCGCCGGTTCTGGATATCCGGCGCTTTTTTTTAATTGAAGAAACTTATGTCTATTTCTTCGGNNCGTCATCGAGAGTTTTTGATGCGGCTGCAATTTCTGTCTGCGAATGAACAACAGATTCTTTGTTTTCTTCCGGAGTTGATTTTTGAGCTTCTTCCATAGCTTGGTGAGCTTCTTCAATATGCTGATATTTTTCTTCTACAATTTTCAGAATATCATTGCGTTCTTCTTTTGTAAGGATGCGCAGAATGTATGTCTGTGAATCTGTTGGAATAATTTTGCTTGAACCGTCCGGGTTTGTTTCTGTAACAAGCTGTACAATCGGCGACTTAGGATTAGAAGGGTTTGCATCAACAACAATCGCAACCTTTCTGTTCGAGAGGTAAACATAGCTTCCAATAGGGTAGAGTGAAACCGTAAACAGAAGTGCTTTTACAACGGCATCATCATATTTTCGTTCTTTGTTCGAAATAAGTTCAATGATTGCTTCAAAACTTGAACGTTCATCTTTGTAAGAGCGGGAAGAAGTTATTGCTTCGTATGTACACGCAACCGAAATAATCTTTGCATTTGAAGAAATTTTATCGCTGCTTAGTTTTCGTGGATAGCCTGTTCCGTTTTCATTTTCGTGATGTTCAAGAACACCCAACTGAACTGTAAGCGGAAATTCCAAATCTTTTACAATTGAATAGCCAAGAACCGTGTGTTTTGTTATTTGAGCGCGTTCGCCTGCGGTCAGTTTTTTTGTACTCATATAAAGCTGTGGCGGCAGGCGGAGCATTCCAATTTCGTGCAGAATTGATGTAATTCCAAGATCAATCATTTTTGAAAGAGGAAGCTTAAGCTGCAGGGCAATTGCAATTGCAATTACAGTAGTGCGCATTGCGTGTATTACAATAAAGTTTTTATTCCCTGTTTCTACGGTTTGATTGTAGCGGAGAATATAACGTCTGTGTTCTTTTATAATAACGCAAAGTTCCTGTACTGATTCAGAAAGCTCCTCCTGATCAATTTCCTTGTGAGTTGCATAATGAGTAAAAACAGATTCAATATAATTTAAATACTCTTCGTAAATGTCGCGGATTATTTCCATCCGTGTCTGATCAGAATTTTCGGATGCAGAAGCTTTTGAATTTGCAAGTACTTTTTTAAGGTTGTCGCTTACTCGGTTTTTTGGAGCTGAATCTTCCTGAGTTTCTTCGGCTTCAACCGATACTTCAGGCTTAGATGGTTTTCGACCTGTTGCTTCTTCTAAGGTCATCGCCGGTTGAATGGTTTTTTCTTCGCTAAGAAGAGATGTAAAACCCCAGTCCTTAAGAAGCTTTATCATTGATTCTGTAAGGTCGGCACTTTTAGGAAGAAAAAGAAACGACTCATCAACGTACAAGTCGCTTTGAAATGAGGAATTATTCTTAAGTGTGTTAATTTCTATAGATTCC
>DEEV01000018.1:9781-10833 GCA_002350445.1 Treponema sp. UBA2869 | reverse complement strand
TAAGTGCTGTTATATTATCGGTAAAAACTTGTAAAAGATAAATATATATAATGTAAAATATTGCAAGATATTGCGGATTTGTGCGTTTTTCTACTGAATATCTGAAAATAAACTTAGAAAACTTTAAAAAAAGTTCGGGGCAAAAAAAAAGTTGAAAAGTCTCACACACTTTTCAACTTTTAATATAAGTAAACAAGATAACACTCAGGTGTCTGGATGTCTTCCCTCCCGAAAAATATTACCAACATTATTATTATCGGTGTTCAGGTAATGGACTTTAGATTTTTTTTGAAAAAAAATAGTTTTTTTTTATCATATCTTGACTTTATATATTTTTTTATAGATGATATTCTCACAATGCGCAGTGAAACAATTAACCGAGCTTATCTGGAAACACTTTCGTTTGCTGACTTAAGTAAACTTGCCGACGACTATGGCATTGAAGTTCCGGAAGATTTGGACAGACGTTTTTTAATAGCAGAACTTCTTGAACTTTCTGAAGAAGTTATCGTTGAAGAAGATATGACAATTTCTTCAGAATTATCCGCAGAAGAGACAGTTACACTTCCTAAAAATTATAATGAAACACAGGTTTCCTGCGTTTTAAGAAATCCCGCATGGCTTTTTGTTTTCTGGAATATAAGCGATGCCGATTTTATTATGTTAAAAAATCTTGGCAGTTATGCGCTTAAACTGCGTGTCTGCTATCTTGAATCGCCTAAAGATACCGTTCCTGTAGAAGCGTTCGAAGTAAATACTGTAAACGGCAGTCAGGAACAGTATATTTTTATTCAGCCTGAAAAAAAATATATAAAAGTTGAGCTTGTTTATGTAACTGCAAGTTCTGGAAAAGTGCTTGCGTTTTCTCCTGTAATTTCAATTCCTCAGGGTTCAAGCCTTGTAAATGACTGGCAGCCTGGTTGTGAACAGAAATTTTCACAGCTTTTGGAATTGTCTGGCATAAACGAAGTTCTTACTGAACAATACACAAATTATAGACATTCATTCTCCTGACGGGGCAGTATAAAAATGACCAGAAACTTAAATTTTAT
>DEEV01000018.1:6732-9776 GCA_002350445.1 Treponema sp. UBA2869 | reverse complement strand
TTATAAGGCATACAGAATCAGATATCAAAGAGAATATGCCGCTTTTAAATTCTTTGTTTGAATCAATTTCTTTGGAATATATTCCATTGCTTAATATGATGAACCGCCTTGAGCAGGACAATGTAAGTTTTTGCATTTCTATGGTTCTTCCTCCCGTTTTATGTAATCTTCTTTCAGATTCAGTAATAAAAGAAAAATATGTTGAATGGCTTGATGCCCGCAATGAACTTGGAAAAAATGAATTAAAGCGCTGTTCTGATAATCCTGAAGTTGAAAAAATCATTCGCGATACAATGGAACAGAATGAGCAGCTTAAAAATGATTTTACACAGAAATATAACAGCGACCTTATAGGAGCATTTGCAGAAAAATTAAAATCTGGCGTGCTGGAACTGCTTGCAACAAGCGGAACAAATCTTTTTATGCCTCATTATGCAGATTTGAAGGAAATTATTTCTGCCCAGATAGAAAGCGGACTTCATGCATTCCGTCAGTATTTTGGTATTTTCCCGGAAGGTTTCTGGATTCCTGAGCTTGGTTATACAGCCGGTATAGAAAAACTTATTCGTGCATACGGATTCACATATACAATAATGGATTCAAGAGCCTTTATGTTTGCAGAAAAAATCCCTGAAAAAGGAATCTTTTATCCTGCAAGGGCAGAAAACTCACTTGTAGTTTTTGCACGCGATTCTCAGGTAGACTCAGAAGTTTTTGATGAAGAAACAGGCTTTGTAAATAATCCTTTATACAGAAATGAAAAGAGTGATATTGGTTTTGAACTTTCCTCTGATTTGCTTTCTGTTGTTTTGAACGGCTCAAAAGCTCGTTTTTCTACAGGCTATAAATATTTAAATCGCAATTTTACAGATTCCGGAAAATTTGTTTATAATGCTGAAGCAGCAAAAAAAGCCGCACTTGAAGATGCAGAAAAATTCCTTTCATTAAAGGCTGAAAAACTTAAGAAAGCTTCAGAAATTCTCTCTGATTCTGATTTTGTTACGCTTGTGTGTACATTCGATGCAGACAGACTTTTTAAGGGCTGGCACGAAAGTATATTCTGGCTGGAAGAAATATTAAGAAACTGCCAGAAGTTTGATTTGACTGCTTCGTGCTGTTCAAAAATGGTGTCTAATCAGTATAATCTCGAAAAATTCTCACCATATTTTTCTTCTTCGGAAGGAACCGGTTATGGAGAAAACTTTCTTTCAAGTAAAAACTGCTGGATGATGCGCTATTCAAGGAAAGCCTGCGAGCGAATGATTGACCTTGCCGACAGATTCCCTACAGATACCGGTCTTAAAAATCGTCTTTTGAATCTTGGTGCAAAAGAACTTATGATTGCATTAAGCTCAAATCTTGCAAAAATGATTGATGAAGAAGATTGTGCTGATCTTGCAGAAAAGCGCTTTAAGGATTCAATAGACACTTTTACCTCTGTTTTTGATTCACTTGGTTCAAATACAGTAAGTACCGAATGGCTTACAACTCTTGAAGCAAAAGATTCTATCTTTCCTTGGATGAATTATAGAATCTTCTCTAGAAAGCATTAATTGTTACAGCACTTCGCCGTGTTTTTATGTGATCGTTTAAGACTGTGCGAAGAAAAGTTTATTCAATTAAGAGACTCTGTCTGATTTTTTCAAACATATCAATCTGATATTGCGCACTTTCAATACCAATTATCGCCGGGTCAAACCGCCTGTTTATTTTCAGCGCTTCCTGCCATATACTTATGGCTTTTTCCCATTCTCCATCGGCATAAAATTTAAGGCCTGCTTCGTAATATTCATCAACTTTTGCATCAATAAGGCTGCGCCCTTTGTCTCCAAGCTTTATTTTTGCTGAAAGGCTTATTCTGTTCAAAGGATTTATAGAGGTAGCCAGGTCAAGAGTATAATTTACATTGAACTGAATCTTTTTAAATTCAAATTCAAAACCTGTGCTGAATTTAGGGTTTGCGCCTTTTAGTTCAAAGCCGGAAAGAAAGGCAAGATTGTCTGTAAATTGAAACAAAAATCCTGCCCCAAAATACGGAAAAAGGTATCCGTTCATATTCGAAAGATTTACAGGCTGTTTAACATCCAGCGAAATAGTAATAGCTTTTACAATTTGAACCGAAATTCCGGTTCCAAAAAGTGTAAGAATCGGATCATCAAGCTGAATGCCTTGTTTACTTCCAAAGCCGGTTATTGCCGCTCCAAGGTTCTGTGCTGTAAAACCTATGCGTACGTTTGGTTCGCGCGAATAAAAGAACTTAAGAAAATTAAATTGGAGCATTGCTCCCAAATCTGCTGCAAAGCATAATGCGCTTTGTTCTAGTCCTGAACCGCTTATTATTGCGCCGGAGTTGTTGTCTGTATAATCAGGAACACCGCGCCATGCAGTTTTTAGTGTTGCTCCAAGCGCAAGACCTTTAAATTCATAACCGCTGAAAAAATTGTATGCAATATTGAATGCGCCAGTGGTTTCTGTGTAATAACTTCCTGTTGTTCTGCAGCCAAAAGCATCATATTCTGTAAAAGGAACGTAAAAACACGAAATATATCCGCCAAGACTTAAATCTCTAAGGTTTTTAAGCCTTGTAGTGTAGGCGAGTGTTTCCATCTTTGAATCTGCAATCCATGAATTGTGAAAAAGCGCAAGCTGAGTCTGATTTTGAATTGCGCCTGCCGCCGGATTAAAGCGCAAAAAACTTATGTCGTTGCAAAGCCCGGTGTAAGCATTGCCAAGACTTTCTGCTCGCCCGCCGAACGGAATTAAAAAAGAGCGAAAGGAGGTTTCTCCTTCGTTGGCAGAAACAGTCGAAGAAAAAATGTCACCAAGTGCAGACGATGCGTCGGTTAATGAAAGAGAAAGAAGCTGTGCCTGTGCACTAAAGAGAAAAATTGCTGCTGTAATAAAAAGATTTCTGAGTCTTTTAAACATAAGGTCTTTCTGTTGGTAACCATAGCAGAAAAATCTGCATTTACATTATACATGATTTTCCTGCTTTTTTTTCGGTTTTTTTTCCTATTTATATAAGTATAAACAGTAAAAATTCC
>DEEV01000018.1:6342-6697 GCA_002350445.1 Treponema sp. UBA2869 | reverse complement strand
TAATCATAAAGACGATGAAAGGGAAACTTTTTCTCTGTTTTACAGTTTTATTAATTCTCTTTTCTGTAAGCCTGCTTAATGCAAAATCAAAAAATGGAAGCACGCAGGAAGAGACAGATATGTCTCTTTATGAAATAGACAGACTGATCCGTAAAACTGAATATGACGAAGCTTTGCGACAGCTTAATATTTATCTTGAAAATTATCCTGAGCGTTTTGACAATGCGCAAAGCCGAATAAAAAAAATAATGAATGCAAGAAAACAGTATTCAATTCTTGCGGAAAAACTTATAAATATAATCGAAACTGATCCTTCGAACAGTAAGGTTATTTACGAAATTACGGCACAGCTCGA
>DEEV01000018.1:961-6289 GCA_002350445.1 Treponema sp. UBA2869 | reverse complement strand
TTGCGGATCTTAAAAAATCTGCCGAGTTCAATTATTTCCGCGCGCTTTTTATGGAAATTCAGCAGGCTTCGGCTGAAAATACAAAACAGGGAAAATATGTTGCTGCTGTAGAAAAGGCAAAGGAAGGTTTCTGGCTTTATCGTGATGATTTTTATGAGCGCTGGGAAGATTCCCCTCAGATTACGGGTTCAGTTGATAAAATTCTTGCAGACCTTAATCTTCAGGTTTCTTATTTTGAAGAAAAAAATTACCTTTCGAAAATAAATGATTCAGTAAATGCATTTATAAAAGCTGTAGATCAGGGACAGTATCAGCAGGCTTTAGACCGTTTTGAAGATGTAAACAATAACTTTAAGGGGCTTGCAAAAATACGCAATCAGATTTATGCAGATTCAGTAGAACTTCAGAAGATTTTTGAAAATGTCCGTAAACTTGATTCTGATACAACAGATGCGTCTTTTTTGCCGTTTTTGTTCCGTTTTGTGCGTGGAGTAGATTCTGTCGAAAATTCGGGAATTACAGGAGCTTTTGACGGCTACTGGAAAGATTCAATGCAGAAAATGAACGGAAGTGTTTATGCTGCTGTAAAAAAGAATTATTCAAAATTTGAAAGCGGTGTGAATACGCAGTATGCGTCAGACATAAAAAAATATACGAAACTCGAAAATAAAGTTTTAAATCTGTATGACTATCTTGTGTATGAAGATAAAAATCATATGAACCCGCTGGCTGTTTATTATGTTTATGACAGCTATCTTGAAAACCTTGCAGATTCAAGTGTAAGGCTTGCAGAAATGCTTGCTCAGGTTGATGAAGAAACAGAGAATCAGAAAAAGTATCTTTCAGAGAAGTCTGCGCAGTCTGTTGCCCGCCTGTTTGACTCGGTTGAAAAAATTGGAAAACTTACCGGCGAAAAAGCCCGGCTCAAAATTGAATCTTATGACTGGTCAGAAAATTATAGAACTTCAGGTTTTAGTGAATTTGATGCTCTTGAACAATGGTATAATGTTAAGCTTGATCAGGTATTTGAAAAATCTTCTGTAATGCTTGGTTCTGCATGGAAAGAAATTACTGATTATTATGTACTTTCTTCACAAAATCTTGTAAATGATATTGAATCAAAAAACTCTGTTTCGGAAAAATATCTTTCTGGACTTTCCGAAAAGCTTACTGCTGAAAAACAATCAGCAATCAATAAGGATATTCAGGCTGCTGCACGTTATGCAAAAAATGAGCCTGTTTTGGAAGATGAATTTGAGCTTTTGTATCCTTACCCGCTTATTGCTCATAAATATTCGCTTTATGTTTCAGACACAATTAAGACATACGTAAAAACAATTGATGGTTATGAAGAAATCATAAATCAGAATTTTAATGCACACAGCCAGTGGAAAAATGACGGTGGAATTGCTCCGCTTGTAAAGCAGACAGATGATTATCTGGAAAATCAAAAACAAAAACTTCGTGAACTTGATGTTCAGACAAAGCAGATTGCTTCTAATGCTCAGAAACAGCTTGCTTCGTACGAAATTGCTAAAAACGAAGCAGATATACGCTATCAGGAAGCACAGAATGCGCTTAAAAATGAAAATTTTGATCTTGCCCGAAAAAAACTTCAGGATGCGCTTACAAAATATGACGAGGCTTTAAGCAGCCAGTCTGATGAAGAGCTGCGTTCTTCTGTTGATTTAAAGCTTATGTCACTTGGAGAACGAATTACAAAAACAGAAAACGAAATTGTTGTCCGCGATGTACGTGAACTTAAAAACAAGGCAAAGGATGCGTATTTTAACGGGCGCTTTGACGATGCAGAAAAATATCTGAATCAGGCAAGAAACCGCTGGGCAGTTACAAATACCGTCCCTGATGAAGAAATTTCCAACCTTTTGAACTTTGTAAACACTGCAATTTCTATGAATACAGGTCGCGATATACTTCCTTCTGCACCACAATATCCAGAAATGTCACAGCTTCTTAATATTGCAAATCAGTACTACGAAGAAGGCGAAAAACTTATGAAGGAAGGAAAAACTGAAGAAGCTGATGCTGTTCTGGACAAGGCTTTAACTTCAATTCAGAAAGTGCAGTATGTTTATCCGCTTAATCAAAAATCATCTATGCTTACGTTAAAAATAAACAGGCTTAGAAATCCGCAGAAATTTAATGACGAATTTGCACAGAAAATCCAGGTTGCAAAAAATATGACGAAAAGTGCGAGCCTAAGACAGGAAGGCTATGCAAATCTTCTTGATTATTATGAACTCGACCCGTCATATAAAGGTCTTAAGGATTTGATTTATCAGGTTGAAATTGATATTGGAATNNAGAGCTTGATCCAGATTACAAAGGACTTAAAGATTTAATTTATCAGGTTGAAATTGACATTGGAATCAGACAGAAGCCGGTTGATAATTCAGCTTCTGCAAAGGCAAAACGACTTTATTCCGAAGCCGAAAAACTGTTTAATTCGGCAGGAAACGACAGCTCAAAACTTAAGAATGCGCTTGCAAAAATAGAGCAGTCTTTAACGTTGAATCCAGATAATAATTCTGCTATGGTTTTAAAAGACAAGATTACAATAAAAATGGGCGGAAATGCGCTTTCGATCTGGTCTGTAGAAGATGAACGGCTTTACCAGCTCGCCGTACAGCGTCTTCAGAATAATAATGTTGTAGGTGCTGATGCGGTTCTTCAAAAAATCCTGAAAAACCCGGCAAATGCAAATTTGCAGAAAATTAAGGATTTGAAAAATAAAATTGAGGCAAGGTCTTAGACGGGAGTTTTTTTGTTGATGCAAAAATCAGGATTTGCGGTTTGTAAAATTAAAAAAAAGATTCTCTCTTTGTTGTTTGTATTGGCTGGAATTTTTACCGCCTTGAATGCTGCGGAATTTTATTGGGAAGAGCCGGCTGCAATTACAAAAACAGACTCCCGATTTCCGGTTGCTGTAACAAACGGAAAGAATTCCTATGTATTCTGGGAAGAAATTAATGCTGCCGATAAGACAATTTATTTAAACTGCCGTTCTTACGAAACGCTTGAAACTTATTATGATACGGAACATTTTGCAGGTCCTTTTACATATTCGGGGCAGGAAGTTCCAGAACTTTTTTCTGCCGCAATTTTAGATGACGGAAGGGTAGCTGTAGCAGTGCTTTCCGGCGTTGCAGAAATTTCAGTGTTTTCTTCCTCAGATGGAGCCAGAACTTTTCAGCAGAAAAAAATCGCAGTTTCATCTCTTATGATTGCACCTCGTCTTTTTGCAACAAAATCGGGTTTTAAGATGTTTACATCGGTTGGCGAAACTGATTCATTTACAATTTTCAGTGCAGATTCTTCTGACGGTTATAACTGGTCAAAATTTTCACAGTTTGCACCTTCTGCTGGTTTTAGAAATCCTTTTGTCCCGGCTCTTGCTGCAAAAAGTGCTTCTGAAGATGTTGTCGTTTTTCAATCGCAATATGTGCTTCCAGAAACAAACAGGCTTTCTTATCAGCTTTACATGACAATCGGCAAAAAAGAGGGACGTGGAAGAGAGTCGTGGTCTAAACCTGTTCTTATTACAGATGAAAATTCTCTTTCTGGAAGAGCGCGCAAAGAATTTACTTCGTATCAGAATCAGATGGCGTCGCTTTATAACTATAAGGGTGATGTTTACCTTACATGGGAAAGAACAGAATCTGTAAATCCTGTAATCTGGACTGCAAAACTTGATGAAAATGGAATGGAAAAAGGTTCANNCAACCGGCGGAAATGCAAGCCGCGGCCGTTTTTTTGAATTTCAGGATAATCTTTATATAGAATGGTTTGATACAAGACGCGGTACTGAATCTGTTTATTTTGCAAAAAAAACAGGTGAACTTTGGGAAGAGCAGAGCCTTGTTGAAAATAAAAACTCAAATACTTTTCCTTATCCTCTTGTATTGAAAGGGGAAAATTCTGGCGTTAAAGCGGCGGAAGTTTCTGGTGAAAATCCAACAGCTGATTCGGTCAAAAATGTTCTAGCCTTTGTATTCCAGCAGACAACACCGGATCAGAAAAATACAATTTCTCTTTTGTACCCGGATAAAAGTGTTCTTCCGCCAACGCTCATCCCGCTTTCATATAAAGCTTCAAAGCGTTCACGCGAAAATTCAGTCAAAATTCAAATAAACTTTCCAAAGGATTCTTCCAATATTGCAGGCTATTCATATACCTGGAATAAAGGAGAGCCTGTTTTGCCGCGCGAAGAAGTTGAACATTTTACTCGTGAAAAAAACATTAACGTTCGCGCTGTCGAAGACGGAAAGTATTACCTTAGTGTCAGGGTGCGCGACTATGCAGGAAACTGGTCTGAACCGGCTGTCATTTCATATCATCTTGATTTAACGCCTCCTGATGCTCCTGAAATTCTTGATTCAAACCTCGATAAATACGGCTTTGTAGATTCAAATACATTTGCAATGAACTGGAAAAAGTCTCCGTCAGAAGATGCGGCCGGTTATGTTTACAGAATTGATTATCTTGGAAAAGTTCCAAAAAATCTTGAAGTTTCAAAAAATCATCCGCTTAAGGTTTCCGAGCCGCAGGCTGAAAATTCAGTGCTTGAGCTAAAAGAGCGTTATAGTTCGCTTGCAGAAAAAAAACGAAGAATGCCGTCAAAAATTCAAAGTTATTCGTTGCATTCACAAAAGTTTTATAATCTTTCGAACGGAGTTTATGCTTTTTCTGTTGCGGCTGTTGATGAAGTTGGAAACATTGGTGAACCTTCTGTAAAGATTTTGGTTTTAAATAAATATCAGCCTTCAACTTTTGTTTCTTCAGTTGAACAAAAACTTTCTGATTCCGGTGAAATTTTGCTTTCTATTTACGGAGGTGGTTTTACTTATGATGGAACTGTAAGCAAAATTATCATAAGCAGCGGAACAAAGCCGCCTTATGTGCTTGAATTAAACAAAGCTGATAAAAAGTTTAAGGTTCAGAATGACCGTTATATTTCTGATGTAAATCTTGGCTCTGAACTTGATGAAGGTTATTACAGAATTGGTTTATATCATACCGATCGCGGATTATATTTTACAGATAAAATCCTAAAAATCGAAGAAAACGGAACCTTAAAAATTGAATCTGAATATAGAAGAAAGCCACGTTTTACAGCTTCTTTCCAAAATCCAAAGTTTAACTTTGTTGTAAATACTTTCCTTTTTGTACTTGTTGTAATTTTTACGTTAGGAATTTTTGTACTGCTCTTTTTGGGCTGTCTTTATTTTGCATATAGAAAAAAAATAGAAGCAGGGGAGGTTCGTTCCCTTGTTTATGGAGGTGCCATGCCGTTATCAAAAATTGCAA
>DEEV01000018.1:0-890 GCA_002350445.1 Treponema sp. UBA2869 | reverse complement strand
TTACTTTCCAGAACGGACGAAAGGTTATAAAACTTCAGGAACAGACAATGGCATCTGCTCTTGAAAACAGGGCTCAGGTTTTGCTGGAAAGTTTGTGTTCCGGTGTTAAAAACTTTTTCCCTGCAAATAATATTCTTGAACTTTCTGCGCTTCCGGGGCAAAAAGATGCAATGAGCGAAGTTGAATACGTTACGATTATAGGTCAGCCGATGAATTCAACTTCTTCAGAAAAACTAAACTATATTTGGGCAACAAACGATGCAGATATACTTGAAAAAACAGATTCTTATTCGCTGATTTACGGCGAATCGCAGCTTAAAGATCCGAAACTGCTTGAAATTATAAAAGAAATTGCTGCAAACGATAAAAAATATGCAGAAGATTTTAAGGAGCTTTCCGATAAAATTGATTCAGTTTCAGAAGAAGCGGCCGGTTATTATGCCGCAGGAGATGAAGAATCAACACAAAAGGCTGAAGATCTTTCTTCTGTTGCAGCCGATTTGCGAAACGAACTTGATTCACGACTTTCAAAGTGCGCCATGGAACTTACTGGAACGTATCCATACTTTGATAATATGAATCTTGATTCAGATAATACTGAATATTATTTTTACAAGCCTGTTTTGTATAGAAAAGGAAATTCCGGAAATTATATTCACGGACTGGTTTATTTAAAACTTTCTACGCAAACCCTTGTAGACAGTATCCGTCTGGAGACAATAAAAATCATAACATCTGCAATTGTCCTTGCTGTTATTGCAGTTATAATCGGAATTTTTGGAGCTTCCCTTCTTTCGGCTGTTATTGTAAGTCCTATACGAAAGCTTGAATCGCATGTACTTATGATTGGTCAGACAAAGAATAAACTGAACTTAAAAGGAAAAGACGTA
>DEEV01000061.1:4177-4890 GCA_002350445.1 Treponema sp. UBA2869 | reverse complement strand
TCAATGTCTGGTTTTCCAGCTTCTAATGCATTAACAAAAGAAGATGCTACATATTGCATACTCTGAACTGCAGAGGTTTCTCCCTCAGAAGTACGAACCTTAACTTTCAATAGACTTGCTAAAACTTTCTTATTTTCCGGTTTTAACTCTTTTTCACCGTTTTCTATTAATTTATAAACAACTGTATCAACAATAGGTCTGTAAATTTCAAATAAATCATCAGCAAGACAGAATTGGTTCAAATTATTATCATGATGAATACCAAGTGATGGAATAAGACCATGAGAACAAATGGCTCTCGCCACACCAGCCCTCATAATTGCATAACCATAATTTAAAAAAGCATTGATTCCATCTCCATTTTTATCTCGAACAAAACTATCTCCAAATAATGACTTCCAATAGATTTTAGCTGCATAAGCTTCACGATTATCGGAATCCCCAGATTTTACCATTTTTGAGATTTTTTCAATAAGTTCTATATTATCTTGTTTATTACAATATTTAAGACTTAATGACTGATTCTTAATTTTCTGAATAACAATTTGTTGCCATATCCTTTTTTTTAATGGTTCAGATGCGTTAATCTGCATTTTTATGATTTTTGTAAAATATGTATGAGTGGCAATCGGCAAAACCATACTCAAAGGAATGTAATTTGCCCCACAAAAAATTGTTATACAACCTTTGTCTGCAAGAGCATTTAAAACATT
>DEEV01000061.1:3569-4163 GCA_002350445.1 Treponema sp. UBA2869 | reverse complement strand
TAACGCCCTGTGCTGAAAGTAATAAAACAGCTATATCGTCCAGCGGTACAGAACCTAATTCCTGTTCACCCTGCTGGACGACTATAAAGCCACGCTTTAGAGAAATATAGCGATTTTCTTCTGCAATCTCTAATACTCTATTCAGCACACTATTTTATCGGCATGAATGAGTAATTTTATGATTACAGAAGAAAGTTCTATTTTTTGTAGACTTTTCCAATTGGGGAAACTGTTATTATATGGGCTTGAAGTTTTGAAAATAAAATATTTGTGGCAACAAAGTTATGCCCTGTAGAAGCTTTCCAATATCCGGTTAACATCGCTTCATTTGTGGAATTTATCCAATCAAAACAATCTTTTACAGCATAAATAGGTTTTACATCAATACATTGATTTGTTGCTGAATACCCTGCAATTCTACACAAATACAGTTTTCCCTCATCTGTAAATTCCAAATAGTCATCTTTATGAAGCATACAGATCAGCTTAGCAGCTGGATGAGGTTTTCCTTTTTCAAGAACAGAAGTTTTTACAACATTATATCCTTTCTTATCTTTTTCAACCTCATTTCGTCTGATGTACTGTGCTTTGTAT
>DEEV01000061.1:2590-3548 GCA_002350445.1 Treponema sp. UBA2869 | reverse complement strand
AGTTTGTACTCGATTTATACAGCGCACTTTCTTTATACCTGTTTCATCTGAAAAAGCTGTAAGAACAGCATCGATTTTTTCTCCTTTATGTTTTGCAACATAATCTTTTACTTGATGTTTGATTTTTTCATCGACAATATCATCAAGATTTTTTTCTGAAAGAGAAATTAGATTTTCCCGGCAGACATATACTTCTTTACCATGTAGTTTTATTTTACCTAATAATGTTTCTTTAGATAATTTTCCTTCTGCTCCGTGATCTGGTTTAAAACTTACAACTATATTTTTTACTTTATCAATTAAATCTGCACGTAAAACTGGTAATTCTGGTATTTCAATTCTGTTTGTTTTATGAGAATTCTTTGTTGCAAGCTTTTGTACAAGGCTTCTGTCTGTAAGACCAATTACAACTGCATCTACAGCATGATGTCTATGGTCGTATCTGTTTTTCTTATAGTTTCCAATTTGTTCAGGTTTTAATCCTAATGCAGCAACTTCTTTTTCTGTAAATTTACGACAGAGAATAGAATCCATTTCCCATTTATCTCGCAGGATTTTTGTCATGCTTCCGTTTGTTGCCCATACATCAGATGGATTTTCTACAAGACATTTAAGATATCTTAAAGCTGCTTTTGCAATATACTGATTATCAGTAAGCTGGCGGGTAATAAAACTTGAATCTTTTTCAAAGCTATCCATTGCTGTTGGAGAAAACTTGTTTTTCTTAGATGTATTTTTTAGCTGATTTGCACGTGCTACAATTTCAGTCCAGTTATATCCTTTTGGATTTGAACCAAAAGCTTCGTAAGGTGAATGTTCTGCCTTAAATGCATTGCATGAGGAATGTGCTACAGTTAGATTTGATTCTGCATCAAGAAGAGTTCGGCTAAAAGGTAAAATATGTTCAATTTCTATTTCTTTAGTAAACAGTTCTGCAGCTGTTATACCTTTTCCACAA
>DEEV01000061.1:745-2477 GCA_002350445.1 Treponema sp. UBA2869 | reverse complement strand
ATTTTCTTTTGCACGCTGATTCTGTTTTCTAGAAATTTCTGCTTTTTCTTTTACACTGTTTTTAAGGTCTCGACTTAATTCAATTGCAATCTGAGCAGGTTTTCCATATTCTTTAATCAGAGCATTTACAACTACTCTGGTCTGATTCAAGGCAACGTGAACTGTTGGATTACTGATTTTTCCATATCTTTTTTCTGGCTTTGATTCTGGTTCAGAAAGATTTACACCCATTGTAGAACCGGTCAAAACTTTTCCATAGTATGGTAATAAATCATATTTATCTACGTTCTGATCAGCAAAGTTATAGCCAAGGCTATCCACTGCTTCATGTATTTTTAAATCTGAAATTTCTTCCATACGGTGAACAAGTTTTTCTGAAACTTCTTCACAAAGCATAGATGTACCACTTTGTAGAATTGTATTTTTTACAATAAAATCCTTCTGTTCCTGCGTCAAATCATATTTTTCAATTACTTTGTAAACCTGTTCATCTTCATCAGCGGTGATAATTGTTTCAACAATAAAGTCTTGTTCTTCCAGTGAGAGTTCATCCCAAAGTTTTCCAAAACGATTTTTGCTACGCATTTTTACCGCTGTAGGATTTCCTATAAGGAAGTCTCTGTTTTCTTCAAGATTAAATGAATTACTTTCGGAAATTTTTAGAGCCTTTCTCATCTGGTCAAAAGTTACTTTATCTTTTGAGTTTAATAATTCATATAAAATCTTATCCTGATCATCATTCAATTCTTTTTTCTGTTTTGTAGAATCATAATATGCCAGATTTCTAATATCCTGCAATATTCTAAGTTTCTGCGAACAAGGCATTGCTTTAAAAGTTCGTTCTTTACCAGTTTCATAAATACAATATCCGCGTGACTGTGCCTTTAATGGTCGCTGATAAAAGATTGATTTATAAATTGCATCCCCATCAAGGTTTGGATAATGTTTTATTTGTTCTGCTTTCATTTGGAAGAATTCATCTTCATACATCTTTCTGGTTGGATAGTAAGTCATTCTGCNNTCCATTTTCTTTTTGTTTTTTAACAAGAAATTCTGTTATTGTCCTGCAGCCGCTTTCTTTTATTGCAGATTCCAGATGGGTCTGCATTTCAGACTGAGATTTGATTTCATCTGTCGCTTTCTTTTCAGAAGTTTCTTCACGGCTTCCGTCTTTCCGGTTGCTTTTAAAGCCTCGACGTACTGCAAGATTGAATAAAGCTCTTCCAAGTTCATAAGGTTCAAGTTTATTGTCTAATGCTTTTATACGAAGTTCATATGGATTCAGAGATTTTAATTTCATGCATTCTTCTTTTGTAGTTGGAAAAAATCCCTGTGTCTGTAAAAGTCTGAAAGCCTGTTTTCTTCTAAGCTTTCTACGATATATTAATTTACGTTGAGAGCGTGCAGTTCTTCTTTCTACTGCTAGAGGTTCTTTTGTTTTAGGATCTCTTCCATCTGAAAAGATTCTTACACCTAAATCTATGAGTTCCTGAACATTATTATCATCATCTAATGAAAAAACGCTCCAGCCAATTGAATTGGTTCCCAAGTCTAAGCCTAAACGCCATTTATCTAATTTCATATGAGCTCANNCCAAATTGTAGTTAATTACTTTATTATAACACCACATTTGAAAAGGTAAAATTTAATTTGACATAGTACTCATGCACGTTGTAATATTAAATTACTGATTAATTTTTGCGGTCAACCTGCTAACAAGGAAACCTTGCGT
>DEEV01000061.1:0-683 GCA_002350445.1 Treponema sp. UBA2869 | reverse complement strand
TTCGTTGATATTTTTGCGTGAATATAAATAGTTCTAAAATGCAAAGAGGAAGCTACGGCTTCCTCTTTTTTTTATTCCAGTTTCATCAGCACGAAACACTTGTTTCAACCGTATGGAACAGTTGTGTCATCAGTATGTAAATATTTTTTAAACCGTGAAACTGTAGTTTCAAAGCGTGAAACTGAGATAGTACAAAGAAACAGATGCTTAATAGATTGTTTCCATTGTGATTCTGGAATATTGAGGATTTACAACAGAAATAATCCCTTGCGATCCTTTTATTTCATTATAAGTAGTATTATGCAGACATTCCAAAGCCTTGGGGCATTCGCTATTAAGACATACGGGATAACTTAAATACATTTGTAACATATAGTTAATTTAACATTGAATAATAATTACAGGCAATTCATTTGATAAAAAAACGGTGGTTTTGAAAACATTAACCACCGCTTTTTTAGAATTTGGTACTTANNTAGTAAACGCTCAAAATCTTTTCAAGTTTTTCTTTACCGATAATTCGGAAGAAACTTCCAAGACGTGGTCCCTGTTCTTTTCCAACAAGTGCCTGATAAAGTGCTGTGAACAAGGCTTTAGATTCAAGTCCCATTTCTGTAGCAATATCGTACATTGCCTGCTGACATTCCTTATCAATCTGGAATGTGTCGAGCTTTGGAAGAACT
>DEEV01000071.1:39168-39413 GCA_002350445.1 Treponema sp. UBA2869 | reverse complement strand
TGGAGCATTGCTGAGTTTGTAAGCCGTCTTGGAAAATCAATTCTCCGCATTGAAGAATTGAGCAACCAGCTTGTCGGTAAACTTGCAGGACCTGTTGGTTCTTACAACGGACCTTCTATGATCGTAAAAGATCCTGAAGAACTCGAGCGCACATATACAGAATTCCTTGGTCTTACACCATCAGAATATTCAAATCAGCTTGTTGAACCTGAATACGTTCTTCGCCTCTTGCTTGAGATGAACGT
>DEEV01000071.1:30827-39077 GCA_002350445.1 Treponema sp. UBA2869 | reverse complement strand
CAGAAGAGAAACCCATGGAACAGCGAGCACGTTAAGTCTTTGTGGAAGGCCATGTGTCCACGCGTAATCACTTTCTATATGGATCAGATTTCTGAACATCAGCGTGACCTTACAAACTCTGCTTCACAGCGCTTTATTGCTGATTATGTATCAGGCTTTACAATGGCAGTTGCACGTATGAACTCTGTTGTTAAGGGACTTCAGGCTGATAAAGAAGGCATGGCACGCAACCTCGAAAATGCCGGCGGAAAAGTACGCGGCGGTGTTCTTGCAGAACCAGCTTACATTCTTCTTGGCGAAGCAGGATACAACGACGGACACGAAGTTATCCGTAAGATTACTTTGGAAGCAGAGCAGAGTGGAAAGACTTTCTTCGAAGTTCTCAAAACTCACGAAAAAGAATATGCAGATATTACAGCACAGCTTGAAAAGCTTGGTGTAGAAAATCCTGCACAGTTTTTTGAACACCCGTCAAATTATTGCGGTCTCGCTGCAGTGAAGTCAAAGAGACTTGCGCAGAAATATAAGAAGCTTTGTAAATAAGTTTTGCAACAAAAAAAGCATTCCCCGTTTTGGAGAATGCTTTTTTATTTTACACAAGTTAGTTACTTTCTTAAAACTAGAACTTCCAGCAGATTCCGATTGTTGGAATAACTTTTGCACCGCCGGTTGTAAGGTAAGAGTCTGTAGTGTCGGAACCGTTTGTTTTTGTTTCGTGCAAAATGAAGGTTGGGCACGCATAGCCTATGGTTGCAGTGGCAAACAGAGAGAATGTTTTTACCGGAGTCCAGACGAAGGTTGCATTTACGGCCGGCAAAAAGGCGAAATATGCATAAGCATCTTTTTTTGAGATTGATGAACTGAACCAGCTTGTATCATAAGCAAAAGCAGAAAAATCAAAACCGAGCATTCCGTAAAATCCAAAGAAGAAGTGATCGTTTCGAATTGGTGCCCAACCTGCTCCGATAAGGTAAGTCATATTTAAGCCTGGGAAGGTGCTTAATTCAGAATCTGTGTCTGTAATGTCAATGTTACTTGTTGAAAAGTTCAAATCAATAAGTGCGCGAACAGAAAAACCGTTTGACATAAGAACGCCGGTATAGCCAAGATCAAGTCCAGACTGTGTCATTTTAAGATTATCATAACCAGACTTCTGAACATGCATTGTGGTGCTGGTTGGAAGTCGCCAGCCAAAGCCAAGGTAATTTTTCCACGCTTCTCCTGCGAATGCACTTACACAAATCATAGCGGTTATAATCAAAGCAAAAATCTTTTTCATTTTTTATCTCCATTTTCCCAGCCGTCCGGCTGTTTTCATTATACACAAAGTTTTTACCACGGATTCATTTATTGTTCAATTATTAAAATGATGAGATGCGTAAAAACGGGGATAAAATGCATAAAACCTGGGGTTAAATAAAATCCTAAATAAAATTAAACGGAGTTTCCTGATAAACGTAATAGTTGAGCCAGTTGGAGTAGAACAGATGGGCGGTGGCTCGCCAGTAGCTTGTAGGCATGCGGTTTATGTTGTTTGTCGGGAAATAGTTTTTTGGAAGCGGCATTTTAAGCCCCTTGTCGGTGTCGCGCCAGTATTCGTCGGAAAGGGTCATTGTGTCGTATTCCAGGTGGCCGGTCATAAAGATTTCTCGGTTGTCTTTTGATTTTATGATTGTTACGCCGGCTTCTGCGCTTTCGGCAAGAATCTGCAATTTTGTGTTCTGAAGAATATCTTCCTTGTGAATTGTTGTGTGGCGGCTTTGAGGAATTGGGAAGGTGTCGTCAAACCCTCGTAAAAGAGGTTCTCCGTCTACTGTGCGTTCGTTCATAAAAATGCCCGACATTTTGCGTTCAAGCGGATACTTTTTGATTCCGTAATTGTGGTAAAGTCCTGCAAAGCAGCCCCAGCAAAGAAAAAGTGTTGAATAAACGTTTGTGTGCGCGTAATCCATAATTGTGCACAGTTCCTTCCAGTAATCAACTTCTTCGAATTCCATCTGTTCAACCGGTGCGCCGGTAATAATCATTCCGTCGAATTTCTGTTTAAAAAGTTCTGATGAAGGAATGTAGAAGCGGTCTAAGTACGAAGGATCTGTATTTTTGCTTTCGTGGTTTTCCATTCTGATAAGGGAAATATCGATTTGAAGTGGCGTATTTCCCAAAAGCCTTAAAAGCTGTGTTTCGGTTGTTTCCTTTGTAGGCATAAGGTTTACAATGGCAATTTTAAGCGGACGGATATCCTGCATGGATGCACGTTTTTCTGTCATTACAAAGATGTTTTCTTTTTCGAGTGTCTGTCTTGCAGGCAGGTCTGATTGAATTCTGATTGGCATAGTGCGCTCCTGAGGAAGGTCGCCCGGCAGGCGGCCGTTGATAAATTGAAAAGCGTATTTAATGCATTTATTCTTAATAAATCTCCCGCTCAGTTCCGACTTATTAAGAACAATACTTTATACCGCGTTTGACGTTTATTGTAGCAGAAAATGATTCTGTTTGCTATAATATGCACGTTATGGAAAACAGGAACGACAGAAAAGCGGCTGTAAAAAAACTGCGGCTTTTAGCATTTAACTCTAAGTCTAATGTAGACGCTTTCCGCAAAAAGCTTGATGATGCTTTTAAGGTTGTTTTTTTGCCTAATGGTGTTGAGCGTTCGGAATACGAGTATGGCGGAGTAAAGTGTGATGTCCTTGCACCTGAACTGTATTCTTCAAACAGAGTTATGCTTTATATTCACGGCGGTTCTTATATTGGCGGTTCTGCTCTTTCTTATAGAAGTTTTTGTTCTTCTCTTGCAAATAAATGTTTTTGCCGTGTAATTGTTCCTGAATATCGTCTTGCGCCGGCTTATCCTTTTCCTGCCGCAAACGAAGACGTTCAGAATGTTTTTAAAAATCTGTTTACAGAAGAACAGGTTGCCTGTGCCTTGAATGCGTCAAAAAACGAAAGGCCTTTGCTGCCGGAAATTATAATTGCGGCGGACGGTTCTGCGGCTTCGGTTGCATGCTCTCTGATTTACAATCTTAGAGACCGTTACCGTTCCTGCATAAAACAGGTTATTCTTTTTTCTCCGTGGCTTGATCTTTCTCCTTCCTCAAAAATCATTTCTGCTAAAAAAGCCTGCGATGATGTTCTTTCAAGCGATGTTCTTAGAAAGTGCTCTTCAACTTATACTTATGAATCTAATCTGACAAGTCCTTTTGTTTCGCCGCTTCTTGCGACTGACGAACAGCTTAATAATTTTCCGCCGCTTTATATTCAGATGGGTGGCAAGGAAATGCTTTTGGAAGATGCAAAAGCGTTTACAGACCGAATGAAAGAACTTGGAAATAAATGTGAGCTTGATGTCTGGCCGGATATGATGTTTATGTTCCAGATGGCAGATGAATATTTGCATGAATCACATCTTGCTCTGGAAAAAATTGGTAAAATTGTTACAGACGAAAACAACGGACTTCAGGCTGTTCAGATAGAAAACAAGCCTCGTTTGGAACACAGTCTTAAATCAGAAGCATAACTTTTACGGGATTTATAAACTTTTATGGAATTACTTTCGCCTGCAGGAAATGTAGAAAAACTTGCCTATGCCTATGCTTATGGAGCAGATGCCGCTTACATAGGCTTAAAGCGTTTTTCGCTTCGTGTTAAGGCCGACAATTTTTACGAGGATGAATATAAAAAAGTTCAGGAACTTAAAGCAATGTATCCTGGACGGCGGCTTCACTGCGCGCTGAACATTTCTTTTCATGACGAAGAAATTGATTCGCTTAAGGCAAACCTTGATTATTTTAAGCAGTATCCTATAGACGCATTTATTGTTCAGGATATTGGAATTGTTCCGCTTTTGCAAAAGGAATTTCCGGATGTTCAGCTTCACCTTTCAACTCAGGCAAGCTGCGTGAACAGCGAAGCAGTAAAAATGTATAAATCGATGGGTTTTAGCCGCATTGTTCTTGGTCGCGAAATTTCGTTAAAACAGATACGACGAATTAAAGATTCTGTTCCAGACATGGAGCTTGAAACTTTTGTTCACGGTGCAATGTGCATCGCTTACGCAGGCCGCTGTCTTATGAGTGCATACCTTACCGGCCGCAGTGCTCAAAGCGGATTTTGTTCTCATTCCTGCCGCTGGAATTTTAAGCTTGCAGAAAATGCAGGTCTTTTGAACGGCGAAAATTCTGCGCTTAAAAATGATTCATCCTTGCCGCATATAATTTCTGCCGAAGAAGCAAAGAAAATGGCAGAAAGCGGACTTCTTACAATCGAAGAGGAACAGCGCCCTGGAGAACGTTTTCCTATTTTTGAGGGCGAAGATTTTACGGCAATCCTTTCATCAAAAGACATAAAAATGATTGACCATCTTGCAGACCTTCGTGACGCCGGCATTGATTCACTTAAAATTGAAGGCCGAATGAAAAGTGTTTATTATGTGGCCATGGTAACCCGCGCTTACCGCAAAGCCCTGGATGCGCTTGATGGTAAAATAACTTCGCAGGATGCGGCTCCTTACGTTGCAGAACTGGAGAACGTGGCGCACCGAGAAAGTACGACAGGTTTTTACTACGCTAAGTCAGATGCAGACAAAACAACCAGCGGTGCAAGTGACAGTAAATATCAGCTTGCGGCCGAAATTAGTAACGAACTTACCGGAAAAGATTTTGACGCTTTGTTTGAGAATGGAAAAGCTTTGTTCGAAAAGAATCAGAAAGAACTAGAGCAGATGCATCCTTCCGCACGCGAAGCCCGTCTTAAAGATTACGAAATTCACACCGACCGCCGCATAATTTCCTTTGAAAAAAAAGAAGGCTGGCATCTTTATAAATGCACGGCTTTAAACATGATTCGTGCCGAAGATGAAATTGAATTTGTTTCGCCAGAATTCTGTTCAATCACCGCAAAAAATGGAGAATGGGAACTTATTAATGCAGAAACCGGTCTTAAAATGAACTGGACCTGCGACGGACATCCTACTGCAATTTATACAAAATACGTTCTTCCTGACGCAACACTTTTGCGCACACTGGATCCTGATTATGTAGAAGGCAAGATAAGGGATACCGGACGATGAAAAAACACCTTTTTGCATGCTTTGTACTGATTTATGTTTTTATATGTCCTGCGGTTTTTGCAAGTGAAATTAAATGGTTTACGCCTGAGCGCCCTGAATTTGTTACATCCTTTTCGGTTGGTTTTCCGTATGCAAAAGATTTGCGCGTAGATTCAAACCCGGCCGAAATAAAAGTTACTGCAGATATGCAGGAGCTTTACATGGACGCCGGCATTGCAGTTTCGGGTGTAAAATTTGATTTTGCAACGCATGCAAGTTACATGCCGCTTTTTTTTAACCGCTTCCGCGCCGGACTTGCACTGAACTATCATTTTTACCGCTATTCTGATATTTTTTACGAAAACGACTACATTCTTGCTGCGCGTTTTAAATGGTGCAAAGGTCCTGTTTTTTCTGTTGATTGTGGAATTGGACTTTTTATGAAGTTTGCCGTAATTGATATTTTGCAGGAATATGTACCGTATCTTTTTGATGGTTCTTATGTGCTTGATGTTTGTTTTAACTGGAAAATTACCTCGTGGGCAAGCTGCTTTTTTTCTTTAAGTTCAACTGATTATTTTGATTATCCGCTTATTGGAACTCCTTTTATAAAATTCGGGGCAGATTTCAGAATTTTGCCGGTTTTTGGTCTTGGTGTAGATTTAACTCTAAAATATGTTGATATGATTACGAGTGCCGTTTATCTTAATGAAAGTATTCTGCGCGTGGCTTTTAAGGTGATTTTATGATAAGAAAGATTTTATATTTTTTCGCCTTAATTTTTGCATGTTTTTCGCTTTTTTCTTGTTATGGTTCCTGGAATTTTTTTTACGAAGGAAATGATGTTGATTACAGAACAGAAAAACTTACAGACTTGTCTTTGGATGCAGATTTTGCAGCGTCGGGAATTGCAAATTTGGGAACTTCAGGAAGTACTTCTTACACAGTTCTTGTAATTACCGACACTCATTTTGGTTATGCTTTAACAGATTTTCCATATTCTAAAATTTATGCGTATCTTGATCGTTTAAAGGCCGCAAACAACCTTCCTAAATTTGCGCTTTCCCTGGGCGACTCAACAGACGTTGGCTCTCAAAGTGAATTTGACGAGTATGATTCTTTTTGCCGCAAGCTTAAAACAGAATATAACATTCCATTGATTTTTAATGCGGCTGGAAATCACGATTTGTATCAGGGGCATTGGGATAACTGGAAGTCGCATTGCTGGCCTCATACCTCGTTCTATAAATTTCAGACAAACGGATTTTCATGGTATTGTCTTGATACTGCTTCGGGAACGCTGGGAAAAAGTCAGTACGAAAAATTTGTTAATGCTCTTAAAAATGATTCAAATCCAAAAATTGTTTTTTCGCATTATCCGTTCAGCTATTACAACCTTGCATTCGGTCTTGGCGATACAACCGAACGAAACCTTCTTTTGTATCAGTTTGCAAAAAACAACGTAAAGTGCTGTCTTGGCGGTCATAATCACAGTTACAATTATGATTATCTAGGCTTTCATTCGTATGCGCTTGCGTCGGCTCGTTTTAACGAAGCCTGGTATCTTCTTAAAATTGATGAAGCGGCAGGAACCGCTGTCGTTGAGCGCGTAAATTAGCGGCTCCTGTGGTTTCAGACTTATTCCTTTTCATCCCACTGAACTTCTACGCTGCGCTTGTCTTTTTCCGGAATGCGTTGGTAAATAAGACAGTCTGCACGATGAATTGAAACGCCTTTTGAGCGTGTTACATAACCGCAGATTAAATCCGGGTAGTGCGGGTGGCAGCACTGCGAAAGATTGTAAAGTACGTTCGGTTCGCCCTGAACAAGAACCCTTCGGTTTGGTTTTGGAAGTTCAGGATTTTTTTGTGTGCCTTTTTTAGGACGCTGTTTTTGTTTTCGCTGATGAAGCAGATTCTGATTTTCGCCGGCGTCGTTTTTCGGAGCTTCATCACTTTTTTCTGCTTCTGCCTTTAATGCGAGCGCTTCGCTAAAGGTCGGGTCGTTTGCCATAAGCCACGAATGAATTTTCTGATGAGCTTTTGACGTTTTGGCATAGCTAAGCTGGGCTTCGGTCGGGTGAGCCTGAGGATTTGTAATTACTTCAATTATCTGAGTGTTCTGAAGCGGTTTTGAAATTGGAATGATTTTTCCGTCTGCTTTTGCGGCAATTATTTTTTCGCCAATTGCAGAGTGAATTGAATAGGCAAAATCTACTGCAGTTGCGCCAGCCGGAAGTTTTTTTACATCGCCTTTAGGTGTAAATACATAAATTTCATCACCAATAAGTTCCTGTTTTAACGTTGTAAAAGTTGAACCGTCGGTAACGAGCATTTCCTTAAGCTTTTGCATTCGGTTGTAAATATCAAGCTTTTCAGATTCAATTAAATCGCGGCTGGAACCTTTTTTGTAAAGCCAGTGAGATGCAATTCCGTGCTCAGCCATATTGTGCATCTGATGAGTTCTTATCTGAATTTCCAGCGGCTTTCCTTCGCACATAACCGTTGTGTGCAGCGACTGGTAACCGTTTGCTTTTGGCATGGCAATATAGTCTTTAAAACGGCCGTCGAGCGGAGTCCAAAGTCCGTGTACAATTCCAATGATTGTGTAACATTCGGCAGGTGTTTCGCACAAAATCCTAAGGGCAAGCAAATCATAAAGTTCGCCGGCTTCTTTATTACGTTTTCGCATTTTCTGATAAATCGAATAAAAATGCTTTGCACGGCTGTGAACTTCTACCTTTAAGTGCATTTTTTCTGCAGATTTATAAATTGCCTGAACTGCTTTTTCCAGATAAACCGAACGTTCGTCTTTTTTTTGAGAAACAATCGCCTTAATTTGCTGGAAAACGGCAGGATTTGTATACTTTAAACTTAAATCCTCAAATTCATTTTTTTCCGCCTGCATTCCAAGGCGGTCGGCAAGCGGCGCCCAGATGTTTATTCCGGCGTCAGCAATCACTTTCTGCTGTTCAGGAGTAAAACTCTTTATGTTGCGTACTCGGTCAAGACGGTCGGCAATTGCAAGAAGAATTACGCGCGCATCATCAGAAAGCACAAAAAGCATGTTTCTTATGGCATCTGACTGATGCAGTGTTTTTGCGTTAATTGGCATATTTAAAATTGTGTGAACGGTTTTTACCATATTGTAAACCGTTTCGCCAAAACCGTTTTTTAAATCTTCAGGAGTTACTCCAAATTCCA
>DEEV01000071.1:30368-30772 GCA_002350445.1 Treponema sp. UBA2869 | reverse complement strand
TTTCTGCAAGAATATCTGCAACGCGAAGTGGATGAATGTAATGCGGCGTTTCTTCTTCGGAAGGATTCTGAGCGCATTTTTCTGTAAGGAAATTCCATGCTTTTAATACGTTTTCCTTTTCCTGCTGAGAAATATAATCATGTTTTGCAAAAAATTCTTCTATAAGGGCAGAAGGATTTTTGTAATCAGATTTAAAAACTAAGTTTGTGCTCATTTCTTTATATGTTTAAAAATAACAAATTATTAAGAAAAATAACAGTAATTTTTTGATTTATATTTGGTTAATTGTGTATATTTACACTATCTTTCAGAATTTCTTGATTGATTGAACCTTAAGAAAGCATTTTTATGCCGATGGAGAATTTTGGATGAAACTTACTAAAATAGTTTTTGTTACCGGCTTT
>DEEV01000071.1:18823-30351 GCA_002350445.1 Treponema sp. UBA2869 | reverse complement strand
CAAAGCGCAGCTTCTGAAACTGAAGTTTCTAAAGTGATTAATTTGTCGGTAGAAGATGCAGTCGTTTTTGCTACAGACAATAATATTTCTGTAAAAACTGCAAAAAACAATCTTGATTTATTAAAGACAAAGAAAAATACTTCTTGGAATTCTGCAAGCCCGAGTCTTTCTGCTTCGGGAAATCTTAACGTTCCTGTAGAAAAATCTGATAATTACACTTATGGAGTTTCTGTTTCTGCAAGCATAAGACTTACGACTTCGCTTTATACGCAAATTCGCGAAGCCAAACTGAATTATGAGTCTGGAAAAACTTCTTATGAAGATGCGGTGCGTACAGTAGAGCTTAATGTCCGCAAGGCTTTTTACAGCCTGCTTTATGCAAAGGAAAATATTGCACTTCAGCAGCGAAATATGGAAACTGCAAAACAACGTTACGAAAGCAATCTTGATAAATTTAAGCGCGGTCAGCTTAGCGAAATTGATATGCTTACTTCGCAGGTAAACTACGAAACTCTTAAGCCAAAAATCGATTCTCTTATAATTGAATATGATAACAGCCTTGCGTCTTTTAAGCAGATGCTCGGTCTGGAGCAGAATTCTCTTATAGAGTTGCAGGGCAGCCTTGAAGACCTTGTTCCGCCGGAAGAATTTACAATCGATTTGAATTATGATTCGGTGCCTGCAATACGTAAGTTAAACGAAAGTATTGAAAAGCAGAAAAATTCACTTATGGCAACACGCTTTTCGGCATGGGGACCTTCAATTACTGCATCCTATTCGCTTGGAGAAACGAATGGGGCCGACCAGAAAACAGGGAACCGCACTTGGACAAGAAGCAATCAGTTTTCGCTTGGGGTTTCCATTCCTTTGGACGGCTGGCTTCCGTGGTCAAGCGGCGCAATGAGTATAGAAACTCAAAAAACAACGCTTGAAAATCTTGAGCTTCAGCTCGAAGACGAAAAAACGTCTGTGGCAATTAAAGTTCAGAACAGCACAAAGAAAATCCTTCAGCAGCAGTCTCAGCTAGATACGTTAAAGAAAACTGCTGAACTGGCCCAAAAAACTTATGATATGACACTTAAGGCTTATAATCATGGTTCAAAAGATCTTCTTACTTTGCAGAATGCATCAGATTCTCTTATGAGTGCAAAGGTAAATTTACAGCAGCAGATGTACAATCTTATTTCAGAAATTATGGATTTGGAAAATACGCTGGGCATTCCGTTTGGAAGCTTAAGCACAACAAAATAAATATACGGGGTAAAAAATGAAACAGGATAAAAAAACTATTACAGTGATTATTTGTGTAATTTCTATTTTAACGGCGCTTATTGTTGTTCTTGCTGCAAACTTCTTAAAAGGCAGCTCCGGTGCTCAGAATGGAAAAATGGGCGGAATGCCGGGCGGTGCTCCAGCAGCGGTTTCTAAGCCTGCGCCTGTAAACGAAAAATCAGCTTCCGGCGAAAAGGAAGGTCAAAAAACAGACATACAAAAATCAGATCAGAAGTCAGCCGCCCAGAATTTTAATCAGACAGCAAACCCTGTAAAGACAGTTGTTGCAAAAAATACGACTTTGACGGCCTATGTAAACACAAACGGCGACGTAGAGAGTCAGCGGGCAATAGAAGTTTTTCCGTCGATGAGCGGAACCGTAATAGATGTAAAAGTTTCGCTTGGTTCACCGGTGAAAAAAGGTGATATTCTTGCTTATGTAGACCCGTCGGAGCCTGGAAGCTATTATGCAAAAAGTCCTGTTACTGCGCCAATTTCCGGCAGTATTATTTCTACCCCGCTTAAAACCGGTCAGAAAGTTACGCTAAATTCTGTAATTACCCAGATTGGTGATATTGATAATCTTCAGGTTACTGCAAAAATTCCTGAACGTTATGTTGCACAGCTTTCGCTTGGTCAGAAGGCAGAAATTTCTCTGGAAGCGTACCCGGGAGTTGTTTTTGACTCAACGGTTGTGAGAATTTCTCCGGTTCTGGACGCTTCAACAAGAACAAAGGAAATCATACTTTATTTTGAAAAAGCAGATTCACGAATAAACGCGGGAATGTATGCAAAGGTTAAACTTTATACGATTGATTATTCGGGATATCCGGTAATTCAGCAGGATGCCGTTGTAAATAATAATGATGAAAATTTTGTTTATGTTGTAAACGAAGACGGCGAAACCGTTACAAAACGTAAGGTTACTCTTGGTCAGAATATTGGTGGTTACTATCAGCTTTTGTCTGGAGTTTCCGAAGGCGAAAAAATGGTTGTAGAAGGAATGCTTGTTCTTTCTGAAGGTTCAAAAATCATTGATATTNNAGAAATTTTCCAATGTAACGATGGTTGAGCTTGTCGAAGGACTTAATAACCGTAATTAATAAGGAAGCAATATGAGTTTAAGTAGAAAAACAATGGATCATCCTTTGATGATTTTGATTATATTTTTAATTTTGGGAATGCTTGGAATTTTTACGTTAAGTAAAATTGCCATTGCCCTTTTGCCGGAAACCGAAAATCCTACGGTAATGATTATGACAACCTACAGAAATGCGGGGCCTGAATCGGTTGAAAAAAATGTTACAAAACCAATAGAAAGTGCGGTTGCAAGTGTAAACGGCCTTAAAAATCTTACTTCAACTTCGTCAGAAAATTCTTCGACGGTTCAGCTTGAATTTGATTACGGTACCGACATGGAATCAATAGTAAACGACGTACGCGAAAAGCTGGACAGAGTTACGCGCTCGCTCCCGGATGCGGCAGGTTCGCCAACAATTATGCGTTTTTCCGGCGATTCAATGCCTATTATGAGAATTCTTGTTCGGGGCAACCGTTCCGTAGATGATATAAAGCAGATTGTTGAAAATTCAATGGTTGATATTATTGAGCAGGCTGATGGAGTTGGTGAAGCAAGCGTGTATGGCGGCCGTAATCTTCAGGTTAATGTAGATCTGGATCAAAACAGAATGGCTGCTTACGGTTTTACAATTCCAACGGTAACTTCGGCACTTTCCAAGCAGAATCTTGAGCTTGGCGGCGGTAAAGTTACAGAAGGTCATAAAAATTACATTGTACGTACAACCGGGGAATATTCCAGTCTGGAAGATATAAACAACGTTCTTATTTCTAAGGTAAACGGTTACGAGGTGCGCCTATGTGATATTGGTAAAGTGACTCTTGGACCTGCAGAAGCAACAAGCGAATCTTATATTAACGGTGAAAAAGGCGTTTACGTTTCTGTTACAAAGCAGAGCGGAACAAACTCGGTAAATGTTGCAAACAATGTTTATAAAAAAATCGAAACGCTTAAAAGTACGCTTCCGTCAGATATTACGCTGGAAATTATTTCGGATACGACAAGCTCAATCCGCGAGACAATTAAAACTCTTGTATCGTCTGCCTGGCAGGGACTTTTACTTGCAATTATAATTCTTTTTATCTTCCTTCAGAATTTTAAGTCTACAATCATCATTTCAATTTCAATTCCGCTTTCAATTATCATTACGCTTTTTGCAATGAGCATGTGCGGCATTACGCTTAATATGATGACTTTGACCGGTTTGATACTTGGCGTTGGAATGATTGTTGATGCTTCCATCGTTATGATTGATAACATTTATGCTTACCGGCAGCGCGGCGCACGTCCAAAGGTTGCGGCAATTCTTGGTGCTCAGGAAATGTTTATGAGCGTAATTTCCGGAAACCTTACAACAATCTGTGTATTTGTGCCGTTTATTTTCTTTATTGCAGAACTGGGAAGAATGGGACAGATGTTCAAGGGAATTATTTTTACAATTGTAATTGCACTTGTTTCCTCGCTGCTGGTTGCAATTTTCTTAGTTCCCATTCTTGCCGGAAAATTTCTTCCGCTTTCTAACCGAACTGAAAAACCTGTAAAAAATGAATTTCTTAAATCACTTTATGCAAAACTGGAAGGTGCAATAAAATGGTTCACAGGAAAATATTCACGGCTTTTAAAAATTGCACTTGAATACAGACTTGCTGTTCTTGTAATAGCTTTTTCGGTGCTTTTTATGGCGTTTGGACTTTTGAAAACACTTCAATTTAATATGATGCCAAGTGGTTCAGATGATTCAGTTACTCTGAGTGCAACGCTTGCTGTAGGAACTCCTCTGGAAGAAACAAAGGAGGTTATGCTCAAATTTGAAGAGATAATCAAAAACGAAGTAAAAGGCTATAAAAACATTACAACTTCAATTGGTTCTGGCGGACGAAGCGGCAGTTCTACAAACAAAGGTTCTATAGAAATCACTTTGCCTGAAACTTCAGAGCAGATTGATTCGGCGGCTGAAATTCAGAAAAAGTTACGCGCGCATTTTAACGATTTTCCGGGTACAAAATTTACCTTCGGGCGTGGGTTCCGCGGACAGATGATGGGAAGCGATATTGATGTTGTAATTCGTTCAGATGATCTTGATACGGCACTTGATGTTGCAGACAAAATTGCGGACGTAATTGAATCAATAGATGACTGCGGCGAACCTTCTGTAAGTATGGATAAAGGACTTCCTCAGGTGGAACTTGTAATAGACCGCGACCGTGCATATCAGTTCGGAGTGGACGTTTCCACCGTCGCGCAGGAAATCAACTACGCAATCAATGGAACTTCGGCCGGCGTTTTCCGTTCAAATGGAAAAGAATACAGCATTGTTGTAATGTACAACAAAAACGACCGCAAAACCGTAGACGATCTTGATCAGATTTACATCCGTGGTTCAAAGGGAATGGTTTCGGTTTCTAATTTTGCTTCGTTCAAGAAGGGGCTTGGTCCGGTTTCTATAAGCCGCGAAAATCAAAGCCGAATTATTCACGTTACGGCAAGCATTCTTACAAAAACAAATGCAAACGTTGTAGAAAATCGCATAAAGGAAGGTATAAACAATTCATTTATCATTCCAGATTCGGTTGTCGTAAGCTACGAAGGCTCATGGAAGGATACAACTACGCAGATGTGGCTTTACATAAAAATCATAGCAATGGCAATTATTCTGGTCTTTGGAGTTATGGCTTCTACTTACGAAAGTCTTAAGGCGCCTTTAATAAATCTTATGACCATTCCATTTATTATTATTGGTGTTGTGTTTGTTTATAAGATAATTGGTCAGGCTTTCTCGATTATGACTATGGTTGGTTTGATTATGCTGGTTGGAATTGTTGTAAACAACGGTATTATTCTTGTTGATTATTCGAACCTGCTTGTGGGCCGCGGTTATTCAATAAAAGAAGCGTGTCTTAAAGCCGGCGAGAGCCGATTCCGCCCGGTTTTGATGACAACTTTAACTACAGTTTTGGGAATGCTTCCAATGTGTTTTGCGTCAAAGGGGCAGGCAATGCTTGTTCAGCCAATTGGTATAGCTGTTGTAGGCGGTTTGATTTCGAGTACCTTTGTTACTTTGCTTGTAATTCCAATTTTGTACAGTCTTTTTATGAAGCCTAAAAACATAAAAAGAAAACCTTTTAAAATTGATTACAGCGAAATCGAAGAATTAAAACAGGACAAAAGGAATTAACTTATGGTCATAGAGTCCTTCGACAAGCTCTGAGACTGCTTGTCAAAATGACTGTTTACGGGGGAAATTATGGAATTTGAATACAGGGCAGAAATTATAAGCAATCAGTCTGTGCAGGATGATATAATTGAACTTCTGGAGCAGGAAATTCCGGAGGTTCAGTACACGATTTTAAGCGACATTCAGGGGCGCGGCGGACGTTCAAAAAAACTGGGCGACACGGTCTGGCCGGAAATGAACTTTGTGCTTTTTACCTATGTGAATCTTGTTCAGGCAAAAAAAATTAAGGCAATTATTAAGGCTGTAAAAGAAAAGTTTCCAAAGGAAGGAATTTCGCTGTTTTTTACCCGCTGCGAAGATTTGTAGGCTTGTGTCAAACGACTTAATTTCACTGTGGTTGTGTTTCGAAAAGCTCAACAACCAAGGGTCTCGAAACCTCTATTATAAGGGACGTTCTCGAAATTTCTAATTATATTTTTCGCCGTACAAAACCCGTTCCTGGTCTTCCAAATCGTTAAAGACCCGAGAATGTCGGAAACCTGCGCGGTATGAAAGATTTTCTGCGCCGCGCATGTTGTATTCGCCGGTTTCCATAAGAAAAAATCCGCCAAAAACTGTGTGGTCGTAAATTTGCGGCATAAGGTTACGGATTATTTCAAGGCCGTCGTCCGAGTCTGCATGGTCTCCGGTAATTGTAATGTCGCCGTCTAAGGCAAGTCGGGGCTCAGAGCGGCCGTCTTTTAAAAGTTCGTCTGTAAGACTGGAAGGCACATAAGGCGGGTTTGTAAGAACTGCATCAAACTGATACGGCAGCTGTTCAAAAAGATTGCTTTGAATAAAACGCACTCGTTCCAAAAGTTTTGCGCTTCCACCGTTTTTTACAGTGTCCAAAAGTGATTCAGCGTTTTTTCGTGCAATTTCAAGCGCCTTGTCGCTTATGTCTACCAGCGTAAATTTTGGCAGTCTTTCAAGCGGAATTTTCTTTGTTTCGTAAAGTGTCTTTAAAACCGAAATTGCAATACATCCGCTTCCCGTGCACATATCGCAGATTGTCAGAATTCGTTCCGGNNGTTTGCGCAAATTTTTTCTTCAATAAATAAAACTGCTTTTTCAACAAGAATTTCCGTGTCGGGTTTTGGAATTAAAACAGCCGGGCTTACAAAAAAATCATAGCCGTAAAATTCCTTGTGCCCGGTTATATAGGCTATCGGCAGGCCGGACTGTCGGCGTTTTACAGCATCCTTAAGCAAGGCAAGTTTTTCATCAGAAATTTCCTGATTCTGATTTAGAAGCAGCTGCGTTTTATTAAGTTCAAGAAAAAAGCTCAATAAAATTTCTGCGTCCAGTGCAGGCGTTTTAGAATTTGAAAGAGATACAGAGGCTGTCTTTTTAAATTCGCGGATAGTCATTGCGCTATGTTTGCATTTTTACAAAAGAAAATCAATGTGTCGATTTTCTCTCAAAAAAACTCGCTTGACAATAGCCGCTTGTCTTAATAACATTTTCACGTTCGGAAAATTGTCTAGAAAGATATATAATTTATTTTATGTTAATGCCCACACTGGGAATGTCGCTTGGAGTAAAAATAACTGATGGAAAAAGACAGCAAAATAAATATTTTAAGTAAACTTGTCTCTGTTTTATTGCTCTTTGAAAGTTTCCTGATGTGGCCATTTTTCTTTCACACTTTGTTTAGCGAAAATCTGGGAATTGATGATGTTGAAGGCCTTTTGCTTGTAATACTTCTGATTCCATATTTTATTGTTTATAAAATACAAGAATATTTCATTCCAGAAATACTATTTGCTTTATGTTTATTTGCTGGTGTAATTGTCCTTATTCAAAAAATTAAGAATAAAGAGAAATATGGAAAATTCTTAGCTTTATTTATTGTATTTCTCATAATATGTATACTTGGATTTGTTTCATACTTTGAAGAAATATAGGTATAATAACCGGCATTTTTGGAGAGTCATCAACCTAAACAATAATATCACTAGTCGAAAATTTTTTAGTGGATGATGTGCACTACAGATTTCGAGGTGTTCAGTCTGGAAGCTACACTTTACTTCGCAATTTATTTTACTTATACTGATTTTATGAAGTTTTTTGAAAATATTAAAAAGGTGTCAAAATGCTGTTTTGATGCCGTTCGCGCAAATCCTGTTGTTTTTGTTTATTCATTTCTAAGCTTTATTTTTGTTGCTTTAAAAATTCATGATGTAGAGTTTCAGTTTATTGAAAACTGGGATGTGAATAAATATCATGAAATTACCGGCGATTCAGAAGACCTTTGCGAAACTTTGAGTTATGCATTTGGAACCGGCTGTCTTACGGCAGTTCTCTTAAGCATTTTTGCAAGAAGCTTTTCTTCCTTTAAGAAATATTTTATTCAAGGTTCTGCTGCTTTGGGTGCTTCGGTTTTAATCTGCTGTATAAGATTTTTTGCACAAGATTATGATGAAATTGCAGTCTGGGGCATTATTTATGCACTTTGCTTTGCAATTGCATTCGCGTTTATTCCCAAGCAAAACTCTAAGGTATATTTTGCAGCTCTGTTTAAATATTTTATGTTCTGTGTTTTTATGGCAGGCGTTCTCTGGCTTGGTCTTACAATACTTGTTTGGGCATTCAAGAGCCTTATTTTAGATTTTGACGATTCTGATATTTATATGTCTATTGGAGCGTTCTGTTATTTCGTTTTTGCAGCTAATGCCTTTGTTTTTTATCTTAATTGCAATCATGACAAAAAAGAACCTGTTTTTCAGATTTCAGAAAAAGATGGAAAGCCTACAAATGGGAAAGCTTTTAAAGTAATTATTCTTTACATTCTTTTTCCGATTTTTGTTGTGCTTCTGGCTGTGCTTTATGGATATCTTGTTAAGGCACTTTGTTTGTGGAAGTTCCCGGAAGGCGAAATTAACTGTTTTGTTTCTATTGCAGTAACAGTCTGCCTTGTCTTTTATTTTATTCTTCGCGAATTTGATGATTATCAGCCGGTTAAGCTTTTTTACCGCTTTGCACCTTACGCAATTCTTCCGCTTATCTGCGTTCAGATTATCAGTTATATAATAAGAATCTGCGCTTACGGTTTTACAATCTCTCGTGTTTCAAGTTTATATTTTATTATCTTTTCAATTTGTACGTTTACATTAATTCTTGTAAAAAAAGCAAAATATGCAGAATATTCACTGCTTATTCTGGCAGGTTTTATGCTTTTGGGAAGCATTACGCCACTTAATATTAAAAGAATTGCATTAAATAATCAGTATGGCAGAATGCTTAAAGTGATGAAGAAATATTCTATGTTTGATGAACAGAATCAGCGGCTTTCTGATTACGATCGCAAGCTTCTGGAAGATACTATGACAAATGATGACCGTAAAACGCTTTATGATTCTTATGACTATATTCGATGGTCACATTTAGGTAAGAAAAAATGGTGGAGTAGTGAAGATAAATTTGGTGATCTCTTTGGGCTTCAGCGATATCATTCAGATGCTTATGTAAAAGCTTTTTCTTCAAATAATTTTACTTTTGATTCATATAGAACAATTATTGATATAAGTGGTTATAATTCAATGAACTTTTTTAATAAAAGTGACAGGGTTCCGGTTACCTGGAAACGAAATGAACCAGATGTATACGAGTATGATAGAAATCATATTTCTTCGGTAAAGATTGCTTTTACAATTAATATGGATGAATATGAATGGGATATTACAGATTATATTCTTATGCAGACTGAGCAGCAGGATGAACTTTACGTTTTTATGCCGGATAGTAATACAAAAATCTTTTTTACTTACATTAGTTATGCATATGATGAGAACCGAAAATTATTCCGCAGTTATGATGTAAGGGGATTTATGATTCGGAAATAAAAAAATCCGTGGCGACTTCTCCCGTCGCAGCCTAAAAATTAATTCTTCAATCGAGAGTTATTCTTAGGCTGCTACCAGTTTCGCTATGAGAAACTGCATTTTATTTATCTTAGAGTTCAGTAATATCTGCTGCGAGCTGCTCTTCCTTGGCGTAAACGTTGAGGGCGTCGAGCATTTCGTCCATATTTCCCATCATAAAGCCTGGGAGGTTGTGGAGCGAAAGGTTGATGCGGTGGTCAGTTACGCGGTCCTGAGGAAAGTTGTAAGTACGGATCTTTTCTGAGCGGGCACCGGAACCTACCATGCTGGAACGTGCAGCGGCGCGCTCTTCCTGCTTCTTGCTTTCTTCCAAGTCGAAAAGGCGGGCACGCAAAACGCGGAAGGCCTTTTCCTTGTTCTTAATCTGTGACTTTTCATCCTGCTGGATAACAACAAGACCGGTCGGAATATGAGTAAGACGAACGGCAGAGTCGGTTGTGTTTACACACTGTCCACCAGGTCCACCGGCACGCATAACGTCAATGCGAACGTCGCCCGGTTTAATTTCAATTTCAGTTTCTTCGGCTTCAGGCAAAACGGCAACAGTTGCAGTAGAAGTCTGCAAGCGGCCCTGAGATTCTGTCTGAGGAACACGCTGAACGCGGTGAACGCCAGATTCCCAGCGCAAAGTTCCGTAAACAAACTTACCGCTTATAGAAGTTACGATTTTGTTGAATCCGCCAACCTCAGTTTCCTGAGCTTCCATTGTTTCAGTTTTCCAGCCTTTGCGTTCTGCAAGGTGAGTGTACATTTCCCAAAGGTCGCGTACAAAAAGCGACGCTTCGTCACCACCTGCAGCCGAACGGATTTCCAGAATGATGTTCTTTTCATCAAGCGGATCAGGCGGAACAAGCTTAAGTTTAATTTCTTCTTCAAGCTTTGGCTGTTTTTCTTCCAGTTCCTTAAGCTCTTCGCGTGCCATTTCTTTCATTTCGGCATCGTCTTCGGCTGTAATCATTTCTTTGGCATCTTTTATACCTGAAAGGACTTTTTTGTATTCATCATAGAGCGCGCAAACTTCACTAAGATAACCGTGCTCGCGCATTGTGTCCTTGTACTTTTTGGCATCCTTTACCAGATTCGGATCCATAACTGCTTCGCTAACAACTGCAAAGCGTTTTTCGCATTCATCAAGCTTTTTAAGTAAATCCATAATTTGAGTATGTTATCATAGAAAAGAAAATATGAAAAGAAGGGGGAGGGGCTCCTCCCTGCGCTCCCAAGTCCTCACTCACGATGGTTTCGATACGCCCTGCGGGCTACTCAACCACCGTTCGCTCCGGTCTTGTACGCTACCCACCCAGCGGGGGACACCCCCGCAACGCCCCCGGCGGTTTATTTTTTAGATGCGCAGTGACAAGCTCCACCACAAGAACTGCAGCTGCTGCCACATGAACAAGTACCACGTCCTGCGCGTTTAGCTTTCACCATAGAGGTTATAACACACGCAACGACAGCAATAAGAATTAAACCAACTATTAATGTACCCATATTATTTCCTTGCCTTTCTGAACAAAGCGTAGCACAAACAGCCAAGCACTGCAATTGCACAGATAAAGCCTGCAATATTTCCGTTACCAGTGAACATGCTTCCGAACTGATAAACCATAAACGAAATTACATAAGCAAAACCACATTCCCAACCGATTGCAGCCCATGTCCATTTACGGCTGTTCATTTCGCGCTTAATTGCACCAATTGCGGCAAAACAAGGAGCACACAAAAGGTTGAAAATAAGGAACGACATTCCAGCCGGGTGAGTAAACGCTGCAGCAAGGTTCGCCCAGGTTTCTTCGCCACCGTAAAGAATACCCATTGTACCAACAATGTTTTCCTTAGCTACAAGACCAGTAATTGAAGCAACGGCTGCCTGCCAGTTACCCCAGCCAACAGGTGCAAAAATCCAGGCAATAAGGCTTCCAAGTTTTGCAAGAATGCTGGAATCCATCTGTTCTTCTTCGAGCATTCCAAAGCCTTCTTCTGTCCAGCCAAAGAATGAAAGGAACCAGATTACGATTGTAGAAAGGAGAATGATAGTTCCTGCCTTTTTGATGAATGACCAGCCGCGTTCCCACATTGA
>DEEV01000071.1:15166-18751 GCA_002350445.1 Treponema sp. UBA2869 | reverse complement strand
AAAGGCTTTGTCTTTTTAAGAATAATTCCCGAAATGATGATTGCTGCAATTCCAATAAAATATGCTGATGTTGCAACCCATGCAGAACCACCAAAAATTGCACCGGCAACAAGGGCAATAAACGGAACCTTTGCTCCACAAGGAATAAAGGTTGTTGTCATGATTGTCATGCGTCGGTCGCGTTCATTTTCAATTGTACGGCAGGCCATAATTCCAGGAACACCACAGCCAACACCAACGAGCATTGGGATAAATGATTTTCCCGAAAGTCCGAAACGGCGGAATACACGGTCAAGAATAAAGGCAATTCGTGCCATGTAACCGCAGGCCTCAAGGAAGGCAAGGAAGATAAACAAAACAAGCATTTGTGGAACAAAGCCAAGTACTGCACCAACACCGGCTACAATTCCATCAAGAATAAGACCTTTAAGCCAGTCTGCGCAATCAATAGCATCAAGCCCGGCTTCTACAAGAGAAGGAACTCCAGGAACCCAGATTCCATAATCAGCCGGATCAGGACCTTCTTCGCCATACTTTTCTGCCATAGCTTTTGCTTCTTCAGCCACTTCATCTGTAATTTCAATTGGTTCAGAAACTTCCATTGTTTCATCATCAACTGTTACATAAGTAACTTCGCCATTTTCAAGGGCTCCAAGAATTGCTGCTGTATCGCCGTATTCTTCGGCAGCTTCTTCGTAAGCTGCACCTCCAATTCCAAACAAATGATACCCGTCTCCAAAAAGTCCATCGTTTGCCCAGTCTGTAGCTGCCGCACCAACAGTTACCATTGCAACGTAGTAAACAAGCCACATTACGCAGGCAAAAATAGGGAGCGCAAGCCAGCGGTTTGTAACTACACGGTCAATTTTATCTGAAGTGCTAAGCTTTTCGTGGTTCTTTTTTGTAACACACTTTTTAATGATTGATTCAATATACTTGTAGCGTTCTGCTGTGATAATCGATTCTGAATCATCATCAAGTTCTTTTTCGCAGGTTTTGATGTCTGCTTCTATGTGATTAATTTTTTCTTGAGTAACTTTTAATGCTTCTATAACTTTTTCATCGCGTTCAAAAAGTTTTATAGAAAAATAGCGATGCTGTTCTGCTGGAAGTTCATGAACAACGGCTTCTTCAATGTGCGCAAGAGCGTGTTCAACACAGCCTTCAAAACGATGTTTGTACATTGCAGGCTTTTTTTCTTTAGCTTTTGCAACTGCAAGTTTAGCGGCATCCATACAGCCTTTGTTTTTCAACGCAGAAATTTCAATTACAGGGCAGCCAAGTTCTTCCTGCATTTCATCAATATGAATTTTGTCGCCGTTTTTCTTTACAACATCCATCATGTTTACGGCAACAACCATCGGAATTCCAAGTTCTGCAAGCTGTGTTGTAAGGTAAAGGTTTCGTTCAAGGTTTGTTCCGTCAACAATATTTAAGATTGCGTCCGGGCGTTCATTTACAAGATAGTTTCTTGAAACAACTTCTTCGAGCGTATATGGCGAAAGTGAATATATACCAGGCAAGTCTGTAATTATAACTTCGCCGTTGTGTCCGATAAGTTTTCCCTCCTTTTTTTCTACAGTAACTCCAGGCCAGTTTCCGACAAATTGATTTGAACCTGTGAGTGCATTAAATAATGTTGTTTTTCCTGCGTTAGGGTTTCCTGCAAGTGCTATTTTTATCATTTAAAATCTCCTATCATGCGGTGATTAAGTCTGTTGAAATTACCGCTTCGACTTCTGTAAGTTGTGGTTTCGAGTGCATTGTTTATTGAGTCTGACGAAACACAAACACCGTCTATTTTAGTTGTATAAGTTCTGCATCAGCTTTTCTGATTGAAAGTTCGTAGCCGCGAACTGTAATTTCTACCGGGTCTCCGAGGGGAGCAACTTTGCGAACGTAAAGTTCTGTGCCCTTTGTAATGCCCATGTCCATAATGCGGCGTTTTACCGCACCCCCGCCAAGCAGTTTTTCAACAGTAACTGTCTGACCTGTTTTTACTTCTTTCAATGTCATTGTATATCTCCCATAAAAAGATAAATGTTAGTTATGTGTAACAGATTGTTAGTCAAAGCTAATATTAGTTTTGACTAACAAAAATGTCAATATGATTGAATTGTTTTTTTCAGAGCGTTGAGATATATTATTTTTTATGAAATATTTACTTGCTGTTTTTGATATGGACGGAACAATCCTTAATACAATTGATGATTTGGGCGGCTGCTGTAATGTGATTCTGGAAAAGCACGGGTATCCCACTCATACGATAGAAGAATATAAATATTTTGTTGGAAACGGCATTCCAAAACTAATTGAGCGTGCGTTGCCAGCCGGAACTGTACCGGAAATTCATAAAAAAATTCTTGCAGAATATATAGAATATTATTCACTGCATTCGGCAGATAAAACAGCTCCTTATGACGGAATCGTTGAGTGCATAAAAAAACTTCGTGCGGCTGGCGTAAAGGTTGCGGTTAATACAAATAAGGTTCAGGCGGCGGCAGAAGTTTTGTGTAAAAAATATTTTCCTGGCTGCTTTGACATTATTGCAGGTTTTAAGGATGGTATTCCGCCAAAACCGGCACCGGACGGAATAAATGCTATTTTGAAAAGCGAAAAAATTGAGCGCGAAAATGCCTGTTACATTGGCGATTCTGATGTTGATTTTTTGTGCGGTAAAAATTCCGGGCTCGATTTTATTGGAGTTGACTGGGGCTTTAGAGGCGAAAAATTTCTGCGCGAGCACGGAGCAAAAACCGTGGTAAAAACTGCGGATGAGCTTTTTAATGTTCTGATCGGGTAAATGTTCTGTTTTGTGCGCGCTGAAAAAATTCTGTCTTAAAGCGAAAAACTTTCCGGTAAAAGCTGGGCTAGTGTAAATTCTTTGTATTCTGATACGCTCTTTGCAAGGATTATTTTAAAATCCTGGGCGCAGAATTCGCGCATTACCTGACGGCAGACTCCGCATGGCGGGCAAAAATCTTTTACTTTTCCTTCCATTCCGCCTACAATTACAATTGCTTCAAATTCTTTTTCGCCTTCGCTTACAGCCTTAAAAATTGCAGTGCGTTCTGCGCAGTTGCTTGGACCGTAAGCCGCGTTTTCTATATTACACCCACCGTAAACCTTGCCTTTTTTTGAAAGAAGTGCCGCACCTACATGAAAGTGAGAGTACGGTGCGTAAGAAAAGTTGAGCATATCAAGTGCTTTTTGAATCAATTTTTCATAATTCATATTAATCTCCGTATTAAATCCGCGTTAGTTGCCTTCAACATGGATGTATTTGAATCTTATTATTGTATTTATTATAACTTATAGCCCTTAATTGTAAAACATTTTTGTTTTAAGTATAATATCTGATATTTTTGCTCTGTTGCGGAGGTTTTTTTTAATGCCTGGTTTTTATGATTATTATGACGTGGCTGTTGTAGGAGCCGGTCACGCGGGAATTGAAGCAGGTCTTGCATGTGCCCGCATGGGATTAAAAACTGTATTGATTACTCAGACTCCGGATGCAATTGCAAGAATGAGCTGTAATCCATCTATTGGTGGAATTGCAAAAGGAAATATTGTCCGCGAAATTGA
>DEEV01000071.1:4734-15025 GCA_002350445.1 Treponema sp. UBA2869 | reverse complement strand
AAAACCTGTGAAACAACTGAAAATCTTTATACTTTGATGGATACAGTTATTGATATCCTGACTACCGCCTCTACAACACCGCTGCCACCAAACAGCGATTCTGCTGCAGAAAAGGGAACTATCCCTGGCGAGTTCCGTGGCGACGGTCGTACTGAAGCTGCAAAGAGCGGAATGCGCCAGAAGGTAACCGGCATTGTTACTGAGCGCGGTCGCATTATTCCGGTTCGCTCTGTTGTTTTGACAACCGGTACTTTCCTAGGTGGTCGTATTTTTATTGGTGAATATGATGCACCTTGCGGACGTGTAGGGGAGCCGGCAGCCTATGGTCTTACAGAAAGTCTTCACAGACTCGGGTTTACAACAGGCCGTCTTAAGACTGGAACACCGCCACGAATCCTTCGCAAAACTGTCGACTTCACTAAATTGGACGAGCAGCCGGGCGACACAGAAGTTATTCCTTTCAGCTTCGAGACTGAGCGTGTTGAGCGCCCTCTCGTAAATTGTCACATCGTATATACAAACGAAGAAACTCATAAAATCATCCGCGAGAACATTGGCCGTTCCCCGCTTTATTCGGGAAAGATACACGGTGTTGGTCCTCGCTACTGTCCTTCCATAGAAGACAAGGTTATGCGCTTTGCAGACCGTGAGCGCCACCAGCTTTTTGTTGAACCGGAAGGAATAGAAACAGACGAGATTTACCTTAACGGATTAAGCTCCAGTTTGCCGGAAGAAGTTCAGGATGCATTCCTCCGCACAATGCCTGGCTTTGAAAACTGCGTGGTTAGCCGACCGGGCTACGCGGTTGAATACGACTACGTAGAACCAACTCAGCTTTTCCCTTCGCTTGAAACAAAACGCGTTGCAGGACTTTTCAATGCCGGACAGATTAACGGAACTTCCGGTTACGAGGAAGCTGCTGGTCAGGGACTCATTGCCGGAATGAATGCCGGTCTTTATGCCCGCGAGCACATTAAGCTTTGCGGCCCATTGGCAGAAATCCCACACAGCTTGAACGGAGTTGCCTCAAGCACAGAGCCAGGTGCTTTCCGCCCTAAGGCAGATATGACAAACGAAGAAAAAGCCCGCTTTGCCGAAATTTCTGAGCGCGAAACTCATGAACTGAATGATTTTGAACGCGGAGTTCAGAAAAATGCTGGTTTTGATACCTTTGATAAAATTCCAGATTTTGAACCGGTAATTCTCGGCCGCGATGAAGCGTACATCGGTGTATTGATTGACGACCTTGTAACTCTCGGAACAAAAGAACCTTACCGAATGTTCACTGCGCGCGCAGAATACCGCTTAAAGCTCCGCCACGACACTGCAGACCGCCGTCTAGCAAAATATGCTTACCGCTGCGGACTTAAAACACAGGCGCAGTTCGATGCAATAAATGAAAAATATGCGCGCCTTGCCGAAATCGAAGCACAGCTTCTTAAAAAGCCTGATATGGAAAATCCTGGTTACCCTGAAGCAGACTGGGAAATGGCAAAAATTGATGCAAAGTATAAGTATTACATCGAAAAGCAGGATCGTCGTGTCGAAAAACTTCACAAAATGGAAAATGCGCGAATTCCTGCAGACTTTGATTACGGCAGTATTCCGTCCCTTTCGGCAGAAAGCCGCAACAAGCTCGAAGCAATTCGCCCGGTTACTCTTGGACAGGCAAACCGAATCAGCGGAATCAGAAATAGTGATATTATGCTGTTAATGGTATATTTGAAAAGATAACGGACGCGAGTTTTGTGTAAGTTTACTTACACAAAACTCGGTAAGCACATTTGAAAAATGTGCGACCTGCGCCATTGCTCGCGTTTCTTAACCCACATGGTTTATCTGAAACGATAAGTTGTGCCTGCAGGGACATCTATTTTCTTAAGATATCGACGCAGTGGCTGCCCGCGCCAATCAGTTCAGCGCGTTCAGCGATTTGCTGCTGAAAATTACAGAACGCTTCAAATTCTTCTTCGCTCATTTCGTTGAGTTCGCGGCGCATGTAGTCAGCGGCGCCGTCTGCAGAAATAAGTTTTATGCGTTCAAGACCGGCTGCGGCATTTAAGCGGTTAATATCTTCTACGCGAACATAATCATACAAATCTTCTTCGGTACAGATTGTGTGGAAGTCTGCACTTAAGCCACCTTTTTCAGCAACTTCTTTCCATTTGTGTTCCTTAAAACAATAAGAAATTACACTGTACTCGTTCATTACGTATGCAACTAAAATTATGCCGCCTTTTTTTGTAATTCGTTTGGCTTCGGAAAGTGCTTTTAGTTTTTCTTTGTCGCCGTGAAGGTGATATAGCGGGCCAAAGAGCAGGGTAACGTCAAAGGTCTCGTTATCTAGAAAGTGAAGATTGCGCGCATCGCCCTGCCAGGTTTTTATATTTTCGTGCTTGTTTCTAAGAATTTCGAGGTTATGTTTTACAAGTTCAACAGNNGTGGTAAAGAGGACCAAATAGTAAAGTTAAATCAAATGATTTATCTGAAAATCTACTTAAATCCGTAGCATTTCCTTGAAATACTTTAACTTTATTACTTTTGTTTTCAATATATCTTAAATTATGTTTTACAAGTTCAACAGCAGTAACGTCGTAACCGCGGTGGCAAAGTTCTACGGAATAGCGACCGGTTCCAGCCCCTATGTCGGCGATTTTTACAGCAGGTGCAGACCCTTCGAGAGCCTCAGGTACCGCACCTTCTTCGGTTGCTGAGGTCTGCAAAGCACGAAGTAGGGTAATAGCTTCCTCTATGTAATGCATGGTCGTACGGAATTCTACCTGACCATGTCTTGTTGTGAGACGGTGTTCTTCGTGGAATTTGTTGTAGTATTTGTTTAGATCTGCCAAGCTGCATCCACAGCCTTAACAGCTGCCTTCTTATCCTTATCGCTCATGAACGACTGTCGGAAACTGTTTTTTATAAGGTCTTTAATTTCGTCCATTGTAAAGTTCAAGTCGTGATGGCAAATGTAAAGTTCATCAAGAAGGGTTGTCTTAAAGAAAACCGGATCGTCTGTATTGATGTTTACGGCAATACCTTTGTCGTAGAATGTGCGGACAGGATGCTCGCTTGCCTTTTTTACAACTTTCTTTGTAAATGTATTTGATGTAATGCAGATTTCAATTGGAAGCTTTGTTTTTTTAAGCTCGGTCATCAGGTTTTCATCCTGGATTGCTGTAATTCCGTGACCAATGCGCTGTGCGTGCAGATAGTTGATTGAATCCCAGATGCTTTCCGGTCCAACGTCTTCGCCTGCGTGTGCAACAGCCTTGAAACCGTCTTTAAGAGCCTGTTCGTAAACAGGAGCGTATTCCTTTGCAGGACCTTTTGCTTCCGCACCGCCCAAACCAATTCCAATTATGTCTTCGCATGGGAACTCTTTAAGAAGATTGTAGTTTTTCATTGCGTTTTCGCAACCAAAAGTTCTGGAAACATCCATAAGCATTTTGATTGTAATTCCGCGCTTTTCCTTGATCTTTGAAATTTTTTCGTGGAAAATACGAATCATATCCTCGTATTTAAAGCCCATTTTAAGGAATGCTGTTGGTGCAAAGAAAACTTCGGTATATGTAATGCCGTTTTTTACAAGGTATTTTTCGAGTTCGTCAAAAACAATGCGGAAATCTTCTACAGAAGAATACATTCCCTGAATTTTAAGGAAAGACTGAATAAAGCCATTTAAATCGTTATAAGAAAAAAGCTCTTTCTGTTCTTCCTTTGACATTTCTTTTTCAAATTTATTCTTGTAAAGCTTTTTAATTCCTGGCATTGAAATAACCGCTTCCAGATGAATATGAAGCTCGGCCTTTGGTATTCCTGCAATAAACTGTTTGAACTCGGTTTTATTCATTAAACTTTCCTTAGTAAATGGTCTTTAAAGTATACATCTTTTTTTTAAAGAAACCAACTCTTAGTTAAATATCGGCAGAAAAAGACCTAATGTTTAGTTTTTTTTTATTGCAAACGTATATTTAATCCGGTTTCACTACAAAAGAGCTTTTAGTTGTTCTACAATTTCCTTAAAGGTGTCGCAGGCTGCCTGAACAGGTCCAACACTTTCCATATCAACACCGGCTATGCGCAGGCTTTCGATAGGGTAGCGCGAACCGCCGCTTTTAAGGAATTTAAAGTAATCTTCGCGTTCCTTTTCTCCACCGTTTGTAACACGTTTTGCAAGTGCAAGAGCGGCAGAAATTCCTGTAGCATATTTATAAACGTAAAATGCTCCGTAAAAGTGTGGAATTCGTAAGCCTTCCATATCAGAATTGCTTTCGAAATGCATTTCTGGGCCAAAATACTGTTCCAGAAGTTCGCGGTAAATTTTGCGCAAAAGTTCAGCAGTAAGCGGAGTTCCGTTTTCTACAAGCTCGTGAGCCTTAAGTTCAAATTCAGCAAACATTGTCTGTCGGTAAAGAGTTGCAAGAATATCGTCCGCACGCATAGCAAGAAGATACTTTTTCATGTCTGCATCTTTTGCGTTTTTCAAAAGATATTCAAAAACAAGCTCTTCGTTAAAAGTTGACGCAACTTCTGCTTCGAAAATTGTGTAGTCGTAGCACATAAAAGGATTGTTATGAACTGAATACCAGCTGTGCATACTGTGACCGCCTTCGTGTGCCATTGTAAATACATCGCGGATATTTTCTTCCTTATAATTCAGAAGAATGAACGGGTCTCCAATGTAGCAGCCGGAACTGAATGCGCCGCTTCTCTTTCCTACATTTTCGTAGCGGTCTGCCCAGCCATTAAGTAATCCGTTGCAAAGCCGGTCTGTATATTCTTTGCCAAGTGGAGAAAGTGCGTTGCGGCAAATTTCAACGGCCTGTTCGTAAGTAGTTTTTGTTTCTACAGATTTTACAAGCGGAACGTAAACGTCGTAATGGCGCAGTTCGTCTAAGCCTAAAGCCTTTTTGCGGATTGAATAATATTCGTGAAGGGCAGGAAAGTTTTTGTGAATGCAGTCAATCAGATTTTTGTAGACAGAAAGAGGAACTTTATTTCCGTAAAGAGCCTGCTCCAGCGAAGATTTATAACCGCGGGCGCGCATGCTGAACACATCCTGATTTACAGAACCTGCGTAAAGAGCGGCAATAGTATTTTGATGTTCTTCGTATTTTGCATAGAACTTTTTGTAAGCTTCTTCGCGTACTTTGCGGTCGTGATTATGCATAAAAACAGACCAGGTTGTTTCTGTAAGTGCATGTTCTTCGCCGTTTACATTTACAGAGCCAAAAGTCTTATTCATATCAACATTTGTAAGCATGCTGAAGGCTGTTTCGGCAGTTTGAGCCGGCTGACCCTGCAGTGAAAGAATGCGTTCTTCCTTTTCGCTTAGAATGAACTGCTTAAAATGTAAAAGTTTTTCTATATAAATACGATAGTCTGTAAAGTCTGGCTTTTTAATCCATTCGCGAAGTTTTGCTTCATCAATTGCCTGAATTTCAGGATCAATAAAGCTGAGTTCAGCCGACATCTGCGTGTATGCCATTGCGGCACGTCCGTAGCGGTCTGCGGCCTGAGTATCATCTTCGTCTGCTTCGTGCTGAAGACTTGCATAATGGTAAACAGTTTCCATTTTAAGGTAAGCTCTTTCCAGAAGCTTTAACGCTTCAAGTAAATCGCCGTCAGATTTTCCGAGTAATCCTTTTTTCTGTACAACTTTTTCACAAAGCGAAGGAACCTCTTTTAATGCGCTTTCCCAGTCAGAATCAGACGCAAAAATTGAACTTAAATTCCACTTGTCTTTTGCCGGAACATCTTTTCTTGCAGGAATTTTGTTTGCCATAATGTATTTACCAGGTGTAAGCCTGTCTCCTTTTTTTAATAATTTTGTAAAGCTTTAGAATTTTTCTTTTAATATTTTATTTACTTCTTCGTCGTTAATTTTGTTCGGGTAAGCCTTTAGTACCTGGTTATAAACTTCGACAGTTTTGTTTACATGAGTTTCAATTGTAAACTTTTTTGTAGTTTCCAGACCGGCCTGTCCAAATTCTTTAAGTTTTTTGTCATCTCCCAAAAGCGAAATGATTTTTTCTGACATTTCGTCTTCGCTTTGAGTAACATAGCCGTTTACGCCGTCAAACACGCAGTCAGCGTAGCTTTCGTCGTTTCGCACAACAATTGGCAAACCTGAAAGCTGAGCTTCGAGAATTGTCATTGAATGCATTTCTGAAAGTGAAGTTGTAACGAACAAATCGCAGCTTTCGTAAAAAGCGTGAACCTTAACCCATTCAATAAAACCTGCAAAAACAATTGACCCGTTTGCAATGTTTTCTGCGGCGCGGTTTTGCATTTCTTCAAAGGCAGGTCCGTTGCCAACAAAAATCATTTTGTATTTAGGATTTGCGGCACAAACTTTTTTGCACACTTCGAGAAGTTCAAATACTCGTTTTTCTTCACCAACTCGTCCAACAAAAAGCATGATTTTATCATCATCTGCAAAACCGTATTTTGCGCGTAATTCATGGCGTTCCTGTGCGGTAATGTGTGTTGCCTGAAATTTAGAGCGGTCAATTGCATTAGGTACAATTGCCGACGGTTGATTCGGGAGCATTTTTGGCTGCTTAAAGAAATTGCGTGCCTTTGTAGAAACTCCGATTAAAGAATCAAACTGTTTGTAATAGTGATTCAAAATTGCGTTGATAATTCCCGGCGGAATAAGTTTGCCGCACGGCAGATAGTGTTTATAGAACAAAACCCACATTGTGTGCGTTGTACAGATTGCAGGAATTCCAAGCTTTCTTGCGGCCTTAAGTCCTGCTTTTCCAAGACCAAATTCTGTGTGGCAGTGAATTATATCAATTTTCTTTTCTTTAAGAAATTTAATCAGAGGCTTCATTTTTGGAATGGAAAGAAACTGGTCTGTTCCAAGTCCGAGCGGAACCGATTTTGTTCTGTAAATATCAGGATCGTCTGTTGCAAATTCCGGGGTTGTTTGAACTGTTACAAGGACAACGTTATGTCCCGCTTTAATAAGCTGCTCTCTAAGCTGAACTACGACGGTTACAATTCCAGATTTTGTAGGAAGGTAGCTGTCTGAAAATAATGCGATATTCATAAGGTGATTATATCTAATAATCTAAAAAAAGGTAATCAGTAAAGTAAATATCAGATATTTTTCCTAAGGAAAGCTGCGAATTTATTCGTTCAATAAGATTTTCTACAGATTTTGTTTCTGTTTCGCTAAGAAGCTGATTTTTTGTGTGAGTGCTAAAATAGTCAGAAAATATTCCACGGATAACGCCGCGTTTGCGGGCAAGTTCTTCAAAAAAAACTGAATCTTCCTGAGGATAAGCAAGCCAGGGCGAAATTACCATTGGCGTTCCGTTTTTATCTGATTTTTTTCCGGAAGCATCCGGTTCTGTAATCACTCTGATTTTTCCGATTTCGTAATAGGCAACTAAATCAGAATTTACAGGTTCGTTTAGGTTTCTGGCTTTTCCGGTCTGTAAAAGAATTTGCGGTGTCTGATTTTTCTTTTTTGAAAGACCTGCAAAGGTTCCGGCAATAATCGTAATTATAAGAATTGCAATTATGCAAAGAAGAAAGCAGTCAGTTTTTTTGAATCCAAATTTTGCAAAATATTTAAGCATTGGTTTATTTTACAAGATATGGCGAAATCAAAGCAAGAAGTCTTCCTGTTGCACGCGACGTTATGTGAACTCCGTCGTCAAGCCATTCTTCGGTCTGAATGCAGCCTGCCTTGCGAAGTTCGTTTATTAAAGGCGTATTTGAAGCAGGAATAATATAATTTGCAAGTTCTCCGTAAACAAGTTCGTAAATTTTGTCTTTAAGTTCTACAAAGCCTTTTTCTTCCTTCGCGCTTACGCAAATTGCATCCGGAAATTTGTGGCGCAAGGCAGTAAGAGTTCCTTTGTCATCACCCTTGTCAATTTTGTTTAAAAGTATAAGCTTTGGATTTTTGTCAGCATGTAAGTCGGCAAGAACGCTGCACACTGTTTCGTAATGGAAAAGTGCATTTTCGTCTGAAGAATCCAAAACTACAAGCAGAAGATCGGCGTAAGTTACTTCTTCCAAAGTTGACTTAAACGCGTCAATCAGGTGATGCGGCAGGTTACTGATAAATCCTACTGTATCGGTAAGAAGTACGCCCGCACTGTCGTTTAAAGGGAGTTTTCTTGTAAGCGGGTCGAGCGTTGCAAAAAGTTTGTTTTCTACAAAAGCGTCGGCTCCTGTAAGCGCATTCAAAAGCGAAGATTTTCCTGCATTTGTGTAGCCTACAAGCGCGACCGAAGGCATTTTTCCGCGCTGTTTACGCTGGGTTTTTCTGTTAAGCTCAATTTCGGCAAGGTCTCTTTTTACCGAAGCAATTTTTTCGCGTACAATACGCTGATCAAGTTCAAGCTGTGTTTCGCCGGCACCCTTATTTCCAAACGCGCCGCCACGCTGCCGTGAAAAATCGTTGTTCATGTGGGCGAGCCGCGGAAGAGAATATGTAAGCTTTACAAGTTCAACCTGAAGTACAGCTTCTTTAGTTTGAGCCCGCTGTGCAAAAATGCGGATTATTACTTCCTGACGGTCAAAGCACGAAAGTCCGGTAAGTTCTTCCCAGTTACGCTGCTTTCGCGGTTCAAGATTAAAATCAAAAATAATGCAGTCTGCTTCTATAGAATGAGCAAGCTCGTTAATTTCTTTTGCTTTGCCGGTTCCCATTCCATATGCGGGAGTAGGTTCCAGACGGTTCAAAGTGAGGCGCTGAATAATGTCCATTCCCAGGGTAAGAACAAGACCTTTTAATTCCTGAAGGTCGTTACCTGGTTCTCCAACAAGAAGCGCACGAGGCACTTTCTGCTGTTCTTTTTCTACTTCTACCATACCCATAGTATAACCTACAAACTGCAATTTCAAAAGGATTTTTTTTAATGTACTAGTCGTTGTATTTGTATACAAAGTAGTTTTCGATGATTCCGTTTACAAACGCAAAAAGATCATCATCATATACATCAGCGGCAAAAAGTCCTGACAAAAAAGTCATTGCAATAAGCATAAATGTTGCAAGTCTTTTCATAGTGTAGTATCTCCGTAGAAAAAAAATCATTACAGAAAAGGTATAATGTAGAATAGTCATAAAGCAAGAAAAATGAATACAATTGCATTCAGAATGGATTTACATGTAAAATATAGGACAATTATGATAAAAGCTGTAATTTTTGATTTAGACGGTACGCTGCTTGATACCGAAAAATATTTCCGCATCTGCTGGCCAAAAGCTTTTGAACATTTTGGCTATAAGATGACAGATGAACAGGCATTATATATGCGTTCGCTGGGGCGTCCGTTTACACAGGAATTTCAGAAAAAGATTTCCGGCGACCCGAATTTTGATTACGAAAAAGTTCGTTCTTATCGCGCAGAACTTATGGAACAGCTCCTTGCAGAAAAAGGTCTGGAACTAAAGCCTGGCGCCCTTGAAATTTTAAGCTATCTTAAAGAACACAAAATTCTTAGGGCAATTGCAACTGCATCGCCGGTAGACCGCACAGTGCGTTATCTTGAGCGCGTTGGAATACAAAACAGCTTTGATAAAATTATTTCCGCACGAATGGTTCAAAACGGTAAACCTGCTCCCGATGTTTATATCTTTGCCTGCGAACAGCTTGGCTTACAGCCTCAGAATTGCCTTGCCGTAGAAGATTCCCCAAACGGAGTTCTAAGTGCTTACCGCGCCGGCTGCAAAGTGTGCATGATTCCCGACCAGGACGAGCCCGACCCAGAAATTTCAAAACTGCTTTACGCAAAGCTTCCGTCTCTGGATAAAATTGCGGGGGTGGTGAATCAAGAATAAATAATATTTTGAGCAAGGGTGTTCTTGTATAATTAATTCCCTTCTGCCCCCGCTGTTGTTTCCGGCGTTTTTTTTCTATATAATAACCTTGATATGCGAGACATTCAGAACGAAAAGGATACGCGTAAGATTCCGCTGCAGAAGGTCGGGGTAAAGGGCGTTCATTATCCGGTTTCGGTTTTAGATAAAAATCACAAGACTCAGAATACGACGGCAACTGTAGATTTGTTCGTTAATCTTCCGCACAATTTTAAGGGCACGCACATGTCCCGGTTTATTCAGATTTTTCATAAGTATCACTCAAATGTTACGATGCAGCATTTTCTGGATATGCTTGACGAAATTCGTGAAAAGCTTGATGCCCAGAAGGCGTTTGGTCTGATTCGTTTTCCATATTTTATAGAAAAAAAAGCGCCTGTAAGCGAAAGCGAAGGCATTTTGCAGTACATGTGTGAATATGAAGCTGCTGTAGGGGAAAGCCTG
>DEEV01000071.1:4368-4615 GCA_002350445.1 Treponema sp. UBA2869 | reverse complement strand
TTTGCCCGTGTTCAAAGGCAATTTCTGAATACGGAGCGCATAATCAGCGGGGACTTGTAAAAGTTAAGCTTTTGTATACAGAGTTTTTCTGGATTGAAGACGTAATTAAAATTGTAGAAGATTGTGCTTCGACGCCACTTTATTCGGTTTTAAAGCGCAAGGATGAAAAATTTGTAACTGAACATGCCTACGATAATCCGCGGTTTGTTGAGGACGTTGTACGCGAAGTTTATCTTGGTCTTAAAAA
>DEEV01000071.1:367-4037 GCA_002350445.1 Treponema sp. UBA2869 | reverse complement strand
GCTGTTGAATATGTAAAAGACGGCGCAAAACCTTTAACTCTTGTTGTTATGGGCTGTATGGCTGAGCGGCTTTTAAAAGATTTTCAAAAAAAATGGCCGTTTGTTGATTATGTTGTCGGCACTTTTGCAAAGCATCATTTTTCGCAGATTATAGAAGCTGTGGAAGAAGGACGCAAACCGTTTGAGGTTGATGATACTGAGTCTTACAAATTTGCAACTGTTTCTGCCGAGCCTGGCGCATTCAGTACGTTTGTGCCGATTATGCACGGCTGCAACAACTTTTGTACTTATTGTATTGTTCCGTACGTTCGCGGGCGGGAAATTAGCCGTCCTGTAGACGAGATTTTGCGCGAGCTTGATATTTTAAACGGTTATGGTGTCCGCGAAGTAACGCTTATTGGTCAGAATGTAAATTCGTATTCGGGTGAATATAAGCAGGCGTTTCGGGCGGCGTCTGAGCCCGCAGAAGGGGGAGGCTGCAACGAAGTGCAGACGAGGGGCTCCTGCAACGAGCGCGAATGCGCGAAGTTTCCAGCCATGCATTCCCCTCCTGATTCTTCTGTCAACTTTGCGCAGCTGCTTCAGATTATTGCGGACCATCTTAATAAAACAAAGTCAGGTATTGAGTGGGTTCGTTTTATGTCTTCGCATCCAAAGGATTTTACAGACGATGTAATTGATGTGATTGCAAAAGAGGAGCGTATTTGCCGCCATATTCATCTGCCGGTTCAAAATGGTTCTTCGACAGTTTTAAAGGCTATGAATCGCCGTTATACGCGCGAACACTATCTGGAAATTGTAAAAAAAATTAAAGAGCGCATTCCGGATGTTTCTCTTACTTCTGATATTATGATGGGCTTTCCTGGCGAAACCGAAGAAGATGTTGAACTTACGCTTGATTTGATGCGTCAGGTAAAATACGAAAGTTCTATGATGTATTATTACAATCCGCGCGAAGGAACTCCTGCCGCAAAAATGGAGCAGATTCCGGAAAAAATTCGTAAAGAGAGGCTGCAGCGTGTTATTGATTTGCAGCTGGAGCATACACACGAGCAGATGCTTAAGCGCATTGGAAAAGCGGTAAAGGTTCTTGTTGAAGGTGTAAGCCGCGACAGTAAAGAAGAGCTTTTGGGGCAGATTGAACAGCACGAAAAAATTGCGTTTAAGGCGGACAAATCTCTTATTGGAAAGTTTGCTATGGTGCGCATTGATTCTTTGAGCGGAAATACTTACAGGGGAACTCTTATAAAATAAAGGAAATATTTTCGGGTGCTTTTGGGGCATTTATGGAGGTGATTTATGATTGTAACTTTGATTTTGTTTTTAGTTCTTGTTGTTTTTCTTGCATTTTTTATTGGATTTAATCTTTCGAATGTTTGTACTTTCTGGTTTTTTAAAACCTACGAAAATCTTCCGGTGGCTGTTCTGGTTTTAATTTCGTTTGCGGCTGGAATTGTACTTTCCATTCTGGTTTATATGATTGCAAAGTTAAAAAAATCGCTTACGGCTTCTGCATCTGATTCTGCTAAAACTTCTGAAGAAAAACGTGTTCTAAAAGAGCAGAAAACGGCTGAACGAAACAGAAAGCGCGAAGAAAAGCAAAAAGCGTTTGAAGAACGCCGCATTGCTATTCAGCAGAAAATTGAAGAAAAGAAAAAGCGTGCTGTGGAACGCAGTCAAAAGCTGATGCAAAAAAAAGCAAATAAAAATCAGAATGAATCTTCTGCCGGAAATATTAATGGAACTGAAGGTGGTGCAGAATAATGAAAAAAACTTTGTTCTTTGTTGTATTGATTAATCTTGTTTTTGGAGGTGCTTTGGCGGCCGCAGATCTTACTGCAAAATTTGTAACAACCGAAGCGGCTAAAAAAGACAGTCTTGAACAGTCGGTTTCTTATCTTAAAAATCAGGTTGCAAAAATAACGGCTCCGGCGGAAAAGCGTGCGGTGTATGTTTTTCTTGCTTCACTTTTGGAACAAATGTCCAGTTTTGATGAAGCTCAAAAGTCTTATGCGGCTGCTGCTGGAATTGCGGCGGGCGATGCCGAGGGAATGCCTCGCAAAACAAATGAACAGATTGTTCTGGATGCGGTTCGATGCGCCTTGAGCAGCGGAGACTATGCTACTGCAGACAGCTACCTTAATTCTGCAGTACGAAATTCGAAAGACGAAAAAGTTCAGTCTTATATTAAGCTTTATACTCAGTGGAGTGCGCTTTGCAAGGCAAACACTGTAGAAGAACTTCAGGAGCCTGTTGTAATGCTTCAGGCGTATTCAAAAATTGAATCTATGAAGGTTATTCAGCCGGCTGTTCTGCTTACTTTATGGTATGTTACCGGCGATAAATCTTATGCAGCACAGATTACATCAAAATTTCCTTCTTCGGTAGAAGCTGCTGTAGTGAAGGGCGATGTTCAGCTTTTACCTACACCGTTCTGGTTTTTTGTGCCAAAAAGCGGTCAGGCTGAACCTGGAACCGGCAGTATAGAAATTCAAAAAGAAACAGAAACTGCCGAAACTAAAACTTCTGCAAAATCAGATTCAGATGGTGCTAAAAATTCAAAATGGCAGCTTGGGCTTTTCAGAACAGAAAGCAATGCAAAGCTTCTTGCTGATGAAGTTCGTGGTAAAGGTTTTGATGCTTACATTACAACAGAAAAGCGTGCAAGCGGAAACACATATTTTATTGTGCTTGTAAATGATGATAAAACAGGAAATACTGCGGATCGTTTGCGCAACCTTGGCTACGACTGCTATGCGGTTGAGTAAGCCTGCTTAAAACGTCTTAGAGGTGAGTTTTGCGCGCTCACAAGAATTGAAAACCAGTAAAATCTATGCTATTTTATTGAAGAGAAATAAACAAAAAACGGGTACCGAGCAAGCTGTGCTTGCGAGTTATAAAACTAAATAAAGGAATACAATAATGGCAAAAACTTTCGATGCCCTATAATCGAAAATCCGTTAAAAAATGAGCCGATAGGGTCATTTTAGGATTATCGAAAAACGGGTACCGAGCAAGCTGTGCTTGCGAGTTATAAAACTATATAAAGGAATACAATAATGGCAAAAACTTTCGATGATAAAAAGATAATCTACACAATGGACCGTGTAGGTCGCGCTTACGGCACAAAGGTTGTTTTAAAAGATATAAGCATTTCCTATTATTATGGTGCAAAAATTGGTGTAATTGGTGCCAATGGTGCCGGAAAATCATCGCTTTTTAAGATTCTTGCAGGAATAGATAAAGACTTTACGGGAGAAACTTCTCTGCTTCCGGGCTATACAATCGGCTATCTTGAACAGGAGCCTTATCTTGAGCCTGGAAAAACTGTTATGGAAGTTGTAAAAGAGGGTGTAAAAGAAATCACAGACCTTCTTGAAGAATTTGATAAAATTGGCGAAGCTTACGGCGACCCGGATGCAGATTTTGATAAGCTTGCGGCTCGTCAGGCAGAAGTTCAGGAAAAACTTGACCTTCTTGATGCATGGAATCTTGATAATAATCTTGAACTTGCAATGGATGCTTTGCGCTGTCCTCCTGCTGATCAGGTTGTAGACGTGCTTAGTGGGGGTGAACGCCGCCGTGTTGCTTTGTGTCGTCTTCTTTTGCAGAAACCGGACATCCTTTTGCTTGACGAACCTACAAACCATCTTGATGCTGAAACTGTTGC
>DEEV01000071.1:0-198 GCA_002350445.1 Treponema sp. UBA2869 | reverse complement strand
AAAAATGAATCTATGCGCCAGAAAGAAATTCAGAAGGAATTGGAATGGATTCACATGGGCGCAAAAGGTCGTCAGGCAAAACATAAGGAACACATTACACGTTATAACGAACTTATGGCTCAGGAAAGCAAAAAACAGCTTAAAGATACACAGATTTCTATTCCAGCCGGTCCACGTCTTGGCGGTCAGGTAATTGAT
>DEEV01000135.1:2944-3226 GCA_002350445.1 Treponema sp. UBA2869 | reverse complement strand
GAATCATAAATTTCACGTTTTTCTATCTTAAGCTTTTCAGCCGCCGCTTTAAGCTCTTCCTGAGGCACTTCAAAAGTTTGCGGCACAGAAACATCAAATTTCTGACCATAAATGCGCAAAGCGGCATCACCTTTTTTCTGAACTTCTTCAAGCACAGAATTTACAACTTCGTTACTGTCGCCAAAAGAACGCCCTGTAAAAAAGTCGGGGGTTATTTCAGAATATTGCTGTATTTTAATCAATTTAAGATTCTCCTTTCAGGTCATTTCGACAGGCTCAATG
>DEEV01000135.1:0-2892 GCA_002350445.1 Treponema sp. UBA2869 | reverse complement strand
GTTGAGCTTGTCGAAACCACTATCAAACATTAAGCTTTATGCCTCTTATCAAGTTCATCATAAACATCTTTCCAGGTTACGCCCTCTTTGTACATCAAAACGTTTACAAAGTACAAAAGATCTGCCGCTTCCCAGATTACTTCGTCGCGGCCTTCGGCTTCGCAAAGCTCTTCGGCTTCTTCTTCTACCTTTTCGCGAACGCGTTTGTCGTCCAAAGTTGCTGTGTAGCTTCCCGGACGTGGGTTTGCAAATCGGTCTGCAATTACGTCGTAAAGGCGGCCCATGCTCGATTTTTCGCCCGGGTCGGTTGTAAAGCAGGTCCAGCTTCCTGTGTGGCAGGATGGCCCGCTTGGAATGACGGTGGCAAGAACACAGTCACGGTCGCAGTCTGCCCTAAGGCGAACAACGTTCAAAAAGTTTCCGCTTGTTTCGCCCTTAGTCCAAAGTTCGTTACGAGAACGGCTCCAGAAAGTAAGTTTTTTTGATTCAAAAGTTTTACGGAATGCCTGTTCGTTTGCAAAGCCCTGCATCAAAACTTCGCCATTTACACTCTGCGCAATTACAGGAATTAAAGGCATTTTTTCAAAATCAAGACAGGCAACAAAGGCGTCTGTAAGATTTACTTTATTTGTATAAAGTGCCATTCCAAGCTGAACGTCACAGTGCAATTTTTCAAGCTCGCAGATTTCTTCTACACTCGAAACTCCACCGGCCGCAACAACCCGGCAATGAACCGCACCGCGAAGCTCGCGAACATAATTCATATTAGTACCCTGCATGCAGCCTTCTTTTTCTACACAGGTGAATAAAAGTTCCGAACAGAATTTTTCTGCCTGTTTTGCGCCTTCAACAAGAGGAATGTCTACGGTTTCTGTCCAGCCCTTTACGGCAATTTTTCCGTTGATTGCATCTACACTGATAATGATGCGGTCTTTGCCGATTGCCTTTGCAAGCTCATTCAGAAAGTCTTCATTTAATACAGATTCTCCGGCCTTAGGATTTGCTTTCCACGCCGCAGAACCAATAATAACCTTTTCTGCACCAAGACTTACAAGCTCTTTTGCACGCTTAACCGTACGAATGCCGCCGCCGGTACGTACATTTCCGCGTCTTAAAAGTGATTTTAACAAAGGAGTGTTTACAGTGTTACCCTTGGCGTCCACATTGCCAAGAGCAGCATCCAAATCTATAACGGCAACTTCGCCGTACATATCAAAGTTTTTTATTAAAGAATCAGCATCATCGCGCTGAAGCACAAGTTCCTTACCGTTTTTAAGCTGAACTACGTGACCGTCTTTTAAATCTATAGATGAAATTACCATAGTGGAATAATAGCAGATTTTTTTGTTTTATACAAATCATTAAAAAATTAAACCCAATAAGCGGGTCCCAGCGACGGCAAAAATCAAGGTATCCCCCCGGAGACCTGGTGCCTCCTTAATTTTTGCCTGCGTCCCACTTATTGGGTTTAATTGTGTTATATAAAAAAATCTGCAATTATACCCCGAGCCAATGGCCGGAAAGGTCAAAATATTTTCCATTCGGGTCAAAGGTCGGATGATTTTTATCTTTTTCGCTTAATATTGCCGTTTTAGAAATGCCCGGGCAAACTGCTTCCCAGTCTATATTCAAAAATGGGTCGTTCCAGAAAATTCCGCCCTCACCTTCAGCATCATAAAAATCCGTGCATTTGTAGCAGATCTCCGCAGAATCGCTCAGGACTAGAAAGCCGTGTGCAAATCCTTTTGGAATATAAAGCATGTTGTGCTTTGAGCTGTCCAGAATAATCTTAAAATGTTTTCCAAAAGTTTTACTGCCGTTCCGTAAATCAACAGCAACATCAAAAACGGTTCCTGCTGCAGTCCATAAAAGTTTTGCTTGGGGATGATTTTTTTGAAAATGAAGCCCTCTTAAAACGCCTTTTACAGATGAACTCTGATTATCCTGAACAAAATCAGCATCTAAGCCCGCTGCTTCAAAATCACGCTTATTCCAGCTTTCAAAGAAAGAGCCTCTTGAATCATTAAAAATTTTCGGCTGAATTTCGTAAAGCCCCTGAAAATCACATTTCTTAAACTCAAACATAATTCTTAATTATGCATTCCTTCTCTCCGCTACCTGTTTAAGGTATGTTCCATAATCAGTTTTATATCCCTGTGCCAAAGAAAGCAGATGCTCTTTTGTAATCCACCTGTTAGCGTAAGCAATCTCTTCAAGACACGCAACATAAAGGCCCTGACGCTTTTCAATAGTCGCAATAAAATTACTTGCTTCCAGAAGACCGTCGTAAGTTCCGGTGTCAAGCCATGCCATACCACGTCCAAGAAGAGTTACAGTAAGCTTTTTGCGTGAAAGATATTCGTTATTAATGGCGGTAATTTCAATTTCACCGCGGGCACTGGGCTTAACATTTGCGGCAATATCAACAACAGAATTATCATACATGTAAAGGCCGGGAACCGCATAATTTGATTTTGGCACAGCAGGTTTTTCTTCTATGCCAAGAACATTTTTATCCTTGTCAAATTCAACAACACCGTAAGCAGAAGGTTCTTTTACATAATAACCGAAAATATGACCGCCGCCATTTTCTTCAAGCGACTTTCTGCAGCGGCTTACAATCTTACCAAAGGCATCACCATAAAAAATATTGTCACCAAGAACAAGAGTTACATTATCGTTTCCAATAAACTTTTTACCTACAATGAACGCATCTGCAAGTCCACGAGGCTTTTCCTGAACGGCGTACTCAAAATGCATTCCGAGCCAGTCTCCGTCTCCAAAAAGCTTCTTAAAGACAGGAAGGTCACGCGGAGTCGAAATAATAAGCACTTCGCGAATGCCTGCAAGCATAAGGACGCTCAGCGGGTAATAAATCATCGGCTTGTCGTA
>DEEV01000067.1:6834-7127 GCA_002350445.1 Treponema sp. UBA2869 | reverse complement strand
CATATAAAAATCATAACAACTATAGTAAGACAAAGAAATATTGTTGTTTTGGACAAATTAAGTTTTTTCATATTTTTTATACCTGTCAGATAGGCGATAACCAGCGAAATTCACAATTTTGTCGAATAAATAGCGCTCTTGCATTATACTTAAAGATATGGATTTTCTCTACCTTAATCAAAAAAAGCTTGTTGAAAATTATTTGTACTGGCGGCAGCTTGCAGAAAAAAACGAAGCCAGCCTTAACGTTGTTACAAAATTTTGTTTGAGCGAAAGCGAATTTGTTGATGTTC
>DEEV01000067.1:0-6828 GCA_002350445.1 Treponema sp. UBA2869 | reverse complement strand
CTTGTAAAACAAGGCGCAGATACTTTTTCTGACAGTAATATAAAAAATTTTGAGCAGTTTTCAGATGAGCAGCGTAAAAAATTGCAGTGCTGCGTTATTAAAACACGAGTTTCTGATATAAAAGATTATGGTAAATTTGCGCAGGCTCAAAAAGCGTTGGGGCAGAAAATTCCTAAGCAAAAACCTGTCCGATTTTACCTTTCGGATGAAGCCTGCCTTAAGGAAATAAAAAAAATCCCGGACGAATTTAGACCACAGATAGTTTTGATAATGGAATGTGGAGATTACAAAGACGGTCTGTTTCAAAATGATATAAAAAAATTGACGGAAAAATACTGCGACCTGCCGATTTTGGGAGTTTCTGCAAACTTTGCCTGCCTCTCCGGCAAAATGCCCGACATTCAGAGCCTTCATATGCTTTGTGAAACTGCTCTTTATATTCAAAAAATCAGGAATCTTAAAAAGCCGTTTGTATCTGTCGGTGGAACAGTAATGCATGATTTGCTTGAATCAGGAAAAATTCAAAAACAAAAAGATGTCTTTATTTCGGAAGTACGCTGCGGTGAAGGAATCTTTTTTGGTTACAATTCATCTAAGGGTGCAGAAATAAAAGGACTTAATAATGACGTATTTAAGTTTGCGGCAGAAATAATAGAAATTCAGGAAAAAGAAATACCTGAACAGAAAAATGACGGGCTGAACGCGCTTGGGCAGTATTCACTTCCGCGCCCTTCTGGAAAACGCATTTGTGCCGTGCTGGACTTTGGAATTCTTGCAGCTCCACAGTCAGATCTTTTTTCTGAAGATAAAGCCATAGTAATAGTTGGACAAACCTTTGACTTTACCGTTGCCGATGTTACAGAATCAAAAAAACAGTATCATACAGGCGATTTTATCTATTTTTATATAAATTATTCTTCCGCATCATTTTTGTGCATGAACCGCTTTGTCGAACGAAAGGTAAATTAACGGCGGAAAAGATTTAATATATATCTTCAACGTCTAACGGCTTTCGCTTCTTTACAAATTTCTTGAAATTTCTGCATTCTGATTTATAATTTAAATAATATGATTTACGTTAAACGATGGTTAAAATATTATGAAGAATTGTTTCCGGTGCAGCCGAACAGACTTGATCTTATTTTAGAGCTTGAAAAATCTTTTGGGGCTGCGGTTAAGCTTTTAAGCGTTGAATGCGGACCTGCACAGACATCGTTAAAGCTTGCGGAAACTCATCAGGATATTACGGTTATTGATTCGCATGAGGAATTTATTTCGAGAATTCTTAATAATGCAAGAAAAGCAGGAACCGGCGTCCATGCGTTTAATATGTCGTCTTCGGATATTTCGCGATATTTTGCAAAAAACTATTTTAACATTATTATGTGCTGTAATTATCGTCTGATTTTCTTAAAAAACCGTTCGCTTGTAAAGAAATTTCTTATGGATGCAAAATATCTGCTGACTGACGGTGGTTATCTTATACTCGATTTAATTAATTTTTCTAAGCTTGATTTTAATGAGCAAAAGGTTGATTTGCCTGTTCGTAAGGGTAAAGATGTTACCCTGTATTCTGAAATTATCCGCGATAATACAACTGCACAATACAAACTTTACCAGCGCGTAGTTACTGCCGACGGTAAAGTGTTTGATGATATAAAAGACGAGGAAGTAATTCCAATCAGCTGTGAAACTCTTAAAAGCTACGCTAACGAACTTGGCTTTACTTCCATAGAATTTTATTCTGATTATCTGCGTACACCGCTTTCTGCTGATTCTGACAAAGTAATCTGCCTGCTTAAAAAATAGATAAGATTGAATTTTGATTTTTTTTTCTATAAAATAGTTCATTATGAAAGCTAGTAGAACTATTATTTCGACACTGCGCGAAGCTCCAAACGACGCAGTTATTGTAAGCCATCAGCTGATGATGCGCTCTGGTCTTATACGCAAGCTTGGAAACGGTCTTTATGTTTATATGCCGCTCGGCTACCGCTCTTTAATGAAGGTTCAAAAAATTATCCGCGAAGAATTGGATAACGCGGGACTTTTGGAAATAAAGCCTACTGTAATTGTACCTGGTGATTTATGGAAGGAATCTGGCCGCTGGGATAAAATGGCTGGCGAAATGCTTACTGCTCAGAACCGTCAGGGTCAGGATATGGTTGTTTCTCCAACTGCAGAAGAAGCTTTTACTGCTGTTGTTCGTGACGGTCTTTCTTCTTACAAACAGCTTCCGTTCACTCTTTATCAGATTAATACAAAATATCGTGATGAAATTCGTCCGCGTTACGGTGTAATGCGTGGCCGCGAATTTACAATGATGGACGCTTATTCTTTTGATAAGGATCAAGCTGATCTTGACGCTTCTTATGATAACGTAGCAGCTGCTTACCGTCGTATTTTTAAGCGCATGGGACTTAATACAATCAGCGTAAAGGCAGATACAGGTTCTATGGGTGGTTCTGGTTCAGAAGAATTTATGGTAGAAAGCCCGGTTGGTGATGATACTTTACTTTTGTGTCCTGACTGTGGTTATGCCGCTAACGTAGAAAAAGCTGCCTGCAAAACAGAAGTTCCACTCGACAGCAATGGTCAGCCACAGAAAAAGACCGACAAGGCAATTGAAGAAGTTGCTACACCAAATGTATTCAGCATTGAGGATATGGAAAAGTTCTTTGGTGAAAAATCTACAACATTCCTTAAAGCGCTTGTTTACAAGGTTTATAACAGTGCAGTTGGTCTTACAAAACACGAATTTTACAAGGATGCAAAAACTGTTACAGAAGGCGGTCAGACTTACATTCCAGAAAGCTTTGTCTGTGTTTTGATTCGTGGAGACCTTGAAGTAAACGAAGCAAAACTTGCCGCAGAACTTAAAGCAAGTGGTGCAGAACTTGCAAGCGACGAAGATGTTCTTAAGTACTCCGGCGCTCCACACGGTTTTGTTGGTCCTGTTGGAATTAAGATTCCTGTAATTGCAGATAAATCTACTGTTGATATGCACGATTGTATTGCAGGTGCCGGTAAAGCAGGCTATCACATTAAGCACGTTGAACCTGGCCGCGACTTTACTGCATTTATGACAGCTGATGTTCGCACTTGTAAAGAAGGCGATGCTTGTCCTGAATGTGGCGGAAAGTTTTACATGAAAAAAGGTAACGAGCTTGGTCATATCTTTAAGCTTGGAACAAAATATACAAAATCAATGAACGTAACTTACCTTGCCGAAAATGGAAAACCTGTTACACCGCTTATGGGTTGTTACGGAATTGGCGTTGACCGAACTTTGGCAAGTATTATCGAAGGTCACAACGACGAAAAAGGAATCTGCTGGCCAATGAGCGTTGCTCCGTACCAGGTTGCAATTATTCCTATTCAGTATAAAGACAAGATGAAGGAAGTTGCAGACAATCTTTACGACGAGCTTACAAAAGCAGGCGTAGAGGTTCTGCTTGATGACCGAAACGAACGTCCTGGTGTTAAGTTTACAGATTCTGAGTTGATTGGCTTCCCGGTTCGCATTGTTGTTGGTGACAAAAATCTTCCAAATGTTGAATTTAAGATTCGCACTGCAGAAGCTGCTGAACTGGTTCCTGCTACAGACGCCGCTAAAAAAGCTGCGGATTATGTGCGTAATGAAATGGCTAAATTAAACGCTTAATTGAAACTTTTGTGCTTCTTATGAAAAAACTGATTTTGTCTTTAATAACTGTAATTTGTCTTGCTGCATCGTCGTTTGCTGTTCCTGGCTTTACACCTTATGTTCCAAACTGTAACGGTGATTTTGTTTACTACAAGGATTCTTCTTTTACACGCGAAACTTATATTGGCATTTTGTGCTATGACGAAGGTACGTATCAGCTTAGGTATTATGCGCCAAAAAACGAAGAACAGCTGCTTCCGCCTAAGGAAATTGCTCTTCTGGTTACAATTAACAAGGATTTGAACCACGTGGAATTTACCGGTGAAAGAATTATTTCGACTGTACTGCCGGAAACTTCTGATGTAGACATTGTAAATTATCTCCACGACATTTTTTATGATTTTGCGGCGCGACGGGCCAAAGTGGAAAATGTGAAAGGGTTTGGGGAGCGCGCGGTAAAAACACAGCAGAATTACCCGCAGTATGGCGGCAATGTTACAATTGTTTTTGATTCTGTAATTCCGCTTTTTAATATAAAGAAAATTATTGATTCAACCGGAACAGAAGTTTTAACTTGTGCTACTTTTGGGCGCATTACTTCTTCGGAAGATAAGACCTTTGAAAAATTTACCGGCTTTTCAAAAACTTTGCAGACTGACGGAAAAAAGAAAACTCTGGTAACAGAAAAGGCAAAATCGCAGAAAGCTGTTTATGATAAGCAGGTTCTTAAAATAGACACAAACTGGAAGCAGGCAATGGAAAACTGCTGGGTTCTGGATGTTAATTCATTCATTACTTTGTCTTTAATTCCTGGTGTGGAAGATGCATCGCTGCGCGAAAACGATGCATACCTGCTGCGCTCAATTCTGTCAAGCAATTCAGAAACATACAATAATCTTCTTAGTATTGATTTTTCAGAAGACCAGAAAAACGGAAAGTATAAAATTAATGTAGAAAATTATTCTGCAAAAAACGGACATATTATTCGTAATACGCAGATTTTAACCCGCGGGGCTGTGCCTTCAGAGGTTAAAGGATTTGAACGTACCGACAAGTATCTTTTTTATTACTTTTCTATGGCAACTTTTAAAGATGCATACGAAGCAAATCCTGCTTATTTTAATAAAATCGTAAAATCTTATAAAATTAACCACTAAAAATTACTTCTTGAGAGCGGAGAGCCTATCCACTGGCCTTCGCTTCCAAGGTAGTCCTTTTTCTGACCATCAATCAAAAATTGAACGCTTGTAACTGTTGAAAAAGCTGTTGCTGTATAAACAATCTGCATAAGCTGGGCGTTGTAACCTTCTACTCCAAACGAATTAATTTCAAAGGCATCGTTAAAATTAAGGTAAGCCACTCCATTTTGAACTTTTGCACCAAGAAGCTTTGTTCCTGCTGGAATAAGCGTGTTGCAGTTTCGTTCTGCAGAAATTGTTGTGTCCGGGCCTTTTAAAAGAAGATTCAGGGCATTTGTAAGCGGCGAATCATTTTTTTGAACGGAGCGTTTTACAATTTTACGAACAATAGAGCCATCGCCGTCTATCTGAATAAAGCAGAGTGAAAGTTCAGTTTTTGCGCTCTGCTTTGGTTTTTCAGGCTGCGGTTTTGTTTTAGTTTCTTCTGCGGCTTTTGGCTTTTCTGGAGTTTTTTCCGGTGTTTTTACGTTTGATTCTGCAACTTCTGTTTTTGGTTGCGGCTGAACAGGAATTACAATATTTTCCTGCGGGGCTTCCGGTTCTTCTACCAGAGTCTGATTATCTATTTGAATTGTAATTTCGTTATTATTTGCTGCGGCCGGCTTTTGTGCTTCCGGATTTCCAGGATGATTCTGTACAAATTCAGGCGTTGTTCCAAAAACCCTGTCAAAAAAACCTGTTTCCTTAAAATTTCCTATAATCTGATCTTTTTTTACGAGAAATGCAAGCAGAATAACGAGCAGTGCCAGAACAAAGCACGCTGTTGTAAATAAATTTGCATTTTTCTTTTTTGAATTTCGTGAATTTTTCTTCTGTGCCATACTTTGATTATCGGAAGAAATGAAAATAATTTTACATTCAATTAATAGAGAAAAATGATAAAAAATCAAAAAATATTGCCGTTTTTTATCATATAGATACTATATTATATATGAATAAAATTTAGAAAATAGTAGAGGCTTTTTCTCTAATTGTATCGCCATTTTTTTATCAGGAACTAGTTTTGAGCTGAGTGGTATACTCTGTGAGGTTCCAATAAATAAATGGAGGCTTACTATGTGTAAGGTATATGAAAAAAACAATAAGTCTGTCGATGATTACAATATTGAACAGACATTGGAAGAAAAATGGAAAAATGCGACTATCGCTAATAATTTTATTTTTTACAAAGTAATGCGCAATAATCCCGATGTTTGTAAGGAACTGCTGGAAATTCTTCTTAAAATCAAAATTGATCATATCGAAATGAAATCAGAAGAAACTGTTGAGGTTGATTATGGAAAGAAAGGAATTCGTATGGATGTTTATGCTGTAGGAGCGACCAAAGCTTTTGATCTGGAAATGCAGGCTACCGACAAGGGTGATTTGCCTGAGAGGGCAAGATATTATCAGGGAATTCTTGATGTTCAGGAACTATATTCTGGAAATGATTATAGAACCTTAAAAGACAGTTATGTGATATTCATATGCATCCCAGATATTTTTGGTAAAGGACTTGCAAAATATACTTTCGAAAACCTGTGTATTGAAAATCCTAAAATCAAATTAAATGACCGAACATACAAATACTTTTACATTGCAGATAACTATGATAAAATATTGGATGAAAAACAAAAAGCATTCTTAAAACTGGTTATTTCAAATGCTGATTCAGAATCACAGTCAGACAGCTTTACTGAAAAGATTTCAAAACTGGTAAAAGAAGCCAAAATTAATTCGCAATGGAGGAAACAGTTTATGGAATGGGAAAGAGAAATGGCATATAAGTTTCGCGAAGGTAAAAGAGAACAGGCTAAAAACGATGCCATTGAATTACTTAAAGAAAATATTTCTCCAGAAATTATTGCAAAATGTATAAAATTACCTTTGGAAGAAGTTCTTGAATTGCAAAAAAAAATAACAGTTACAGCATAAAAAAAAACGGTGCTTTTTGAACCACCGTTTTTTTATTTTAGGCTTACGCCCAAAACTTGCACGCTCTGG
>DEEV01000025.1:28964-34237 GCA_002350445.1 Treponema sp. UBA2869 | reverse complement strand
GCACCTGCTGCTCCAGCCGCAGATCCTTCAATGATGTACTAAGCTAGTTTGCCAAAGGCAAACTAGAGTTGCGGCAACGCAGACTGACGAATTTAAGGTCAATAGCAGAGCCGCAACAAATATGGGAGGCATGTATTAATATGCGAGTTTGGTAGCAGATTGCTGCGTGCAAACCCGATAAAGAACGTGGAACTAAATCAATTCCACGTTTTTTTTTAACTTCAATTTTTCCTTGAGAATTCAACAAAATCTGATAGAATTTCTATTATATACGGCATTCTGCAAACAAAATCTTTATGCAGAAAACCAAGAGGAATATTTATGACACTTCAGGAAATTGTAATTTTTATTTTAGTTGGTGCACTTATCGGCTGGCTCGCAGGACTGTTTATGAAAAGCCATCACGGCTTCTGGATGAACTGTCTGCTTGGAATAGTCGGCTCAGCACTTGGCCAGTTCATTGCTGGCTTAATCGGCCTTGTCGGCGGCACAATCACCTTGTTAATTGTAGACGTTGTCGGCGCCTGCCTTGTAATAGCCCTCGCCCGCCTTTTATTTGGAAAGAAATTTTAGAACTGTTTACAACTTCCACGAGTGGTTTATATTTACAGAAACTTTGCTGCCTTCTTCAAGGGAATTTGTATCCAAGGTAAGAAGGTCGGCTGTGATTATGGTCTGGTTTGGGACGTTTTTTATCTGTTCGGTCTGGATGGTAAAACGAGTCATGTCGCCGAGGAAGGCGGTTGATAAAACAGTTCCGGTTACGTCGCCTGATTTTTCGTTTTTGTTCAGGGTAAACCACTGCGGGCGCACTACGTAGGTTTCGCCGTTCTGTTCTATAAAATTTGCGCCGCCAACAAAATCGGCACAAAAGCGGTCCTGTGGCTTAAAGAAAAGATTGCGAGGCGTGTCGTACTGCAAAATGCGGCCGTTATTCATTACGGCAATTTTATCTGAAAGACTCAGGGCTTCTACCTGGTCGTGGGTAACATAAATTGTTGTAATTTTAAGCTTATTCTGAATGGCTTTAAGTTCGGTACGTACTTTTTCCCTTAATTTTGCATCAAGACTCGAAAGCGGTTCGTCCATCAAAAGGATTTTTGGATTTAATACAAGTGAACGTGCCAGTGCCACGCGTTGCTGCTGCCCTCCGGAAAGTTCGCTTGGGAACCGTTCCAGTAGATTTTCTATATCAAGATTTTTTGCCGCTTCGAGAATTTTTTCGCTGCTGTTTTTTTCTTTTTTGATTTTTAAGCCATAAGCGATGTTCTGTTTTACAGTCATGTGCGGAAAAAGTGCGTAATCCTGAAAAACAATCCCGATTTTTCGGTTTTCAACTTCTATGCCTTTTTGATTTTCACCAAAAAGTTCTAAAGTTCCGCTGTCAGGCTCTAAAAATCCCGAAATAAGCTTTAACAAAGTTGATTTTCCGCAGCCTGAAGGCCCCAGCAAAGTAGTAAAACTTCCTTCTTCAATTTCTAAAGAAAAATCTTCTATTGTTCTGCTGTTTTTTGTATACGAAAAGTTTAGATTTTTAATGCTTAATGCTGTTTTTTTATCTGCCATTTTTTCTTCCCCAAAATCTGATAACTAATTCTCCAGCCCCTAATACTATAAATGTAATCAAAGTCAGAACGAGCGAAAGTGCCGCGGCATCGCCCCAGAATCCCTGTTCTGCAAGATTTAATATTTTTACTGATGAAAGCGGCGTATCAAAAGAAATTAAAAAGATTACGGCGCTCATTGTTCCTACCCCCCTTACAAAAGCATAAATAAACGAATTAAAAAGCCCTTCTTTTGAAAGAGGAACCAGAATTGTAAACAAAAGTTTAAGAGGGCCTGCACCCAAAGATGCAGCACTGTTATCTAATGTTTTTTTTAGCTGCAAAAATGATGCGCTTATTGTTTTGTAAGAAAAAGGAATAAAACCTGCTGTAATTGCCATTACAATTAACGCACTGGAATTTTTATAATTAAGGCGGGCAAAAAACACTGACCAGGCAAGTCCAAACAAGGTTCCGGGAATTGCGGCCGGCAGTTGAATTATGCTGTCGATATATTTTTTAAATGGAAATTTTGAGCGGTAAACAAAATATGCGGCAAATGTTGCAAAAAATGTACTTAAAAGTGCGGCTTCAAAGGCAAAGCGAACGCTGTTGGAAAGTTCTCGCAGGCAGCCCAAAACTGACTTTATATGATTTAATGTAAAACTAAGATTTATGCCCCAAAGCTTCTGGAATGTTCCTGCGATGATAGCCGCAAACTGAGCAATTACGCAAAGCGCAATAAACGCACAAAAAAGGGTAAAAAAAGCCCGCGACACAATCGAAGGTTTATCTGCTCTTTTTGAATTAAAAGCATTTCCACTCACAACCGCAACTTTAGACAAATTCCTGCTCATAAATTTATTCTGAAAGTAAAAAAGCAGGACTGAAGGAATAACAAGAATCATTCCTAAGACAGCACTAGTTCCGCTGTTCATCCAGCCTGTAAGCTGAGTATAAATTTCAACAGCCAGAACCTTGTAACGGCCCGCAACAATCATCGGGTTTCCAAAATCACTCATTACAGAGGCGGCAATAAAAAGCGCGGCCGAAATAATGCCCGAAAAACTAAGTGGCAAAGTTACTTTAAAAAATGTACGTAAACGTCCGCTTCCCAAAGATTTTGAAGCGTTTTCCAGCGAGGAATCAATATTCTGTAATGTCTGAGCACAGATTAAATACGCAATCGGGAAAAAACACAAACTTTGAGCAATCAAAAGTGCCGGTAACCCATAAAGCGAAACATTAAGCCCTAACAGTGTTTTCGTAATAAATCCCTGACGCCCCAAAAGCAGAATGAACGACAAACCACCAACAAAAGGAGGCGTTACAAGGTGAATAAAAGGAATAAGAGAAAAAAAACGCTTAAACGGAATACAGCCCTTTACAACTGCATACGCGTATAAAAATCCAATCAAAACAGATAGAAAAGTTGAACAGATTACTTCTACAACGGTATTTAATACTGTCTGCTTAAAAACCTGCGATGAAAATACTTTTATAAAATCATCTTTTTGAGGAGTAAAAAAAACAAATAAGAGAGGAAGTAAAATAAAAAATGTCAGCAAAAATGTGGTTCCCGCCCACGCAAGAACCACATTGGTTTTTATTTTACGAGAGAAGACCATTTAGCCAGAACTTCATCTTTTTGAGCCGAAGCCATTTCTACGTTGTAATCAATCAAATCAAGGCTTTCTACCGGCACAGAACCTTCTACGCCTTTTGCATCCGGATTCACAGGAATTGTAAAGTCAATTGAACTCATAAGCTCCTGGGCTTCTTTAGAAAGCATAAAATCAACAAATTTTTTTGCCGCTTCCAGATTGTCTGTATTTTTCATGATTGAAATACAGTCAACGTCTCCAACTGTCTGTGGAGGTGCAACACATGTAACATCAAAGCCTTCTGATTTATATTTAATAACTGCATGAATGTAAGAAACGCCCAAAGCGTATTCGCCGGTTCCAATCAATTTTGCAGGAGCACTACCGCTGTCCGGGAACTGACCTACAAGAGGAGCCAAAGTAAGAAGATAATCCCAGCCTTTTATCTGACCAAGCCGCTGCAACTGATTCTGAACAAAAAGATAAGCTGTAGAAGATGCAACAGGATTTGTAAGAACAATTTCGCCTTTATATGCAGGGTTCAAAAGGTCTTCCCAGGTTTTTGGAAGCGGAATATCCGGGAACTTTTCGTTATAGCGTTTTTCGTTAATTCCAATTCCCACAGTCAGAACACAAAAACCAGTCCAGGTTCCGTCTTTTGATTTAGCGTACGACGGCACATTTTTTGCAAGCGGAGAAACATAAGCTTCCAGAGCCCCAGCACTTGAAGCCTGAATATGATAAGAAGATGCACCGCCCAAAAGAATATCTGCATTAGGATGTTCTTTTTCGTTTATAACACGGTTTACAAGTTCCCCGGTTGACGCACGAAGGAATTTCACAGGAATGCCAGTCTTTTTAGTAAAAAGATCTGTAAGTGCCTGAGTTTCTTCTTCGTGAATTATAGAATAAACCTTTAATTCTTTTGCGGCCCCATTTTTTGAACAGCCTGAAAAGAAAAAGGACAAAATAAATACAGTACTAAAAACAATAAGATTTTTTTTCATATTTTTGCCTCACTGCTCAGTACTGTATCAAACTTCTGATATTATATATATAGTCAATTTTGATATATTTTTATAATACCAGATAAGACAGGACAAAAAAAAGCCACTCGTTATTACGAATGGCTTTCCTCTATGATTTGTGCCGCAAGCGAGCAAAGCGAGCTTGTCGGCACGAAGTGTCGGTCAAATTAGTTGTTGAACTTAAAGAACAGAACGTCTCCGTCCTGAACAACGTATTCTTTACCTTCTTGTCGGTACTTTCCGGCTGCTTTAATTGCAGCTTCGTCTTTGTACTGGCGGAGGTCGTCGATTGTATAAGCTTCGGCCTTAATAAAGCCTTTTTCAAAGTCTGTGTGGATTACACCGGCAGCGCGTGGAGCCTTGTCACCTGCGTGAATTGTCCAGGCACGGCACTCATCTGGACCGCCTGTAAAGAATGTTCTCAAGCCCATAAGGTGATATGTTTTGCGGGCCAAAACTGCGAGACCACTTTCTGTAAGACCAACTGAGTCCATAAAGTCTTTGCGGTCAGCAGGATCAGTAATTTCAGCAAGATCAGCTTCAAACTTTCCGCAGATTACAACAACTTCAGAGTTTTCTTCTGCAGCATATTTCTTTACGATTTCAACGTATTTGTTTGTCTGTGCTTCAATTGACTCTTCATCAACGTTAGCAACATAAATAGTTGGCTTCATTGTAAGAAGGAACATATCGTAAAGTGCGTTCTTTTCGTCGTCCGTCAAATCAGCTGTTCGTGCACACTTTCCGTCCTGGAGGAGAGGCTTAATTTTTGCAACAGCAGAAATCCATGGAGCGTATTTCTTTTCTTCTTCTTTTCCAAGGGAACGAATAGCGCGGGTAACCTTGTCCTGACGTGCTTCGATTGTGTTCAAGTCTGCCTGGCAGAGCTCCCAGTTAATGGTAAGAATATCGCTTTCAGGATCAATTGGAGCGGCCTCGTTTGCATTGTCGCGAACGTGCATAATATCAGGGTTATCAAAACAGCGTACAACATGAGCAATTACAGAACACTCGCGGATGTTTGCAAGGAACTTGTTTCCAAGACCTTCACCGTTACTTGCACCCTTAATCAAACCTGCAATATCAACAAACTTTAC
>DEEV01000025.1:14486-28898 GCA_002350445.1 Treponema sp. UBA2869 | reverse complement strand
TCATCAGGCAAATCAACAATACCGATGTTAGGGTCGATTGTACAGAAAGGAAAATTCTCTGCCGCAGCAGGAGCCGCAGTCAAAGCCGAAAAAATAGTAGACTTTCCAACATTAGGAAGTCCAACAATACCACATTCAAGTGCCATATATATACTCCAAGTCCGGTGGCCTCGGTTCCTGAGCGGAGTCAAAGGACGAAACCACCATTATTTATGATTTAGGAGGGGAAAGCCTTCCCCTGCGCCCGCACTTGCCTAACATCGAAGAGCCGTTAAAAAAAATGCACTGCATTTTTTAGGCTCATCGAAATAAAGGCTCGCGAGATTTATCGAGCGCGTTGCGGTCTACCCCTTCTGCGGGCTCAAACGCCGCCCTGCGATGTTTGCGTAGTAAACTCGTTCACAACGCCTGCTTTTAAACACAGTACAAATAATATAATAGAAAGAAAAGGATTTAACAATAAGAAACAAACCTACGGAGATTTTGGTTGACGAACCTCCAAAAATTGCGGGTCGTTATCCGCGTCTTTTTTAATTTTATGATATGTGATACTATTTAAATATGAGAACAGCGACTATCAAACGTACAACCGGCGAGACTCAAATTGAACTTACCTTGAATCTTGACGGAACTGGTAAATGTGATGTTGAAAATCCTATTGGATTCTTTGATCATATGCTTAAAAGTTTTTGTAAGCACGGGCTTTTTGATCTTAGCGGAAGCATTAAAGGCGATTTAAACGTTGATCAGCATCATACAATTGAAGATACTGGCATTGTACTTGGAGAATGCTTTAAGAAGGCTCTAGGCGATTGTGCCGGGATTTTCCGCAGCGGTTTCTTTATTTACCCTATGGATGAAACTCTTGCGCAGGCTGCCGTAGATTTTGGCGGAAGACCTTACCTTGTTTGCAATTCTCAGTTGACAGGTGTGCCGCTTGTTTCTGTTCAGGACGGCAAGGAAGGAACCTTCCAGACTGACTGCTTTGAAGATTTCTGGCAGGGCTTTACTAACTCTGCTCAGTGCAATTTGCACATTGATGTAATTCGTGGTCGAAGCGACCATCATAAAATTGAAGGCTGTTTTAAAGCCGTTGCCCGGGCAATTCGAGCTGCAACAGAAATTGACGCAAGACGCAATGGTGCCATTCCAAGTACGAAAGGTGTTATTGTTTAAGCTGCGCAAGGCTGTGAAGTAATGCCGAAGGCAGCGACCGGAGCGCTAGACAAAACTTAGTTTTGGTCAGCGCGAGGACGCCGAGGGTTACCGAGTTACGGAACAGCCGTTATGCGCCCAAATATATAAAAACAGGAAATTCAATGGACGAAATTGTAATTTATACTGATGGCGGATGTCACGGGAACCCTGGACCAGGCGGCTGGGCAATTGTTGTTATTGCTGACGGAGTTGCAAAACAGCTTAGCGGCGGCGAAAAAATGACAACAAACAACCGCATGGAACTTATGGCGGCAATTACCGGCTTACAGGTGATTCACAACACAGAAGGCTTTGCAAACAGACCTGTAAAAGTAAACATCGACAGTCAGTATGTAAAAAACGGAATTACAACCTGGATAAAAAGCTGGAAGGCAAAGGGCTGGAAAACGGCAGACAAAAAGCCTGTAAAAAATCAGGACTTATGGATGGAACTTGATGCCCTGAATGCCGGCTTAAACGTAAGCTGGAACTGGGTAAAAGGTCACGCTGGTGTTCAATACAACGAAGTATGCGACCAGCTTTGCCAGAAAGAAATTGCAAAGTTCGAATAGAAGATTTTGTATTATAATGTGCCGGAATATTTAATTTTCCGGCATTTTTTTTTGAAAAATTGGTCAAATTTGAATTTCTAAAACCATATATATGGTATGGGAAATTTAATAAAAAAATCTGACGGAATTTTATTTTTTGCAGGCAGTTTGTTCTGCATGTTATTCTGTTTCTTATTGTGCACCTTGTTTTGCAGCTGTGCAAATGCTTTTTTTGATGAAACTGAAGAAATAACCTTTTACATTCCGCAATGGCCGCCGGAAGGTTTTGATAACTTTGCCTCACCCGAAAGTCATGCAGCATGCGCCCCGAACAACGCTGATTCTTCTGAAAGCTGCGAAAGTTGTGTTTTTCCTGAACTTTACAAATGGAAAATAAGCATTGTTTCTTCTGCTGGCTGCAAGACATTTTACACGGCAGAAAAATCTGTGACTGTTGCGGCGCGAAAAAACGACATTTTAAGCGTGCTTGCCGAGCCGCTTGTGGTCGCGGGGAAGTCGTCTTCGCAGGCTTTGCAGGCAGAGTGCTGCAAAAATGACGTTAGCGTCAAAATTTGTGAATCTTGTAAAGCTCCCAAAATAATAAGTTTTTTTATGCCGGCAGGGGCGGTTTACCCACATTGCACAGGAACAGGAAGCTGCCAGCAGCTGACCTGGGAACAGGGTTTTACGGCTTTTGTGCTGGCGCAAATTCTCATCCAAAACAACGAGGCAAAGGTTCTTGTGGCCCGTTTCAACTGGCAGAAATTTAACGATACTATTTGTAAAAAAATAGCGGCATCCGCGGACTCGGAAACTTTGGGGCAGAGAGACGAAACCGCATTTTACAATCCGTGGCTTTTACTTGGCGAAAATCAAAAACAGCTTTTCGATGGCATCTGCAGCATGAACTTTAAAGCCTCGCTTCTAAATCTTAAAGGCGTTTACTCTGTAAATGTAAATGAACTTTTTTATGAAAGTGCACAAGCGCGAAAAGTAGGAGGTTTTCCGTTGACAAGTTTTGTGCCGGAAAACAAAATTATTATGGAAAAAAAGGTGATTTCCGCCAAAAAAGACAGCCAGCTGCTCGTTCTAAACAACGATTTTTCGACTGGAACTGTGCTTAAACTTGATGCTAAAAAAAATATCTTGCAAGAGCAGGTTTTTTTGCCGATAATTAATAGTAAGCTATGAAAAAGATTTTATATTTTACGCTTTGCGTTTTATCTGTGTTTGCTCTTGTTTGTAGTACCGGTTGCAGCAGAAAAAAGAATTCGGTTAATCTGGAAAAATCGCTGGATGTTATTGATGTAAAAAAAGACAGTCATTCCTGGTACTACTTCAGCTACACAAATTTTGAACATATTAATAAGCCTCAGAATTCTCCTTCCATGGTGCAAACTCCGTGGACAGAAGCTTTAAGAATTTCTTCTGCAAACAATGCCGCAAATTTGCCGGATTCAATCTGCAAAGGTTACGCGGTTGTAAATAAGCTTGGAATTCTTGTTTTCGAAAATGATTCTATAAAGCTTTCCAAAGATATAAATCTTTTTAATCAGCGCACTGCGGGAAATATTGTTTTTTTGAACAACACTCCGCTTTTTTCTGTTTATAAGAGTTCCTTTTTTAATGATACAATTACTGATCCGCTTTACAAGCGAAATGCACAGCATTTATTTTTAGTTCAGTTTGATGACACAGCCAGAATTGCCTACCCGGTAGTCAACTGCAACAATATTTGCGACGAAATTAATTCCGAAGTTACAGATTTCAGCTGGAACGGACTTGAATGGATTTGTAGCGTAAAAACTATTTCCGACGTAAAAAACACTTTTTCTTACGTAAAATGGAAGCCGACTGTTTCGCTGCTTTCTATTTCGCCTTCCACAGCAAAAGACAGCATTGTTGTTTCGGAAAGCAATGTCAGCGAATTTAGAAATGCAAAGGCATTTATTGACTATAAAAATGTGCCGGAACGAATTAAAAAGCTTCTTGCCGGTTTTTCAAAAGAGATTCCTTTTTATGTTGAAGTAAAAACTGCCGGCGGAACTTCGCCGCGCCGTTACCTTAATTCAGCCGGTATCTTAACTGATGATTTTTCGGAAAATGAACTTGAACAGATTCTAAATGCAAAAGCAATAATTTCGCAAAGCTGGAGCGGTGTTCTTTTTGAGGATGGAACTTTATTTATAGAAGGCGCTCTGCCCGGCAAACATATTCTTAGAGGCGGAAAGCCTGTTGTTGTTCGTCTTCCAAAACTTCCGGACGGCTTTAAATATTCTGAATTTGTTATTTCTGGAACAACGCTTTACGCTTCCTGGGAAGAAAGCTCGTTCTATACAACTGGTAGAAGCGGTTTTATTCAGGTAAATCTGGACAAAACCCTTTATGCAAAAATTCTGTAATTAATTTTGCCAATGAAAAAAAAACTGTTTCTGGCAGTAATATTAGGTTCTCTCTTTACAGCCCTGATTTTTGCTCAGGAAGAAACAGATTCGTCNNACTCAGGATATTTCCAAAGATAATCCTGCCGACGATTCCAGGAACGCAAAACACCGTTTTGATTTTGTTCTTCAGTTTGAACCGACAGTCTATGTAAACCCGGAAAGTACAACGGTTTCGGCTCCTTCTCCTATTGTTTATCCGCTTACTTTTGGTCTTAATATTCCGCTTTATAAGGATTTTTCCATTCAACCAACATTAAGCTTCTTTTTAATGTATCATCTTTATTACAATGGAATTGCAGTTCCTGCCGAAATTGAAAACCGAACGACAACGACGCTTTCTTTTTTTCTTAATGTGCCGCTTATGTACACGCTTTCGTTCAACAGGTTTTGCGTTCAGATGACCGGCGGACTTGGCCTTTTATTCCGTTTCGGGCTTTTGTCTTCCGGCGTTTCAGAAAGTGATTCAGGCTATACGGGCTCTGCCGCCAGTGATGTTGAAGAAATAAACAAATGGTTCTGGTCTGGAGCTCATTTTCTGTATCTTACGACGGGCGGCTCTATTTTGTTTAATCTTACCGAAAGCCTTAAAGCGGGTCCAATCATAGAATTTGCACTTCCGCTTGGCTCGCTCTTTAGCGGCGAAGGCGCGCAGGGAATGCTTATTTCTTTTGGTGTTAAAGTTGTTTTTTAGCCGAATCTTTTAATCAGTTCAGCCTTATCATTTATGCCGGTCTTTTCGTAAATGCTTGAAATATAGTTTTCAACGGCACGTTTTTTTATATCAAGTGCGTGTGCAATTTCATCATTTGTAAGATGCCGTAAAAGCAAATCCATAACATCTTTTTCGCGTCGGGTAAGCGCATCAATAAATGAATTGAATTTTTCAAGCTTCTGCTGAAGTTCATTTTGAATAAAAACTTCTCCGCTTAATACCTTTTCCATACACAAAAGGAGTTCGCTGCAGGACGCATTTTTTGAAATATAACCGTTTGCTCCATTTTTTATTGCATTCTGAACAATTCCTGCTGCAAAAAACATAGAATAAACAATTATTTTCTGTTCCGGCCATAATTCATGAATCTGCTTTACAAGTTCAAACCCGGAATCCTTTCCGTAAAAATTCAAATCAGAAATAACAATATTCGGAAGTTTTTTTGTATGCGAAAAATCCTTTAAATCACTAATTACTTTCTGTTGATTATCTGAACTTCCAAGACATTTCCATTCTGAATTATTTTCTATATAAGAAATGGTTCCAAGCCGGAGCATTTCGTGATCATCTATAATATAAAAAGTTTTTCCCATTTTCTAAATCTCCACGGACAGGCGGGTACCGGAATTTTCTTCTGAAAAATATGTAATTTTGCCGCCTAAAAGTTTTGTTCGTTCAAAAATATTTCTAAGTCCAAAATGCAGCACTTCAAGGTTTTCAAAAAATCCATTGTTTATCTGATTAACAAGTTTTTCGTCCATTCCACAGCCATCATCTGTAATTATAAATTTTAAGGCCGATTCATTTTTCTTAAAAAATACCGTAGCTTCTGTGGCCGAAGCATGCTTTTGAATATTCTGAAGCGCTTCCTGTACAATGCGGTAAATATGCATAAGCTGATGTTCATCCCATTTATCAAACTTTACAAAAGGTTCACATACAACCCTATACTGAAAATCTGTTGTTTCGGTTTCAAAAATTTTCTGTCCCAGAAATTCAAGTGACGAAATAAAATTGTCCTTTCTTATTACCGGCGGAGTCAGGTTGTAGCAAAGCTTTCGTATGTTTTCGATGTTTTCATTTTGAGTTGAAATAATTTTTTCAGCTGTCTCGTTGTCACTAAGATTTTCTGCCAGAAGCGAAACATAACGCAAACTTTGCGCTACAGAATCATGCAGCTCCTGACTTATACGCCGCCGTTCCGCTTCCTGAACCTGAATTGAATGTTTTAAAAACTGCTCTGAATTATAAATGATTATATCTTTGCGTTTGCTCTCGCGAATGTTCAAATGAATAAGAATAAGGCTCCCCGTAAAAATTGTACCAAAAAGCCACATAAAATAATTAAAAAGTTCTTTATGTGTTCTTTCCAGCTCCTGATTTTTTTCTTCAAGGAAGCGGATTATTTCGTCTTTTGACTGGCTTTCTCCATGGATTTTAGATGAAAATTCATTCTGCTCGTACAACTTCGAATCAGAATAAATACTTTTACCCAAAGTCAGCTCTTCCGTATTGCACGAAACAAGAAAAAGCAAACAAAATGTAATTAATAAATACGTTTTTTTCATAAAAATTCCAGGTTTTTTCCTTAATTACTTCCTCTGTTTTTGAAATTCAAGTAAAGTTTGTAAACACCAAAGCCTGCAAAGGTTGTAATTACTCTGTCTAAAATTGTTATGGGAATTCTGCCCAGAATTGCAATAGCAAGAATATTAAACGGCTCGCCTTTAAATGCAAAAATAACGTGATCAAAAGTCCAGTTTTTATGATTCATATTGTAAGTAAAATAGCTTATAACACCGGAAACGACTGAACATGCAAATCCTGCAACGACTGCAGCTGTAAAAAGGTACAAAAAAGTATTATTTACGCCCTTCTGTAAGTTTTCNNCGCGAAAAAAGCCAGGTTACAAAAATGATGGTAAGGGCGGAGAGCGCGTAAAAATATACATGATCGGTCTTTCCATACAAAAGGGAAAGCTTTACACATACAATGCTGATATAAATCACATACTCCAGAAAAGCAGCGGCTGGACCAAAAATAAAAAGCGCCGCCATCATAAAAATTGTGTCAAAAAAGAGCGGAGCATGCAAAACATCCAGAAAAAAGATATTTGCAAAAAAATCCAAAATGCTGAAAATGATTATACTTACGAAAATTTTAAACGTTGTATATTTCATAAACAAATACTAACATTTTTTTATAAAAAAGTCCGTTTGACCCCTTTTTAATTTTTCAAACGGACTTTCAGCTTGTTGCCTGATGACTGATAAAATCAATATAACTTTTTTAAATTATTTTTAAATAATATGATTTAAAAACAGTTTTTTAGAATCTGTAAGCTGCACCAAGGCTTATACCAAATGGAGCTATAAAGCCCATGTCGTTTGCACTAAGCGAGCCTTTATCAATATCAACTGCTATTCCGGTTGCTGCCCACATACCAAACAAACCGGCTTCAATTTTAAATGACAAGCCTGATTTTTCAAGACTTGTAAAGTTTGGCTGCCATCCAAAGCGAATGTCTAACGGAATAAAACCAAGCGAGCCAAATTCTGTATTAATACCAAGTCCTAGTCCGTAAGTAAGGTAAATTGACTTCCACCAGATAGAACCAAATCCGAGGATACTGATATTTCCGCCCAAAATGTATGCAGAAAAGTTTGTATCTACACCAAGATTCCATGACCAGTCATCATTAATTGGAAATTCGTATGCACAGCGAATATCAAAACCAATTCCAATAAATGTTAATGGAACTGCAGCTTCAAGGCGCAAATTGTGATAATCAAATCCACCTGATTTTTCAGCAGATTTTGCTTCCTGTGCAAAAACACCAGAAATGAGTGCAATGCCCATAATCAATGAGCACAAAAGTTTTTTCATAAAAATCCCCTTTTTTGTTTTTAATTGTGTGAATTTTATTTTTTTTGCTTAAGATAAAAAAGTGAGTTTTACGCACCGATTCAGATGGAAAAATTGCGTTGTATTTTGAGCGGAATAAAGTTATATTAAAACTATGAATATCAAATGGTTAATTCTTGGCATCGCACTTGTGATGTATCTGCTTGTAATTATTTTTCAGGAAAAGAAAGTCTGGTTTACCAGCGCCGCAGCACTTGCCTCAATTATTCTGGGACTTACAGCGGGAAGTATTTTTACTGCATCAGAAAATACCGGCAATCTTCTTTTTCACATTTTTTTTGAACTTATAAACTGGAACATTCTTATGATTTACGTAGGCAGTATGATTATTGCCGCACTTTTTATTTACTCAAAGGTGCCGGCACGAATTGCAGACGCGCTTGTTGCAGTTTCGCCAAACACAGGAATTGCCGTTGTCCTGATTCTTGCAATGACCGGCATCATTTCAATTTTCGTCGAAAACGTAGCTACTGTTTTAGTTATGGCGCCAATTGCACTTGCCCTTTCTAAAAAACTTAAACTGAATCCTGTGCCATTTATGATTGGTCTTGCACTTATGTCTAACCTGGAAGGAACCGCAACTTTAGTCGGCGACCCACCAAGCATGATTTTTGCAAGCTATGCACATTACACTTTTAACGACTTTTTTATTCATCAGGGAAAGATTTCTATCTGCTTCTTTATTCAGGCAGGGCTTCTTGTCGGCTGTACTTTCTTTTACTGTTTTTTCAAAAATGCAAAGGAAAAGGCAACGGTTGAACGCGAAACCGTAATTTCTTACTTACCGCTTTATCTGCTTTTAATTATGATTGCCGGTCTTGCCGTAATTTCTTTTTTAAGCACAGAACTTGGTTACAGTTCAGGCTGCTTTGTACTAGGGCTCGGACTTATAGGACTTTTGTGGTATCATTTTAATCAGAAAAAAAATGCGGGTGAAATCTGGACTCTTGTAAAAGAACTGGACTGGGAAACAATAGCCTTTTTAATAGGCATTTTTGTAATTGTAGGAGCAATCAGCGAAGCTGGTCTTCTTGATGATTTTGCCCTTTGGCTTGCAAACCTTACCAACGGCAGCAAATTAGCAGGCTTTATTTTAATTCTTGCATTCTCTGTTTTAATTTCGGGTTTTGTCGATAACGTACCTTACATCATTGTTATGCTTCCGGTAGCCGGAACTTTAGCAACAACTCTTGGAATTCAAAAAGAGCTTTTTATGTTTGCACTTTTGATTGGTTCCTGTCTTGGCGGAAATCTTACTCCGTTTGGAGCTTCTGCGAATGTTGTTGCAATGGGGATCCTAAAAAAAGAAGGACATCCTATTACCTTCCCGGGCTTCTTAAAAATCAGTGCGCCATTCACAATTCTGACTACAGCCGCTGCCGCAATTCTGCTCTGGTTTGTTTGGTCTTAAAAGCTTAAAAATCATAAAAAAAAGTAAAAAAACATTGCGTCCTTGTAAAAATGCCCTTATCATAAATCTAGGTTAAGGACGCATTTTATGGCAACCAGAATCATAAATCCTGTACTTCAAGGTTTCTATCCAGACGCTTCAATCTGCTGCAAAAAAGAAAGATTTTATCTTACAGCGGCGAGCTACACTCTCTTTCCTGCCCTTCCCCTATTCAAAAGCAAAGACGGCGTAAAATGGAAACAAATTGGCAACATTCTTAATCAATCAAATTACAAAGACATTTCCGAAACAGGTCCAATAAAAGCACCTGTAATTCGCTTTAGCGAAGGCGTTTTTTATTGCATTTTTTCGAACGCAGATTCTTCTAGAATTTTTATAACTTCAGCAATAGAATCTGAATCAAACTGGTCTGCTCCAATCGAAATCAAAACTGAGCAGAATTTCTACCCTTCACTTTTTTTTGATGAAAACGAAACCTGCTGGTACTGTGCCGTAAAAAAAAGCCCCGAAAATCAGGATTCAGAAGATTTTATCTCGGAAATTTTTGTCCAGAAATTCAATACCGACACATTTAAATTTACAGGCGAATCAAAAACAATCCTTAAATTTTCTTCTCAAATAGTTGAATCGCCTCACATTTATAAAATCGATGGAAAATATTTTCTTTTATATTCCAAAGGTCAGAATATTCTTGAAAAAGAAGTCTGGCTGGCTGTATCAGACAAACTAACTGATGACTGGAAAAGCGGAACTGAACCTTTTTTTACGCACAGTCACTTGGGCGCAAATGCCAAAATTACAGGAACCTGCGGGGCAGAATTTTTCTGCAACAACGACAAATTCTGGTGGATGACTTGTAATGCAACCCGGCCGTTAAATACAAAGAAAAAATTCTGCACGATGGGAAACGAAACTTTTATGGTTCCCGTAAAGTGGGAAAACGGAATGCCGGTTCCAAGCTTTGAAACAAAAACCATTGAGCAAGCCTTTAGCTTTACAGGGCACGTTGTAAAACGCAACAACGAAGATGCCGATTCGGTTGAATTTCCCGTTATTGATGATTTTAATACAAATGAACTTGATAATTTTTGGATAAGTCTTAAAAGCCGTAACCCAGAGTATATAAACTGCAGCGAAAATATCGGAAATTTACGGATGTACGGTGGTGCTCCGCTCTCAAATATCAATTCAAATAACATAATAAGCTTTGTTGGAAGACGTCAGACTGCATTTTCTTTTGAAGCAAGCACCCGCCTTGAATGCTATTTTTCTAGCGTCGGCGACAAAGCCGGAATCTGCTGCTTTCAATCAGAAGCGTACAACTACATGCTGCAAATTATAAACAAAGGAATGGTTATATCTCTTCAGCTTATAAAAACAGAAAATGGAAAAGAAACTCTGCTTGCAGAAGAAATAATGACGGGCGGAACCTCTCACTGCACGCTTACAATTCGTGTAGTCTGTGAAAAACAAAATCTTCGCTTTGAATACGGCGCAGATGAACGAAATATGTTTCTTTTTGCAGACAATATCAGCACAAATGTTTTAAGTTCAGAAAATACACAATATGAATCTGGAACAATAATCGGAATGTTTGCCATTTCCGGCGGTGATTATACTAAAAAAGATTTTTATGTTGATTTTGACTGGTTTAAATATCAAAATACGGCAAAACTTTGGACCGATTAATCTTATGCATCAATTGCAAACAATGCACCGGCCTGAGGCTGAGCGCCAGCCATAACATAAGGAGTCTGAACTGCTGCCTGCTGAATCTGCTTCTGATACTGTTCAATCAAAACGTCTGCCTGATCATCGCTGATATTGGAAAATGACTGAGCCTTTTCGTTTTTGATTGCAGAAAGATGTTCTATAATTGAATTAAGAATTCTGATTTTACTGATTGAAACTCCGTTCTGGCCTGCTTTTGCAGCAACTCCTGAAACGTGATCAAAATGAGAATAAAGGAGAGCCGATTTACTAACAGGAACATAAAGCTTTCCCGCAGCTCCTATACCGGAGGCCATGCCATATGAGAAAGTACTATTAATGTTACCTATTGATGTAGTCATGCCGCTTTCACTCCATTATTCTTCTAAGAAACTGCAAACTAATTTGCATTCCTTAATGATATAATCGGCAGCAAAATTAAATTTATTAGATTTTTTTTTAGAAAAGACCGATAATAATATAGAAGATATGTGTAACTGTCTGCAAAAAATCAAAGAATTTTTTTCTCAAAAACACTGCAAAATGCTCATCAGTCTTGCCGTGTTTATGATGATTTGTTCAGACGCGCAGGCATACACGTATTATTGGCTTGGAGGAACAGACAATAACTGGAATACAGCCGAAAACTGGAACACTATAAATAATGGAAGCGGAGTATCTGGAGTTCCTGGATCAGGCGATACCGCAATAATAACCGGAAATGATTCTATAATTCTATCAAACGATGTTACAGTTCAAAATCTTCTTATCTTTACAGATACCGATACCGCAACAATAGACCTGGGCGGTAAAAATCTGACAATTTCTACAAGAATAAGACTTGGTCAGCTTGATACCGGTCACCTTATTCTAAATAATGGAACTGTTACAACAGCAGAGTTTGATACTGAAGATGACGGAAGCAATTCTCTAACCCTGAATGACGTAAGCTTTTCTGTTACATCAAAACTGCTTGTAAATGGCACCGGAACAACAATAATCAGTGGCACTGGTACAAATTCATTTAATGTAGCACCTGATGTTATTTTCTACGGCGACAGTGCAGATGTTCTGAATTTTGGAACCGGCATTACAATAAATTCTTCAAAAACAGTCTGGACAGGAAGGGCTGGTTCTGACTGGAATGAAAATGGGAACTGGGCTTTGGGGGTTCCTTCAGATGATTCAACTGTAATAATTGCAAAAGTTACAACACCTCCAGATCTGGATAGCACAACTGCAGAAATAAAAGAAATCACAATTGTAGATGAGGCGAAATTTACAATTTCTTCGGGTGCTGCCTTAAAAACTGAAAAAATTACAAACAATGGTGAATTAACAATAAAGGGCGGCAGCATAACAGGAACAACTGCCACTCCAGAGCCAGCTATCACAAACGGAAATAACAGTTCCATAATTTACGATGGGGCTTCAACGCCGGTCTGGGGAACGGAATACAAAAAACTTTCCATAAAAAGCGGGAGTATTGTTTTTTCTGACGACACAACAGTTGAAAAACTTTTTACAATTCAAACAGCTTTTACAAACAATGCTCAGATTTTTGCAAAAGCTAATGTAACTTCAACAGGAAGCATGTCCGGAACTGGAAATCTGGTTTTTAACAGCACTGGTGCTCAGACTTTTTCGGCAGGAACGGGAACATATTCAGGCATAAAAGAAGATAAAGCCGGCGGAAGTTTTACTGTGGAAGGTGATTTCTCTGCCGACACATTTACAATTACAAACGCAACTTCAACAACTTTTTCTGATAATCCGCAGATTGAAAATCTTACAATCACAAAAGGCGGAATCACAACTTTTTCGGGCTCTCCCGTAATTACAGCTTTTTCTGATACCACAAACGGCGGAAATTATAATTTTGAAGGAACTGCCACAATAACAAATGATTTCGAAATTCTTTCTTCAGGAACAACGACAATCAATGGCACTATAAATGTGGCAAATCTTTCTCTTAAAAAAACTAAATTAAATGGAATTATTAACGGAAAGGAAATCACCTTTAACGGAGTTGTTACACTTGGCGCAGATTCTACTGTAAAGTCAACACTTGCCGGCGCAACAACAATCACTTTTAATTCAACAATAGATGGCTCATATAAACTTAATCTTGAAGTTCCAGCAACTTCTGATATTTTGTGCAAAGGAAAAATTGGAAGCACAACGCCGCTTACAGAAATTGAAATTGTAAAAGCAAAAAATGCAGATTTTGAAGAAACTGTAAACCTTGCAAAACTGACTGTAACCGAAGCCGATGAAATTCACTTTTTGAAAGCCTTTACTGCTACAGACCTGAACGTTGTAAAATGCAATAAATCAACTTTTGATGAAGCCGTTTCTATAACAACTGTGTCTGATACCGCAAATTCTGGAGAGTACAAGTTTGACGCAGGCGGAACTATTGCAAGCGCTGCAACTTTTGCGACAACGGGCAAGGTGAGCTTTCAGTCAACAATGAATATTGGTTCAACTCCTTCGTATGCAGATTTTACACACACAGCCGGTCAGACGGAAATAAACGGAACATTAAACGCCGCAAATGTAAATCTCGATGAAACATCTATAACAGGCATATTAAACGGCGCAAATATAACGCTCGGCCAAACTGTATTAAACGGTACAATTAACGGCACTAATATCACACTTGGACAAACAAGCGGCGGACCAATCACATTAAACGGGGCAGAAATAACTCTAAATAACAATTTAAGTTCAAGCGGAAATGTTACAATCAATAACACAGGACTTTTTAAAACTGAAAGCGGGAAATCGCTGACTTTTACAGGAAGCTTTGTACAAACAGGCAGCGGCGAAAATATGCTTGGCGGAAGCTTTAGCGGAAACGGAACCGCAGATTTTGCTACAAACGTTTATGTTTACGGAACTGGAGCGGCGACTTTTGGCACTGCCGGTAAAACAATTTCTATAACAAAAAATATTATTATTTGCCGAAGTTCCGGTGCACTTTCTATAAATGCTGATGTTTCTGCAGAAAACATTGCCTTGTACAATGGCAGTATAAACTTAAATGGAAAACTCGTTTCTGCAAAAGACGTTGTAATTTTTGGAAGTTCTTATTCAACAAATGACGCAACAACAGGAATTTCAAATGAATATGCTTATGACGCTGCACGCCCTTCCGGCTGGAGCACTGCAGAGTATGCTTTAGAAACAACCATGCCTGATGGCACAACTTCGATTTCAACCGGAGCAACAAGTATAACGGTCGACGCTGGAAAAATTATTCACACAGGAAAAAACTTTTATGCAAATGGAACAACACTTTCCGGCACAGCAGAATGGTTTATAGATATTCTTTCCAATGCAGACTCTACTGCTTGTTTTGCAGAAGCCTACAACAGCACAATTACAAACTGCACGGTACGCCGCCACACAGGAACAGTGGCAGACGGCACATCAGATTCGACAAACGCACAAATTCCT
>DEEV01000025.1:7129-14467 GCA_002350445.1 Treponema sp. UBA2869 | reverse complement strand
AAATGAAGATGATTTTTTGATTACAGATGCATGGACAAGCCGCGATAATGTTGTTTACGTAAAATTCAATCGCCCGGCCCGAAACCTGAATGGCGAACTTAACGGTGCAGTTTCAAATTTCAAATATTTTTCAGCCGCAGATAACGACACATCCTATTCTGACATTGCAATTAATGCAGATGGTTCAACGGCACTTTCAAATGGAACAGAACCAGAAGAAATCTTCCTTAAAGCGCAAACCTCAAAAAACTGGAACACAGACGCAACTGGAAAATCTGCTGGAGACACAAAATCAACAGACCGAAACGGAAATCACAAAACGGCAAAACCGTACATTGATATTCCGCGCGCACTTGGGACAAGCTCAGCTGCATCTCAAAACGCAGTCGTTACAGACCGCTTTGGAAAACGGCTTAAAAATTACAGTACACAAACTCCAACCGCCGCAAAATCTTACGGAACAGACACCGGCGCAGCACCAACTTACGTTCTGGATAAAGCCGGTCCTGTTTTAGTCCAGGTTCGAACAGGTCAGGAAACTCACGAAACAGAGCTTTCTTCACAAATGGCATACGACGCGCACAATTTTATAGAGTTTATTTACTCTGAGCCAGTAAACTTTGGAGACCCGGCAAATGCAGGAGTTGCCGCCAAAATGAACACCTCTGAATGGATTCCGGCATACACAGCAGGCGCTTCCGCCACGGCAAATGAACCGCAAAACATCCAGGTTTCTGCAAATATGGGAATTGTTACAAGCACGCCTACTTCTACAACAAACCTTCAGTTCGCGGGGCTGGGAGTGACGGTGGCAAACGGCCAAATCCAGACAAGAAAAGCCGGTGTCGATTCAGACAATGCCACAATGAATGCCCTTTACCGAAACAGCACACATTCACTAAAAATATCTGTCGCAGGCTTTGCAGAAAACGTTTCAACAAGCGGAACAATAAGTGGAACATACATTCAATGGACCGGCTATATAGAAAACGCCGTTCTTCCTCAGGGCGCTGTATCCTGCACAGCCACTGCCACCACTCCGAATGTTCTTATTACAGACTGCGCAAAGGCCGCAGATGGAACAACACCAGTCTACAACAGCCAGATTATGATTAAGTCTGGGCTTGCTGTTAATAATGATGAAGAATCCGGAACCTGTTACGGCAGATGGGATTTACAGGCACCACAGTTTGTAAAAGTTCATAAAAATGGCGACAGCACATCCCAAAATTATTACGAAGCAGTTGGTAACGGAGCCGGCTCAACTTTGTCACGAATAGAGATTCACGTTTCAGATAACCCATCGGCAGATACTTACGCACAATCCTACAGCAAATACTGGCTTACCGGTTTTGGTTGGGCAGATTCCTTCAATTCCTCAGCTCCAAAATCAACAGCGGCAGACAATTTGATTGGCGGCTCGCGACCTTTTGCCTCAACTCAAAATACATCAGGCGGGCTACGTTACTGCACAATCATCAATCAGCAGAATGCATTTAAATACGAAGTTGGAGACGTATCTACTCCTTCTCAAGATTTTACGGCTATTTCGACAGGCGCATCAGCTCCGTTTTTTATGGGATCAAGTTCTACACGACATAATATTCCCGTAACCAAAGACAATCCATACGTAAATCTTGCTTTAAGCGACACAACTCTGCCATATAAAACAACCTTTACAATTTCTTATGATTCATCATCGTCTTATATAACCGACCTTGCCGGAAACAGACTAAAATCGGTTCCAACAATGAAAACACTGGACCGTATTTCACCAGATTTTAAAATTTCTTTTGCCGCATTAAATCAAAACAAAATTTTCCTTATATTTGTAAAACAACTTACAACAACTATTCAGTACAATAACACTAACATTCCTGAAAGTTTTGAAAATATTATTCCTTATTGCTTTGAACTTGGAAAAATTTCAGGTTCTTCATGGACTTCAAACAACGAAAGTTCCGAACTTCAGATTGATTCTTCCGTTCCGGCAAAAATGATCAGCTCAAAATCTAACAGTCACTACACAGCAATTATGCTAACCATGAATCGTGATGCTACAATTGAAGACATAAAAAATACTTACATACGAATTAAAAATGCTGGTACAGTTGACGGACATACTTACAACGCAACTTCGTCCGACCCAATTACCGGTCTTTCCGGCAGCTACGTAACATTTATTCAGGACGCTGTAGGAAATTATATGCCAATGTATCAGGCGCACGCTCTTTCAGATTTTGCTGCAAATGGCGTAAATCCGCAGTACGCTTACAATAATGATATTGAATATAATGGTCAGAATATCACACAAAATCTTTATGAAAACGGCAGTTGGGCAGTTCACGACTGGAATGCAGAACAGAAAAATTACGGAACTCTTATACACGATAAGCCTGTCACAGTTATAACGTCTGTACTAAGTCAGGAACCTGAATCTGCTTCTGATCCATTCCCATTTTTTAATACAAATCCTGCAAACTTTACACTTCGCATGTATTATTCCGCAGCACCTGATTCTGGTTCACAAAGCACAAAATATAATTCCGACATTGGAGATTCATTACGCATTTGGACTCCAAAAAATACCGATGCAGGCATAGCTGATGAAGGACTTTTCCCGGCATATGCGGCAACGGTTAATACAAATTTTAAAACTCTCGATGGAATCCCACTTGATGATACTGATACTTCAAAAGGATTAAAATTCTATTTTGATGAAACCGCTGTAAAAGATTTTTCAAATGGCACTCAGGTTTCTTTCCTTTTTGGACTTTTTGATTCTTCCGGGACAACACAAGAAACTCTCTGTCTTAATCCAATTCTTTCAATGAGTGGTGGAACTCCAAGTTACAATATTTCAAATAAACTCCCCCTCTACTTTATCCGCCTCAAAAACCCGTCGGACATTACTTCTATGGATTTGTGGTCATTCCGAATAAAAGACATAACCGAGCAGCGCGGCGGTGTTACAANNGTTATAAATGTTTCAAACGGCGAAAAAACAATCCTAAGAGTAAAATCCAACTCGCACGACACTCTAAACGTAATTGTTATGACTTTGGACGGAAACATAATTAAATATCTGAATCACGGCACAACAGAAGCCGGCGAGCATTTCTTTACATGGGACGGCCGAAACAACGCAGGCAACACCGTAGCCCGCGGACTTTACTTTATACGTGTAATAGGCGGCGGCTTTGACGAAACCCGCAAAGTAATGGTTGTAAAATAAGGAATTGCATTCATTTTTGCAGTTATTTTAGAAAAACTCCACCATAATTGCACAAGCCCCCTTTTTCCCTTATAATGCGGTTATGGGTATAGAAAACCGACAGCATCCCAGATATAAGGAAATAGGACGCATCATTGCAAACGAATTATGTGCCCTGCCTGGCGTTTTAGACGATATAAGTCTTCAAGGCTGCCAGATTCATTATTCTGTTCCTGTTATAGTAGATCTCGAAACTGAATACGAAGTTCAGATTTCTCCACTTCACAACGAAATGTCAGCTCCGCTAAATTTAAGATGCCAGCCGCAATGGGTAAAAGAGCACGAAGGAAACACAACAATCGGTTTAAAAATTCTTTATTCACCTGATGCCGCACGACTTTCAGATTTTATAGAAAAACTAAAGCAAATTAACAGCGACGACATTTTTTCCAGCATAAAATAAGATGAAAAAAGCATTTCTTGCATTTCCAGAACAATCGGAACTTTTACTGTCAGAACTTCAAAGGCGTTTCGGTATAAAACAAAAACCGGCCGCAGTTTACGGAGACCTTTTCTATTTTGAAGACCTTCCGGAAACTTCCGCCCCAGACGCGCCATCACCTTCCCAGACAATAAAACCTTACTGGGCCCGCACCATAATGGAAGAGCCGTTTTTCCTGAATTTCGATTCCATCGGTCAGGCCGCATCAGAACTAAAAAAAATGCAGCGCAACTGGGCACCGTACCAGTACACCTGCTTTCGACGCGCCCAGCTTGTACAGGAAAAACTCCCGTACATAAACCTTAAAGAACGAAAATTCCCGGTAGAAATACCACAAAGCCCTATAGGACTTTACACACTCATAGACGAACACACGCTCATTGCCAGCGCAAAAACCTCAAGCTTTTTGCCCGCAGGTACACTGCAATTTATAGAAGACCACGAAAATCCGCCAAGCCGCGCTTACCTTAAAATTCAGGAAAGCCTTACTCTAGCCCGACTTTTTACCGGCTGCGAACTACCAAAACCGGGCGAACGCTGTTTCGAAGCAGGCGCCTGCCCCGGCGGCTGGACATGGGTTCTGGCAGGACTTGGTGCACAGGTTCTGGCAGTTGACCGCGCACCACTTGCCGACTCGCTGATGAAAAATCCGCTCATTACTTTTATGACACACGACGCGTTTACGCTTACACCCGAACAGGTCGGCCCCGTAGACTGGATTTTTTCAGACGTAATCTGTTACCCCGAACGCCTTTTTGACTGGATAAACAAATGGCTCGCCATAAACCCTGATCTCAAAATGATTTGTACAATAAAAATGCAGGGTGAAATAAACTGGCCGTTAATTCAAAAATTTGCAGAAATTCCAGACAGCCGCATCGTTCACTTAAACTACAACAAGCATGAACTAACCTGGATCCACATTCCTCAGTAATTTTTTATAGCAGCTACAGGTTCGCCGCAGCCTGTAGCTTTTTAAACTCTTTATGGCGAATTACAAAGTAGGTAGACATTACAATTGAACCGGTAATCACCCACGAAACAGGATAAACAGCAGTCAAAACACCAAAGGCTTGTAAAGGCTCAAGAAGTTTTCTGTAATAAGCAAATACCGTATAAATCCAGGCAATACGAAGCACGCAAACACCAAAAACAGTTTCTATCGCCGGCAGCAACGAATATCCCATAGCACGCAATGACGACGCAGAAATTTCATACGTATTAATAAGACAGTCGAAACTTTCTACAACAAGCATACGAAGCATACCATATTCAATTGCAATAGGATCAACCGTATAAATTCCAATAAAGAAAGCACGGAAAATCACAAAGGCAATAACCATAACAGCCGAAATGCCAATACTAAAAGCCATGCAAATTCTATAAATAGCCTTGCAACGGTTAACATTACCAGCACCAAAATTCTGGCTTGTAAAACTAACCGTCGCCTGATTAAAAGCGCTTACAACAAAAAAACTGTAATATTCATAATTTAATTCAGCCGCCGAACCAGCCATTGCACTAGCACCAAAACTGTTTATTGCACTTTGAATCACAACATTCGAAAAACTAAATACCATTCCCTGAAGTCCGGCAGGAACACCAATTTTAATCATCTGAATCAAATACACTCTGTGAATTTTAAGTTCCTTAAAACTGATCCGGATGGAATTTTCTTCATTCATTAAAAAATATAATACTAGAATAGAACAGACAACATTAGAAATAACAGTTGCAATTGCAACGCCAGCAACATCAAGCTTAAAAATAATAACCAGAATTAAGTTTAGAACAAAGTTAATAACTCCGGCTAAAATTAAAGAATAAAGAGGTCTTTTTGTATCGCCTTTACTTCGTAAAATTGCCGAACCAAAATTATAAAGCATTACAAACGGCATTCCGCCAAAATAAATACGAAGATATTCAACAGCGTAATCAATAACGTCATCGGGGGTGCCCATCATTAATAAAACAGGACGAGCAATAAAAAAGCCGACAAAAATCAAAAGAAAGCCGGAAACCCCCGCAACACAAATAGCTGTATTTGCCGCATTTCGTGACGCAGAAAAATTGCCCCTGCCAAGAAGATTCCCAATTACAACATTTGCACCAACCGAAAGTCCAAGAAAAATATTTATTATAAGGTTTATGACCGGTGCATTACTTCCCACCGCAGCTACAGCCTCGCTTCCGGCAAAGCGTCCTACAACCGCAAGATCAGCCGAATTAAACAACTGCTGCAAAATGCTGGATGCCGCAATCGGTAGCGCAAAAAGCAGGATTTTATCCCAGAGAGAACCATTCAGCATGTCTATTTTTTTAGAAGTTACGGTCATTATACGCTCTTAAGATTACTGTATTGTAAAAAGAAAATCATCCGGAACAAGAAAAATTTATAAATTTATTATCTTATCAAATAAAAAAAGCCCCGCACTTAAATGCAGGGCTTTTGCTATTCTGGCGATTGTGACAAGCTCAATCACCAGAAATATTTAACTTACGCTTTATTAAGACGTGACTCGAGGTCGTCGAGAATACCTGTAAGTTCTTTTGGAAGATGTTTTCCAAACTTAGGATAGTGGTTTTCTCTAACATCCTTAACCTCTTTCTTCCATCCTTCAACATCAACCTTGAGGATTTCTGGGAGAGTCTTCTTGTAGTAGTCAGCAAGACCGTCTGTGTTGAGAGCGCCTTCTTTTGGCATAAGGCCGATTGGGGTATCAACAGCATTGTCTACGCCGTTACAGCGGTCGAAAATCCATGCGAGAACGCGTGAGTTATCGCCGTATCCTGGCCACATGAATCCACCTGGGAGATCCTTGTTGTTTTCGTCCTTGCGGAACCAGTTAACGTAGAAGATCTTAGGAAGCTTGTCCTGATCAGCCTTAGCACCTACGTCAATCCAGTGCTGGAAGTAGTCACCCATGTTGTATCCACAGAATGGGAGAATAGCGAATGGGTCACGACGAATCTTACCAACTTCAGCAGCGTTGATTGTAGAAGCAGCAGTGATTTCTGAACCTACGATAGATCCAAGGAATACACCGTGATTCCATGAACGAGCCTGGTGTACGAGAGGTACAGTTGAAGGGCGGCGTCCACCGAACAAAATAGCAGAAATAGGTACACCTTCTGGAGATTCCCAGTCAGATGCGATACATGGACACTGTCCAGCAGGAGCTGTAAAGCGTGCATTTGGATGAGCAAATTCTTCACCCTTAGGAGATTTGTCCTTAGGAAGAGCGTCGCGTGTATTTCCTTTCCAGTCAACAAGCTTACCCTTTGCAGGATATCCAATTCCTTCCCACCAAACGTCTCCGTCTTCTGTAAGAGCACAGTTAGTATAGATTGTGTTCTTTTCAGCAGAAATAAGAGCGTTCTTGTTAGATTCAGCAGATGTTCCTGGAGCAACTCCGAAGAAACCAGCTTCTGGGTTGATAGCGTAGAGACGTCCGTCTTTTCCGAACTTCATCCATGCAATATCATCACCTACAGTTTCAACCTTCCATCCTGGGATAGTAGGAATCAACATAGCGAGGTTTGTTTTACCACAAGCACTTGGGAAAGCACCTGTTACATATTTTACTTCACCCTTAGGGTTTGTGAGCTTAAGAATAAGCAT
>DEEV01000025.1:0-6939 GCA_002350445.1 Treponema sp. UBA2869 | reverse complement strand
ACAGAGTGGAGACATGGAACCCAGTCACCGTCTGTACCGAGGTACTGCCATACCTTTTCACCGGCACGTGTCATGATGTCCATGTTCAATACAACGTATTCAGAGTCTGTAAGCTCAATACCGTATTTAGCAATTGGAGATCCGAGTGGACCCATGCAGAATGGAATTACATACATTGTACGTCCGTGCATACAACCTGTGTAAAGACCTTTCATTGTAGCCTTCAATTCAACTGGGTCAATCCAGTGGTTTGTAGGACCAGCATCTTCTTCCTTCTTAGAAGAAATGAATGTACGAGCTTCAACACGAGCTACATCACTTGGAAGAGAGCGGAACAGGAAGCAGTTTTCTTTAGCTTTCAATGGTGTTGCAAGACCTGCTTTAACACATTTCTGCATCAACTCATCATACTCTTTCTTTGAACCATCACAAACCACAACATTGTCAGGTTCACACATCTTAACACATTCTTCAATCCATGCTTTAATTCCAGCATGTTTAATGTCATTAACTGTCATTTAGAACTCCTTAATTTATATAGAAGCCTCTCCAAGAGACCCAAATATACCAAAATATAATTTAATGCTTTTTCGTTTTTCATTCAATAGTTTATGAACTTTAATCAATTGGTTCACAGTAAAAGCGAATTTCAGTTATTTCGTCTTTATCATTGTAAGTAAAAAGTAATCCGGTTGCCCTTAATTTTTCATCAAATCTACCTACGACCATTGTTTTAGAATATTCAATTGTTTTATTTTCCCGAGTTGTATAATAATGACCAGGCCCCATATAAGACACAAGCTCATCTATTTTTGTTCCAATTTTGATTACCGAATCTTCCAGCAACTCATTATTATTAAAATATGTTGCCGCTCCGGAAATTACATTGTTTTTGTAATACCATTCTCCTCCTTTTTTCGTACCATTTTTACAAATAAACATGTCTTTTTCTAAAAGAAAATCAATAAAGTCACAATAGATACCAGAATCAAAAAGGCTCAGAGCCTGAATATAATACAAGACATCAGTGTCTACAAAAGTTTCTGCTTTGCCGTTGTATTCTCTGTGAATATTTGGCTGCTTAAGTGGTATTTTTTCCTTAGATTTTTCCCATATGGCATAATTCTTTCCCCATGGCAAAACAAGACATTTACTACCTCCAGAGTAAACTTTTGTTTGTCTGTTTGCTTTCTCAAACTCAACACAACCATAGTAAGATTCAATTCCTACCATAGGATTCTGATTTTCTGGGAAAAGCCAGTTACAATAAGTATACTTATTATATTCTTCGTCATCTGGATCAATATTGTAAACGCCGAAATAATATTTCTTATCAATTCCGTCATACGGATAATAGTCTGTGGTTCCATATAAAAAATTTCCTTCACCCAATGTAAAGTGAATTTTATTTTTATTTGAATCTAAAAAATAATCTTCAGAATAACTTCTGTCTTGAATATGATCCAGAATAAGTTCCCGAATTCCAATAACCATTGGCATCATATAAGTTATAACAAAGCCAAGTATTGCAACAGAACAAAGTATAATCCCCGAAATAGATTTCTGAGGTTTTATAATTCCGAATAACGCAAAGCCAAAGGAAAGCTGAATTAAAAGGAATGAAAGAATGACAGTAACAAGCTGAGAAAGGGGAAAACCTATACCCCGGCTTATCGAAATGAATAATCCCAAAAACAAAAGGACTGCGGCAATAATACCGCAGTTTAAGGTGCGCTTTTTCATTTAAGCTTATTTCTTTTCATTCTTTTCGAGCTGAATTGGCACATCAAGTTCTACGTAACCGCCGAATATCCAGCAACGATCGCCATTAGAATTTTCAAGGCAGTACCACGGAGCCGTAATATTATCAAATGTTGACTGTTCCCTGCTTACCTCAACAATCCAGAGATTACCGCTGTAGTAAATTTCGTCACCGTTTGAAAGCTGTGTAACAACTTTTCCATCTACAGGTTCTTCGCGCAAATTTACATTTGAACCATCCGGAGTTTTTACTTTTCCAGAAAGATCTACCATATTTGCAGCTTTTACAGAACCAAAAACTGAATCATAAGATTTTGCTACATAATCTGAAAATTCTTTTCCAGAGGTAAGCTTTGCTGCATTTTTGAAAAGTTCTTTTTTCTGCGCACGGTCTTTTAAAGCCAAAGCTTTATCTACCATAAGAACGGCCTTAATGTCATCTTTATCAGAAGAAACCTTTGTGTCAAAAACATAACGCATTACAACTTTTCCAGAATTCTCTGAATAATATTTTACATCAGTAAGATTAAGTTCATCTTCGAAAGAAAAATTATAAGCCGGATGACTATTCTCATTAGCAACAACAACAGTGCCTGCTTCAAGCTGGGCATTTATAAATGAACTTAATTTTGTTGTTGCAAACAAAGTCGTATCTTCAGTAATTACAGCTATTTTTCCAAAGGCAATTTCAGATTCACGGGCATAATACTTTTTACCTTCATAAGAAACCTTGTAAAACATTATGTTATCATATTTCTTATCAGTTGTAATCATTGTAAGTGGAACAGGTTTATCACTTTCAACCGAAAGAACTGCACCAGCTGGAACACTTGCTGCCCATTCAACTCCGCCGTTCCCCTTATCTGTACGCAAAATTCCGCCGCTTCTAAGCATAACTGCATCTTTTGCAAAAGATAAAGCTGCAAATGATGCTAAACATATAAATACAAACGCCTTTTTCATCATATTATCGCACTCCTAAAATTAATATTCGCCTTCTTCTGCAAATGGATAACCGCTCTTTACATAACCGGTTCCGTCATCTTCGTCAGAAAAATCATTGCTGGCATCGCCTTCCTCTACTCCACCATAACCATCTGCATATCCATAATCATAGTCTTCTTCATAACCATAATCGCCGCCACGACCATCTGCAGCATTAGAAGCATAGCCGTCTCCACCACGAGTATAGTTTGAAATTCGCTCTTTTACAGAATCAGAAAATGGTGCATCAGAAGCTTTTAATGTATCTATAAGCAATTCAGAATCTTGAGATAATGGCAAAGCCTGAAGAATTCTTCCTGCAAGTTCATCTGCAACTACAGTTTTTGTATCCTTATTCAAAGCCATAATTGTTCTGTACAATTCAATAGTTATACCAGAATCTGTACAGTCTGTTTTTTTAACATAAATTGTCTTTCCAAAATCTTCACCATTATAAACAAAAGCTTCGTAGTAATCTTTTGCGTCTTCAAGCTCACGATTTTCGTCCTCAAAGAAGAAATTACTAACAATCAACTCGCCTTTTTTAAGATTTGTTTTAGAAAAACTCATTCCATCAGGTTTTGAATAAGTAAAAATGTCTTTTGTTGCCATTACAACTTTCATACATTTTGGAGGAGCTACAAAAGCTGCGCGTGTCCAATAATCAGTTTCCTCACCAAGATCATTATCTAAAATAATGTGAATAAATTCTAACTCATCTTCTTCACCAGTTGAAACAACATGACGAGTTGCAGTTTTTCGGTCCAGGATTTTATTGTCTGGATCTGAATAAACAAGCAAAACATCATCGCCATAAGAAGCCTGCTTTATGGCATACATTTTACCGTCTTTTTGTTCTTCATAAACAACCCAGCCAGATTTAATAAAATTGCCGTATTCCTTATTCCATTTTGACACAGAAGCTTTACTTGTTGCTTCTGTTTTTTTACAACCGGCAAAAACACTTGCAAGGATTGCAATGATAAGTAAATTTATCGACATCTTTTTCATATCGAAATTCTCCTTTTAAGAATCAAATCTATGCAAATCTTTATAAAGACTGCAAAATTAAAACATACTGAAAAGTATCATATAAAATAGTTTTATTCCATATAAAATGACATAAAATGGTGAAAACTTCTTAAGAAAAAAAGCTCCGCACTGCTCGCTTTTTTAAGCGCTCTCTTCGCTAAACAGTTCGATTTTATGAAAAAAAAAACACATGCCAAATATCCTAGGCATGTGTAACCTTTTTCAACCTTTAGCCAACTAACAGACTCGAACTGTTTACCTGCTCGTTACGAGGGAGCTGCTCTACCAGGTGAGCTAAGTTGGCAATATATCTACCAATAATACTAACGGTTTATAGCACCGGAACGGGTGTCGTACATACGCTTCATATCATTAATATTCGAAACAATAATGTAGGTATCATAAACTTCTATCTTGCGTTTTTCAACAAGTTTGTTTATCTCATCTCTTGTAACTTCCTGGCTTAAACCTGCCCAATGAGCTATATCACCAAAAGTAACATTAAAGCGGCGCTGCTTTTCATTTTCCTTGCCACTAGGATTCATTTCATCAAGCATAAGGAATACATCTGCAATTCTAGCCTGCAAATCTGTAATAGTAAGGATTCTAAAGCGGCGCTTCTGGTCATAAATTCGTTTACAGAAAAGCTTAAGAAGCAGCAAAGCCATCTGAGGATTTCCTGTAATCAAAAGTTCAAAGTTTTCTTTATTAAATTCAAGGCACTTTACATTACCAATAGCCATACAGGTTGCAGAACGAGGAGAATTATCTAGAATTGCCATTTCACCAAAGAATTCTCCCGGCTTAAGAATATCAAGATTCTTTTTTGTTCCATTTACACACTTAATAAGCTGTACATTTCCACTCTGAATCAAATAGAAACAATCACCTGGCTCGTATTCAGAAATAATAACTTCTCCAGGCTCATAAGTTTTTGCAAAACGCTCAAATGCAGGCAAAGAAAAGAGCTTTATTGAACTTCCGCTCAATTCTTCTTCATACTCAGGTTGAGCAGCGCCTCTGTTGCGAATTGCAAGCTTTTCCATTCGCATTTTTGAATCTTTATAAAGATTCTTTATTTCATCAAGATGACTATTACTTGGATAACGTTTAAGCATTTTTGTAAGAACATCGCAGCAGGAACGGTATTCTTCATCGTCATAAAAACTTTTTGCAACAGCGAACATTCCTGTCTGCTGGTCCTGTTTTATATTGTTAAGTGTTGATTCAATTTTTTTGTGAATTTGACGCAACTGATTAGAAAAAACCCTAAGCATCTTCATAATAAGAGGCTTGTTATTGCTGAACAAGATTTCAAATTCCTGAACAGTAAGGGCTACAGCAACAGTAGGCACTAACGCAGTTGCAGTTTCTTCTCTCTGAAAATGTCCCAAAGCTGATTTTACGCCAAAAAATTCACCATTTTTTATATGTTCTGCAACAGCCATTCCAGATTCCATTTCAGTTCCAGAAAGAAGAACAGATCCACTTTGAACAATATAAATACGATCATCACGATCGCCTTCAAAGTAGATAATAGAACCTTTTGTAAATTGCATTGCCTTTGGCATTTCCATCTCCTCGCTTCAGGTGTAAATCCTCTATTGAGAACCTATATCTATCTTAACTATTATATCAAACATTTTAATTTTATGCTATTCTATTTTTATGATTGATTTACATATTCACACAACAGCATCTGATGGACAATACACACCCACACAAATTATTCAAAAAGCCGCAGAAAAAAATATAAAAGCTATCGCCATTACAGATCACGATACTGTAGATGGAATTGAAGAAGCAAGGAAAGAAGCAGAAAAACAAAAATTAATTTTTGTTCCGGGAATCGAATTAAATATAACACACCACAGCGGAGAATTTCATCTTTTAGGCTTAGGATTTACGCACATCGCTCCATCACTAAAAGCAATTCTGGAAAATGTAATTAAAAATCGAGAAAACAGAAACATGCAGATTATTCAAAAATTACAGGAAAAAGGGATCAAGATAACGTATGAAGAACTAAAACAAAAGTTTCCAAACACAGTCATTGGGCGACCCCATTTTGCAGCAATTTTACAGGAAAAAGGAATTGTAAAAACTACGCAACAGGCATTTGATATTTATCTGTGCAAAGGGCGCTCCTGTTATGCAGAACGAGTCGCGACAAATCTGGACGAAGCAATCATTGCAATAAGAGAATCCGGTGGAATTCCTGTAATTGCACATCCTATGTCACTTTATATTTCCTGGGGAAAAATGCCCGATGAATTAAAGAATTATCACGAAAGAGGCGTTGCCGGCTTAGAAGCTTATCATCCCGGCGCACGAGTAACAGAATGTAAAAGACTTGAAGAACTTGGGAGAAGCCTTGGCTACTTTATAACCGCCGGAAGCGATTTTCACGGAGAACGAATCAGGGCCGACAGAAAACTTGGACATACCTGCGGAAAGAAAAAAATAGAAGATAAATACTATTTTGAAGAACTGCTTCCTCATCTCTCTTCTATATAGAAGCAATAAAGTGAGAAACCAAAACTTCGATTCCAATACCACATAAAATTAAACCACCAAGAATGCCGGCTTTTCTACAAAGCAAGCCACTAATTTTTTTCCCAATAAAAAGACCTGTTAAACATATAAAAAATGTTTCAATACAGATGATTAAGGAACAAATTACAGCCTGTAAAAAACTATAGTCAGCAATTGCAATCCCAACAGAAAGTGCATCTATAGAAGTCGCAATGCCCTGAACAATTAAAAGACCAATAGAAATCTTTACAACGGCTTCATTATTTGTTTTTAAACCTTCAGAATTTTCTTTTAAAGTTTCAACAATCATCTTAATTCCAAGCCACATAAGAAGCACAAAAGCAATAACATAAACAAAACGATTAATAAATATAAATTTAGAAATTACAAAGTGAATGCCTGTCCAGCCAATTACCGGCATTATAAACTGAAAAAATCCATAAACGCCGGCAAATAAACACATACGTCTAAAACGCATTCCGGATTCATTCATCGCATTCGCAATAGACACCGTGAATGCATCCATTGCAAGCCCAATTCCAAGCATTACCGAATTAAAAATGAAAAGGAAATTCATAGTTCTATCTCAAATTTATTTTATAGATTTTTCAGCGCAATTTCTTAGTA